>DAOLRO010000166.1:0-6654 GCA_035418665.1 Phycicoccus sp.
CAGGCCCGCGAGCTCGGCATCACGGCGCCGATCATCGGCGGCAACGGCTTCAACAACCCGCGCCTCATGAAGGACGCCGGCGCCGCGGCTGAGGGTGTCGTCGTCGGGGCCGCGTGGAACTCCGCGTCGAGCAACGAGGAGAACACCAAGTTCATGGCCGACTTCAAGGCCAAGAACGGTGCCGGGCCGGACCAGTTCGCCGCGCAGGCCTACACCGGGATGCTCCTCATCGACCACGCCGTCCGGGCGAAGTGCTCGGCCGAGCGCGACGACATCAAGGCCGGGCTGGGCGCGATCAAGGACCTCAAGACCCCGCTGGGCACGATCTCCATCAACGCTGACCGCGACGCCGAGCACGACGCTGTCGTCCAGGTCGTCAAGGATGGTGCGTTCACCGTCCTGAAGTGAGGAGTGGGGCATGCAGCAACTGCTCAACGGGATCTTCATCGGGTCCATCTACGCGCTGTTCGCCATCGGCTTCACGCTCGTCTTCGGCATCCTCGACCAACTCAACCTCGCGCACCCGGCCGTCTTCGCGGTCGCGGCCTTCGTGGGGATCGAGCTGGTCGAGGTCGCCGGGCTCTCGATCTGGGTGGCGTTGCCGATCGTCCTGCTCGTGGGTGCTCTGCTCGGAGTCCTCATCGAGTGGGTGGCCTTCCGCCCGCTCCGGGGGAGACCTGATGCCCACTTCGCGGGGCTGATCAGTTCGATCGCGCTCGGAGGCATCTTCATCGCGCTGCTCCAGGCCCGCTACGGCCCGGACACGCGTCGCTTCCCTGCGGACTCCTTCCCGGATGAGCGCTACACCATCGCGGGAGCCCAGGTGACTCTTCTCCAGGTGGCGATCCTCGTCATCTCGATCGTCCTCATGGTCGTGCTCACCCTGCTCGTCCGACGCAGTCGGCTCGGACGGGGAATGCGTGCCATCGCCGAGAACCCCACGGCCGCAACGGTGCTCGGCATCAACGTGAGCCGGATCCGCACGAGCACCTTCGCGCTCTCGTCGGCGCTCGGTGCGGTCGCGGGTGCGCTCTTCGCGATGAACGTCAACAGCGCCCAACTCGGCATGGGCTCGGCCATCGAGCTCAAGGGCCTGGCGGTCATCATCGTCGGCGGCATGGGATCCCTCAGTGGTGCCCTCGTCGGCGGGTTGGCGCTGGGCCTGGCCGAGGTGTTCGCAGTGCAATACGTCGGGTCGAGTTGGCGCGACATGGTGGCCTTCGGGTTGCTCTTCCTCATCCTCCTCGTCCGACCTCAGGGCCTCTTCGGCGCGCGTCGGGTGCGGGAGGTCTGAGTGCTCACGCAGTTGCTGAGCCCGTCGACGCTCGTCTTCATCGCCCTGGGCGCGATCTTCGCGTACTCCTTCTATGCGGTCCTCGTCGCCGGCCAACTCAGTTTGGCCCAGGCGGGCTTCGCCGCGCTGGCGGCCTTCTCGGCGGTCGTCGTGGCGCCCAAGCCGGCCGATGTCGGACCGTGGGTGACGTTGGCCATCGCATTGGTCGTCGGGATGGTCGTCGGCGCCGCGGCCGCCTTCGTCCTCGGGCTGCCGACCATGCGCCTGCGAGGTGTCTTCCTCGCGATCGCCACCCTGGCCTTTGCCGAGGCCGTCCGGATCCTCATCATCAACATGGAGTGGACCGGTGGCGCGAGTGGCATGCGCGTCCCCAAGATCCTCACGCCGGGGGTGGCGTGGTTCCTGCTGGCCCTCGTCGCCTATTGGTTCTGGCGGCAGGGGCCGTCGCGTCACGGCCGGGCCCTCGAGGCGATCCGTGAGGACGAACTCGCCGCTCGTGCCATGGGCATAGATGTGGGTCGCCATCGAATGCTCGCCTTCGTGACCGCTGGGGCCGTCGCGGGGATGTATGGCGTGCTGTGGGCCTACTTCGTCCGCCTCCTGGCCCCGGAGGACTTCGCCTTCGGTACTGCGATCGACGGTCTCGTCACGGCCGTCGCGGGTGGATCGACGATGTTCGTGGGTCCGCTGCTCGGCAGCGCCTTCCTCACCCTCGTCCCAGAGCTCCAGCGCTCCCTGGGTATCGAGGCCGGATGGGTGCGACCCTTCCTCTCCAGCCTTCTCCTGCTCCTGGTCATCCTCTTCCTGCCCGGTGGGCTCGCCAGTTTCATCCCCCGCCGCACGCCCAAGGTGACGCCCGCGCGGGACGACGCGGACGGCATACCTGCGCGTTTTGAGCGACGACAGCACCCGGCCGCCGGGGAGACCGTGATCGAACTCGCCGGACTCGGCAAGGACTACGGCGGCGTCCACGCCGTCCGCGACGTCACTCTCACGGCCCGCAGTGGGGAAGTGCTCGGGCTCATCGGACCCAACGGCGCCGGCAAGACGACGCTCGTCAACATCATCAGTGGCCTGATCCCGAGCACCACCGGCACCGCCACCGTCCTGGGCGTGCAGCCCGGCAAGACGCCGGTGCACAAGGTGGCGGCGGCTGGAGTGAGCCGGACCTTCCAGCACTCCAAGCTCTTCGCGCGGCTGTCGGTGCTCGACAACGTCGTTGTCGGCGCCCACCTCGTGAGCAAGCCGACCCTGCTCCGTCGACTCATCTGGCTGCCCTCGGCGCGGGCTGACGAGCGGGCTGCCCTCGAGCACGCCATGCGCTGTCTGGAGCGGGTCGGGTTGGCGGACAAAGCGCGCAATCAGGCGTCGGCCCTGTCCTATGGCGACCAGCGTCGCCTCGAGATCGCCCGGGCGCTGGCGTCCGACCCGAGCCTGCTCATCCTCGATGAGCCGGCCGCGGGCATGAACCATGTCGAGGCGGACTCCCTGTCCGAGCTCATCGGCTCGCTCGCCAAGGAGGGCCTGACGATCCTGCTCATCGAGCACAACGTCGGCATGGTCATGCGGACGTGTGACCGGGTCGTGGTGCTCAACTTCGGTGAGGTCATCGCCCAGGGCACTCCCGAGGAGGTCGCGGCCGACCCGGCGGTCGTCGAGGCCTACCTCGGCTCTGCGGACGAGGAGGGAGCGGCATGAGCGCCGACGAGCGCCGCGAGGCGAAGATTCGGTCCAACCCCGGTGAGCCGATCCTCAAGGTCAGCGACCTCACGGTGGCCTACGGACGGGTGCAAGCGGTGCGGGAGGTGTCCTTCGAGGTCGCGCCCGGCGGTCTGGTCACCTTGGTCGGCGCCAATGGGGCCGGCAAGTCCTCGATCATCAACGCCGTCACCGGAGTCATCCGGCCCAAGGGCGGCCATGTCCTCTTCGAGGGGCGTGACATCACCAAGGTGCCTGCGCACCGACTGGTCGAGCAGGGGATCGTCCAGGTGCCCGAGGGTCGCCAGATCCTCGGCACGCTCACGATCCACGAGAACCTCCAACTCGGCGCGTGGCACAGCGGCGACTCGGCGGCCATCGACGGTGTCTACGATCGCTTCCCGGTGCTCGGTGATCGACGGTCCCTCCCCGCGGGAGCGCTGTCCGGCGGCGAGCAGCAGATGCTCGCGATCGGCCGTGCCCTGGTCGCCGGGCCCCGAGTGCTCCTTCTCGACGAACCCTCCATGGGCCTGGCCCCCAAGATCGTCGACGAGATCTTCCGGGTCATCGAGGACATCCGATCCAGCGGCACCACAGTCGTCCTCGTGGAGCAGAACGCCCGACGGGCTCTGCGGGCGGCGGACCACGGCTATGTCCTGGCCAGTGGCGAGATCGTGCACGCCGGACCTGCGGCCGAGTTGCTCGCCGATGACAAGGTGGTCCAGGCCTACTTGGGCGTCGAGGCCTGACCCAGCCCACGGAGCCGGCCCCAGCCCCACGGCGGAACCCAGCCCCACGGCATACGGAAATCGCCGGGATTTCGGGACTGGCCCCTCCACCCCTGATCATTGATCGGTGATCGCTGGCTACCGACCCCTCTTCTCCGTCCCGGGAGCCAAGCAGTTCATCATCGGCGCGACGATCTCTCGCATCGGTGGCGCGATGTTCGGGGTCGCGGTCATCGTGATGATCTCGAGTCGGCGCGACTCCTATGCCCTCGCCGGCGCCGTTTCGGCCGTCGGTGTCCTCGTCCTGGCCATCGCGGCACCCGTCCTCGGCCGTCTCATCGACAAGCACGGCCAGCGTCGGATTGCCCTCCCCGCCATCCTGATCTGCTCGCTCGCCACCTTCTTCACGGTGTGGGTCTCCTGGACCGGCGCGCCCACGTGGATGCTCTTCGTCGGCTACGGACTGTCGGCGATGCTGCCCGAGGTCGGCCCGATGTCGCGCGCCCGCTGGGCCTTCCTCTTCAAGGACCAACCCGACAAGCTCCACACCGCCATGTCGCTCGAGCAGGTCCTCGAGGAACTCGCCTTCGTCGTCGGGCCCGTCCTCGGCGTGCTCGTCTCAACGACCCTCTTCCCCGAGGCCGGGCTGATCCTCGCCCAGATCCTCTTCGCCGGAGGGGCCTTCCTCTTCCTCGCCGAGCGGACCACCGAACCGGTCGTCACGCCCCACGAGGACCGCCCCACCGGCTTGGCCATCCACCGCCCCGGCATGCTCGTCCTGGCCTCGGCCCTCTTCCTCGTCGGCGTGCTCTTCGGTGCCAACGAGGTGGTCGCGGTCGCCGTCGCCGATGAGGCCGGAGCCAAGGCCTTCTCGAGCACCATCCTCGCCGCCTTCGCCCTCGGCTCGGCGATCTCCGGGCTCCTCTTCGGTGCCCGCAAACTTGGTGACCGCATCGGTCGCCGCTTCGTCCTGCTGGCCGGCGCCATGTGCCTGCTTCAGGCGCCGGTCCTGCTCACCGACCACCTCTGGGCGCTGGCCGGGATCATGTTCGTCGCCGGTTCGGCCACAGCCCCCATGCTCATCACCGCGCTGACCCTCGCCCAGAGGCTCGTCCCTCCGGCGCTCATCACCGAGGGCATGGCGGTCGCCGTCACGGGCATCCTCGTCGGCATTTCTGCGGGCACGGCCATCGGCGGAGTCCTCGTCGAAGCGATCGGTGCCCACCCGGCATACGCCCTCCCGGTGGCGGCCGCCGCGATCGCCGCATTGATTGCGTATGCCGGCCGCTCCCGGATCGCTCTCGGCCTCAGTCGCGAGGGCACGACCGCCCACTGAGGTCGCGTCGGGGTTTTCACCCTGTGGGACCGGTGACTTGCCACGGCCAGCCCTGCGTGTTCTAAGGTAAGGCTTCCCTAACTAAGAGAGCAGGGTCATGTCCTTCCTTCCTTCGCGCGCGACAGCCATCGCGACCGCTCTGGCCGCCTCGGCCGCACTCGTCCTTGCCGGTTGTGGCTCGGGCTCCACCTCGACCGACTCCGGTGCGACCGCTGGCGCCGGAGGGGATGCTGCGGCCTTCCCGGTCACGATCGAGCACCACTACGGCAAGACCACGATCGAGAAGAAGCCGGTGCGCGTGGCCACGGTCGGCTGGGCCAACCACGAGGTGCCGCTGGCGCTGGGCATCGTGCCGGTCGGCATGGCCGAGGCGCTCTGGGGTGACGACGACAACGACGGCGTCCTGCCCTGGGTCGAGGACAAACTCACCGAGCTGAAGGCGCAGACCCCGCCGCTCTTCGACGAGGACGACGGCATCGACTTCGAGGGCGTGGCCAACACCAAGCCCGACGTCATCCTCGCGGCCTACTCGGGCCTGACGCAGGAGGAATACGACACCCTGACCAAGATCGCTCCGGTCGTCGCCTACCCCGAGGTCGCCTGGGGCACGTCCTGGCAGGACATGGTCACGCTCAACAGCACCGCGCTCGGTCTCAAGGCCGAGGGCGAGGCGCTGGTCAAGGACCTCGAGAGCTTCGTCAGGGACGAGTTCGCCAAGAACCCCGAGCTGGCCGGCAAGAAGGTCCTCTGGTCCTACTTCGACCCCAAGGACCTGAGCCAGATCGGGATGTACACCACGCACGACACCCGCCCCGGCTTCCTCAAGGAGTTCGGGATGGGCACGCCCGCGATTGTCGAGACGATGAGCAAGGACTCCAAGGACTTCTACCTCCAGGTGAGTTCGGAGAAGGCCGACGAGTTCAAGGACGTCGACGTGGCCGTCACCTATGCACCCGCCGACCTGCTCGGCAAGGTCCAGTCCGATCCGCTGCTCGCGCAGATTCCGGCCGTGAAGAAGGGCGCCGTCGCGATCCTCCCGGACGCGACACCCATCGCGGCCTCGGCGAACCCCTCGCCGCTGTCGATCAAGAAGACCCTGCCCGACTACCTCAAGGCCCTGTCCGAGGCGCTGAAGAAGAACGTGTGACGCAAGCACTCCTGACGACGACGGCACCGGACGCCTCCCCCGCGGGGATGAGGCGTCCGGTCAGTCGTCATGGTCGTCGGCTGCTGATCATGGCTCTGGCCGTGGTCCTCGTCGTCGCCGTCTCGATCGCCTCCGTCATCTGGGGCGCGCGGTCGGTCGAGCCGTCGGACGTGTGGCTCGCGCTCCAGGGGCACCAGGACACGATTGGGCAGGCGGCCGTCGCCAAGCGATTGCCGCGCACACTTCTCGCCCTGCTCGTGGGCGCCGCGCTCGCCCTGTCGGGTGCGGTCATGCAGGGCGTGACCCGCAACCCACTTGCCGATCCCGGCATCCTCGGTGTCACGGCCGGCGCGTCGTTGGCCGTGGTCATCGGCATCGCCTTCTTCGGGCTCGCGTCGGCGAACGGCTACCTGTGGGTCGCCATCGTCGGGGCCGGCCTGTCGGCCGTCTT
>DAOLRO010000167.1:0-6605 GCA_035418665.1 Phycicoccus sp.
TGAGGGCTTCCTCGATCTCGAGGCGTTGCTCGCGGCTGACCGATCCGTGGTGGGCCCGAGCGAGGATGGCCGGAGCGCCGGACGAAGCGCCGGCCTGCGCCATGATCTGAGCCGGGGGTCGACTCGGTTCACGTGTGGGCGGCGTCGCCCACGGGTCGTCGGCCGGGCCATCGGCGATGCCTTCGACGGCCTCGAGTCGTTCGTGCCAGATCTCGTTGAGCCGCGTCGTGAGCCGCTCGGCGAGTCGGCGTGAGTTGGCGAAGATGATCGTCGAGCGGTGTTCGGCGACGAGGTCGACGATGCGCTGCTCGACATGGGGCCAGATCGAGGCGCGCGCCTCGGCTCCGGCCGCGGGACCCGACAGGTCTCCCGTCGGATTGCCCAACTCACTCATGTCCGGGACCGGGACGACGACCTCGAGGTCCCACTCCTTGGTCGAGGGCGGCTGGACGATCGTGACGGGCCGCCCACCGGCGAGATAACGCGAGACCTCCTCGACCGGTCGCACCGTGGCCGAGAGGCCGATCCGCTGAGCGGGCTGCGGCAGCAGGGCGTCGAGCCGCTCCAGGCTGAGCGCGAGGTGGGCGCCCCGCTTGGATCCGGCGAGGGCGTGGACCTCGTCGATGATGACCGACTCGATCCCGACGAGCGATTCACGCGCGGCGGAGGTCAACAGCAGGAAGAGCGACTCCGGGGTCGTGATGAGGATGTCGCTCGGGGTGCGCGCGAACGCTCGGCGCTCGTCGGCGGGGGTGTCGCCGGTGCGGACACTGACCTGGATGTCAGGCGGCGTCGCCCCGAGTCGTGTTGCGGCATGCCCGATGCCGACGAGCGGTGAGCGCAGGTTGCGCTCGACGTCGACGGCGAGTGCCTTCATGGGCGAGATGTAGAGGACCCGACATCGGGCCTTCTTCTCCTCAGGTCGCGGTGACGCGGCGATCCGATCGAGGGCCCAGAGGAAGGCCGACAGCGTCTTGCCCGACCCGGTCGGGGCCACGACGAGCGTGTGCTCACCCGAACTGATCGACTCCCACGCCCCGATCTGGGCGGTCGTGGGCGCGCTGAAACTCCCGCGGAACCACTCGTGCGTGGGCGGGGAGAAGCGGTCGAGCACTGTGCTCGCGTCCGGTCCGGCCATGACCGCCCCAGCCTGCCACGAGGCACCGACATCACCCGCGCGCGCTGAGGCTGACTGGTGGTGCAGGTATGGGTGCGCCACTGGCCAGGGTGAGCGACTGAGTTCGCAGAGACTGCCTGGTGGTGCAGGCATGGGTGCGCCAGTGGCCGGGGTCCGCGCGCTCATGGCCACGTCCAACCGGCGGCATAGACTCGCCGCGTGCGCGAGAGCAAGTTCCGGGAGTTGATGGCCGAGGAGTTCGGCGCGGGCTATGCCCTGACCGTGATCTCCTCGCACTCCATCACGGCCTTGCGCGGCACCGCCGAGCAACTCCTCGCCGATGGCGTCCCGCCGCGCACCATCTGGGAGGCCATCTGCGTCGACTTCGAGATCCCCGAAGAGCGACGACTCGGTCGTGATCTCCCGGCCAAGCGCACCTGACCCGACCGAGAGGGCGCAGCCATGACCCTGGTGGACCGACCGCTCATCCTGGCCCCGATGGCGGGTGGACCGAGCACCGTGGCCCTGGCGGCCGCCGTCGCCGGGGCCGGCGGCTTCCCCTTCCTCGCCGGCGCCTATCTCACCCCTGAGCGCTTGGCGGCCGACATCGCCTCATTGCGCGCCGTGATCGGGTCAATTCCGTTCGGTGTCAACGTCTTTGCGCCTTCTCCCGATGACCCTTCCCGCATGGCACAAGCGGAGGCGTATGCCGTGGAGCTGGGTCCGTGGGCCGAGCTCGCCGGCGTGGAGTTGGGCCAACCCCGTTGGGAGGACGACCATTTCGCGGCCAAGGTCGAACTGCTCGCGCACGTGAGGCCACCGCTCGTGTCCTTCTCCTTCGGCTGGCCACCGGCCGATGTGGTCGATCGACTGCAGGGCGAGGGCATCGAGGTGTGGGTGACCCTCAACGATCCGGACGAGGTCGAGTGGGCGCACGCCCTGGGCGTCGACGGGATCGTCGCCCAGGGCTGGGAGGCGGGCGGTCACCGCGGGGGGCCCACCGACACCGGCGAGGTGCAACTCGGCGCCTCAGCCCTCCTCGCAGCCGTGCTCGAGCACACCTCACTGCCAGTCATCGCCGCGGGCGGTGTGGCCACGGCCGACGATGTCCGATCCCTGCTGGGAGCCGGGGCGACGGCGGTGGCCAGCGGCACGGCATACCTGAGATCGCACGAGGCGGGCACCGCCGATGTCCACCGGCACGCCTTGGCGACCCGGGTGGGCACGACGGTCACGCGAGCGTTCACAGGACGGAGTGCGCGTGCGCTGACGACTACGTGGATCGAACTCTTCGGACACCACGCACCCGCGGCCTATCCGCACGTCCACCATGTGACGGCGCCGTTGCGAGCACACGGCAAGGCGACCGGGCAGCCCGAGCTGGTCCACCTCTGGGCCGGGACGGGCCATGCGGCAGCCCGTGAGGCATCGGCCGCGGAGATCACTCGATTGCTGCTCGAGGGCGCCGAATAGACTGTCGTCTTCGGCACAATCTCGAGTGACCGCAGTCCCCGCCCTTGGGTAGCGTGACCCCTCGTGACCGACGACGTGATGCTCAGCGCCAAGGGCCTGACCAAGACCTTCGGCGATTTCACCGCGGTCGACGGGATCGACTTCGAGGTGCGCAAGGGGGAGTCCTTCGGCTTCCTCGGCCCCAATGGTGCCGGCAAGTCCTCGACGATGCGCATGGTGGCCGCAGTGTCGCCGGTGACCTCGGGGGAGTTGCGAATCTTCGGGCTCGACCCCGCGGTGGATGGTCCGGCGATCAAGGCGCGGCTGGGCAACTGTCCGCAGCAGGACCGGCTCGATGAGGAACTGTCCGTCGAGGAGAACCTCTGGGTCTACGGACGCTTCTTCGGCCTCACCAAGGCCGAGGTGCGGGCGCGTGCGGACGAGTTGCTCGATTTTGCGCAGCTCACCGAGCGGCGCAAGGACAAGGTCGAGCCGCTGTCCGGGGGCATGAAGCGTCGCCTCGTCATCGCGCGCTCGCTCATCAACAATCCTGAGTTGCTCCTGCTCGACGAGCCGACCACGGGGCTCGATCCGCAGGCGCGACATGTGTTGTGGGACAGGCTGTTTCGACTCAAGCGTCAGGGCGTGACCCTGATCCTGACGACGCACTACATGGACGAGGCGGAGCAGTTGTGCGACCGGCTCGTCGTCATGGACCACGGACGGATCGTCGCCGAGGGGAGTCCGAGGGCGCTGATCGCCGAGCACTCGACGCGTGAGGTCGTCGAGGTCCGCTATGACACCGACGACCACGCCGAGCCCGCTACGGCACTCGACGGCATCGGTGAGCGGATGGAGGTCCTGCCCGACCGCGTGCTCATCTACGCCCAGGACGGGGATGCAGCGGCCACGGCGGTCTCTCGTGCGGGAGTCGAGCCGTTGTCGACCCTGGTGCGGCGCTCGACCCTGGAGGACGTCTTCCTGCACCTCACCGGCCGGACGCTGATCGACTGATGAGCGCCGTCCCTCAGTCCCGCCTTGTCCCCGGGGCACGCCGACCGCTGTCAGTGGTCGAGCGCACGTGGGGCTTGATGGGCTTCCACCTCACGCTGCTGCGTCGGACGTGGCGCGGGATGGTCGTGAGTCGGTTCCTCTCGCCCGTGCTCCTCCTCGCGGCGATGGGGATCGGAGTGGGCAACCTCGTCGACAATGCCTCCGGTGGCGTCGGGGGAGTGTCCTATCTCGACTATGTCGTCCCCGGCATCGTCATGGCCTCGGTCATGCAGTGGGCGGTGAGCGAGTCGACGTGGCCGATCATGACGCTCATCAAGTGGAACCAGATGTATGCCGCGATGCTCTCCACTCCGAGCAAGGTCGCCGATGTGTTGCGGGCCCACTGGATCGTGATCTCGTTCGGGATCGCCTGGAGCACAGCGGTTTTCATCGCTGTGGCGGCACTCTTCGGCGGGGTGTCTTCCTGGTGGGCGCTCCTCGGGCTGCCCATTGCCGTGCTCACCGGGCTCGCCTTCTCGACACCGCTCTTCTGGTTTGCCGCGAGCACGAACAACGAGGAGAACTTCTCCACGATCTTTCGACTGGTCGTGACTCCCTTGATGCTCTTCTCCGGCACCTTCTTCCCGATCGACCAACTGCCGGTCTGGCTGCAGCCGCTGGCGTGGATCACCCCGCTGTGGCACGGCACCGAATTGGCGCGACCCTCCTTCTTGGGTGACCCCCTCGGAGCCGGCCACAGCGGGTGGTGGGTGGTCCACCTGGCCGCGCTCACGGCATACGTCGTGGTTGGTGCCTGGGGAGCGCGACGGGCGCTGAGTGCGCGAGTGGAGGCCTGAGGTGCTGACGCTCGGGCTGGCGCGCTTCGTCGTGCTGCGCAACATCACCGGATTCCGGCGGTCGTGGCTGGTCTTCACGAGCGGCTTCTTCGAGCCGGTCTTCTATCTGTTCTCGATCGGTGTCGGGCTGGGCGCGCTCATCAAGACCGTGACCATGGACTCGGGATCCGTTGTCCCGTATGCCGATTTCGTCGCTCCGGCGATGCTGGCGACTGCCGCGATGAACGGCGCGATCATGGACGTCACCTTCAACGTCTTCTTCAAGCTGAGGCACGCCAAGCTCTACGACACCATGCTCGCGACACCCGCCTCGCCGCGGGACATCGCCGTGGGAGAGGTGACCTGGGCGCTCCTCCGGGGCGGACTGTATTCGGCGGGCTTCCTGGTCGTGGCCCTCGTCATGGGGTTCGTCCACTCGTGGTGGGCGGTGTTGGCCCTGCCGGCTGCGCTGGTCATCGGTGCGGCGTTCGCCGGCGTGGGGATGTGGGCGACGACGCACATGACGACCTGGCAGCAGTTCGAGTTCATCTTCCTCATCGTGCAGCCGCTCTTCCTCTTCTCGGCGACCTTCTTTCCGCTGTCGTCCTATCCCGAGGCTTTGCAATGGGTGGTCCGTGCGACTCCGCTATATCACGGGGTGGTCCTCGAGCGCGGGCTCATGTTGGGCGACGTGGGCTGGGAGTTGGTGGGATCTGCCTTCTATCTGCTGGTGTTGGCCTTCTTGGGCATGCGGGGAGCCGGGCGGCGGATCGAGAAGTTGCTCCTGACCTGAGGGCTTGTGGCCGGGCGTACGGTGGATGAATGGGATCGAGATTGCTCTCGGTGGCCTTCGGAGCGCACGACCCAGAGCGGCTGGGCGTGTTCTGGGCCTACCTGCTCGGTCGCCGGTCTGTGGCCGACGACAGGGGAGTGCTCCTGCCCGGTGCCGTCGGACAGGTGGGGCTGCGGTTCCCGCACGTGCTGGGGGACCGGCCGACTGAGGCTCGGATGCATCTGCATGTCACGAGCGACGGTGACCTGACCCAGGAGGAGACGGTCCAGCGAGCGTTGGCTCTGGGCGCGCGCCGTGAGGACGTCGGGCAGAAGGCGGGGGAGGGTCATGTCGTGTTGGCCGATGTCGAGGGCAATGCCTTTTGTGTGATCGAGCGGGGGAACTCCTACCTGGCCGAGTGCGGGTTGTTGGGCGAAGTGACGTGTGACGGGACTCGGGACGTGGGGCTCTTCTGGAGCGCGGCCCTGGGGTGGCCGTTGGTGTGGGACGAGCGGGGCGAGACCGCGGTCCAGTCGCCGGTGGGTGGCACGAAGGTGGCGTGGGGTGGGGCACCGGTCGCACGGGTGCCGTTGCAGCCGTGGTCCTGGTTCGAACTCAAAGCAGACCGTATGCCGTGGGCCGAGGCCGATCGTCTGGTTTCGTTCGGGGCGGCGACCCACGCACCCGAGGGCGACCTGTTGTGGCTGGTGGACCCGGACGGGAATCCGTTCTGCCTCCACCCGCAGGGCTGAGGGGGCCGCTCGGCCCTCCCGGATCCTCTGTTGTTCGGCGTGTCGGGACGTTCGGATGCTTGCATCGAACAGATGTTCGTCTACTCTCATCCACAGGTGCTGCTCCGATGGCGTGTCGTCCACAGACCGACGGCAACTGCGGACGGTTGTCGGTGGTGGCTCCTAGCGTCTGACCCGAGATCGCACCAAGCCCGAACGCGATGGATGGTCGCCGGTGGACGCGACCCGACACGATGGACGAAGGAGCAGGACATGGCAGGACTTCAGGTGGTCAAGGCCGGCGGCGACAACAAGGAGAAGTCGCTCGCCGCGGCGCTGGCCCAGATCGAGAAGCAGCACGGCAAGGGCGCCGTGATGCGCCTGGGCGACGATGTCCGCCCGCCCATCGAGGTCATCCCCACTGGTGCGATCGCGCTGGACGTCGCGCTCGGTATCGGCGGGCTCCCGCGTGGCCGCGTCGTCGAGATCTACGGCCCGGAGTCCTCGGGCAAGACGACGGTGGCCCTGCATGCGGTCGCCAACGCGCAGCGAGCTGGCGGCATCGCGGCCTTCATCGATGCCGAGCACGCGCTCGACCCCGAATACGCGAAGAAGCTCGGTGTCGACACCGACAACCTTCTGGTCAGCCAGCCCGACACCGGTGAGCAGGCGCTCGAGATCGCGGACATGCTGATCCGCTCGGG
>DAOLRO010000168.1:0-4146 GCA_035418665.1 Phycicoccus sp.
TCGGACATGTCCCCTCCTGGTGGTCGACGACGATGGCGACCACCGTAGGCAGGTCAGGAGCCCGAGCGGGGGTTTGGCCCCTGACCGGTCAGTCGGTGGCGTGCAACCGGCGGGCGGCCTCGGCGATCGAGCCGGACAGCGAGGGATAGACGGTGAAGGTGCTCGCCACCTGGTCGACATTGAGCCGGTGCGCCACGGCCAGGGTGACGGGAAAGATGAGTTCAGAGGCGCGAGGGGCAACGACGACCCCGCCCAGCACCGTCCCCGAACCCTTCTCGGAGAACAACTTCACGAAGCCATCCGTGATGCCGAGCATCTTCGCGCGAGGGTTGCGACCCAGCGGAAGCATGAGGGTGTCGACATTGCCGAGACCTGCGTCCACGTCCTTCTGCGAGAGGCCGACGGTGGCGATCTCAGGGTCGGTGAAGATGTTCGCCGAGACGACCCGCAAGTTGAGCGGGGCCACCGCATCGCCCAACGCGTGCGACATCGCGATCCGCCCCTGCATCGCGGCGACCGAGGCCAACGGGAGGACCCCCGTGCAGTCCCCAGCGGCATACACACTGCGGACCGATGTGCGGGAGACCCGGTCGACCACGATGTGTCCGGAGGGACTGAGTTCGACCCCGATCTCAGCCAGTCCCATGTCCTCGGTCTGCGGGATCGAACCGACCGCCAGAAGGGCGTGCGAACCTTCGATCTCGCGACCGTCCTCGAGGCGCACCACGACCCCGTCGCCGGACTCCGTGCGCTCGACCGCGGCCATCCGGGAACGCCCCAAGACCTCCATCCCGCGCTTGCGGAAGACGTCCTCGATCACCTCGGCGGCGTCGGGGTCCTCGCCCGGGAGGACGCGGTCGCGCGACGAGACGAGGACGACATCCGCGCCGAGGCCGAGATAGGCCTGAGCGAGTTCGGCACCGGTGACACCTGATCCGACGACGATCAACCGCTCCGGCAGGGTCGGGAGGTCATAGATCTGCTGCCACGTCAGGATGCGTTCGCCATCGGGCTGGGCTGTGGGCATGACCCTCGGAGTGGCCCCGGTGGCGATCAACACGACGTCAGCGGTGACGATCAGACCCTGACCATTCACCCCGGAGCCCTCGACGTCACTGACGACCACCTCGGTGGCGCTGACGAGACGGCCCGTCCCACGGATGATCTCCACTCCGACTTCGCGGACCCTGGACTCGATGTCTCGGCTCTGGGCCTCGGCCAGGGCCAACACCCTCGCGTTGATCTCGCCGAGGGCGGCGACGGCATCGGTGACCTCGTCCCCTTCCTCGTCCTCGAGATGGACCCCGAGGTCCGAGGCGGCCTCGAACTCGCTCATGTAGTCCGCTGTGGCGATGAGCGCCTTGCTCGGCACGCAGTCCGTGAGCACCGCCGCACCGCCCAGGCCATCACGATCGACGAGGGTCACGGTCGCGCCGAGGTGGGCCGCGACCAGGGCGGCTTCATACCCTCCGGGACCGCCACCGAGGATCACGACCTTCGTGCTGCGCGCGTTCACAGGGGACATCCTTCCATCCGAAGCGCCAGGCACTCCCGTCATCCGTTCGGGTGGGCCTTGGACAAGGCCTATCGCCGTGAGCCGGAACGGCCTACATTGCCCGTGGGACCCCCCGTCCCGGCTTCTCCCTCGATCACCCAGACCAGCAAGGACGCTTCGATGACCCGAGCCCTCAGCCGTCGCGCGACCATCGCGCTCGTCGGCCTCACCGCCACCGCCCTGGCCGCGTGTTCCCCTCCCGCCAAGACCGACTCGTCCGCCTCGTCGTCGGCCTCGGGGTCCGCGGCGGCTGCCGACGCCAAAACCGCGACCAGCGCCGAGGCCATGGGCGGCATGGCTGCCCTTGAGGCGGCTGCCAAGAAAGAGGGCACCCTCAACGTCATCGCCCTTCCTCCGGACTGGGCCAACTATGGCGAGATCATCAAGGCGTTCGAGGCGAAGTACGGCATCAAGGTGGTCTCCGACCAGCCCGACGCCGACTCGGCAACCGAGATCTCGACGGCGAAGAACCTCAAGGGCCAGTCGAAGGCACCCGACGTGTTCGACCTCGGGGCGGTCGTGGCGCTGGCCAACACGGACATGTACGCGCCCTACAAGGTCGCCTCCTTCGACAAGATTCCGTCGCAGTTCAAGGACGCGGACGGCAAGTGGGTCAACGACTACGGCGGCTACATGGCCGTCGGTTACGACTCGTCCAAGGTCCCAGCGATCACGAGCATCGACGACCTGCTCAAGCCGGAGTTCCAGGGCAAGATCGCGCTCAACGGTGACCCGCTCAAGGCGGCTGCCGGCTTCGCGGGCGTCCAGATGGTCTCGCTGGCCAAGGGCGGCAGCCTGGACGACGTGACCAAGGCGGTCGACTTCTTCGGCGAGCTCAAGAAGGCCGGCAACCTGATCCCCGTCGACCCGACCTCGGCGACGGTCGAGTCCGGCGCGACCCCGGTCGTCATCAACTGGGACTACCTCAACGCCGCCCACGTCGCCAAGGTGCCGACGTGGAAGGTCTGGGTCCCGGACAACGCCATCATCGCCGGCTACTACTTCCAGGCGATCAACGCTGACGCTCCGCACCCCGCGGCGGCCCGGCTGTGGCAGGAGTTCCTCTACAGCGATGAGGGCCAGAACTTCTGGCTCAAGGGTGGCGCCCGTCCCGTCCTCATGGACGAGATGACCAAGGCGGGCACCGTGGACAAGGAGGCCGCGGCCAAACTCCCGACTGCCAAGGGCGAGCCGCAGGTCTCCAGCGCGGAGCAGACGGACAAGGCCAAGAAGTACCTCACCGACAACTGGGCCAAGGCTGTTGGCTGATCGACAGCGCCTCGGGGCACCCTCCGGTCGTCGACCGGGGGGTGCCCTGCTGGGCGTCGTCCCCTTCTTCCTCTACACGACGGCCTTCCTGCTCCTGCCGACGCTCATCGTCATCGTGGGCGCCTTTCTCGACGGTGACAGCCGTTTCACCTTGGGCAATCTCGAGGCCTTGCGCTCTCCGGCGGTCACGACGGCCCTCTGGCAGTCGGTGGCCCTGTCGGTGGTCACCGCCGTCATCGGCGCCGCCGTCGGAGGTGTTCTCGCGTATGCCGTGAGCACCGCCCCCGCGGGATCTCTCGTCCGCCGTTTCGTCACCTCACTGTGTGGAGTTCTTGCGCAATTCGGCGGTGTCGCGCTCGCCTTCGCGTTCATGGCGACCTTCGGATTGCAGGGCTTCGTCAACCTCTGGCTGGTCGATCTCGGGATCAACACCGGAGGCGGCGCTTGGCTCTACACCTGGGACAAGGGCCTGACCCTTGTCTACCTGATCTTCCAGATCCCGCTCATGGTCATCGTCTTCCTTCCCGCCGTCGACGGCCTACGACCACAGTGGCGTGAGGCGTCCGAAACCCTGGGCGGCACCACCTGGACCTACTGGCGACGGGTGGGCGGCCCCATCCTTCTCCCACCGTTCGTGGGGTCCCTCCTCCTCCTCTTCACCAACGCCTTCTCGGCCTACGCCACCGCCGCTGCTCTCATCTCGCAGGGCTCACCGTTGGTCCCCCTGCAGATTGCCGCGTCCTTGAACTCCGAAACGGTCCTCGGCCAGGAGAACGTCGGCAAGGCGATGGCCCTGGAAATGGTCCTCGTCGTGGCCGTCGTCATGGTGATCTACGCCTGGATCGACCGCCGCTCGAGTCGCTGGTTGCAACGATGAGCGGCCGCAGCACCAGCCTGGCCAGACGCCAGCGCAGGTTCCGGTGGGTCGTCATCACGCTGGTCGTGGCCTTCTTCGTCCTCCCCCTGCTCGGCGCCCTCGAGTTCACCACCCGCGAACTGCGCACGGGCGCCCGGACCGGCACCACCTGGGCGACCCTGGTCGACGTCAACAAGGTCTCCACGGACTATCCGGCGCTCAAGGAGGGCTTCCTCTACTCGATCGGGTTGTCCCTCATCACCGTCCTGATCATGTTGGCCCTGCTGGTCCCCACCATGACGTGGGTTCGGCTACGGGTCCCAGGGATGTCCCGCACGATCGAGTTCATCTGTCTGCTGCCGCTCACCGTGCCCGCGATCGTCCTCGTGGTCGGCCTGGCGCCGGTCTACTCGTGGCTCTCGGCGTGGTTGACCTACTTCTTCGGTGCCGACATCGGCGAGTCCAC
>DAOLRO010000168.1:4246-6556 GCA_035418665.1 Phycicoccus sp.
CTCGCCTCGCTCGTCTTCGCCTTCCTCGTCCTCTTCGCGATGTCCTTCGTCGGCAACACGCGCTCGGGAACCTCACCGCTCTCGCGTTGGCGAGGCCGCCTCCGAAAGGAACCGTCATGACCGGCCGCTCGACCGAGGCCGGGGTGGCCGTCCAACTCACCGACCTGCGCCGCACCTACTCCGGGGTCAACGCGCTCGACGGCATGACCCTGCACATCGAGCCCGGTGAGTTCGTGGCCCTCCTCGGCCCGTCCGGCTGTGGCAAGACCACCGCGCTGCGCTGCCTCGCAGGCCTCGAGGACCCTGACTCCGGCACGATCACCGTGGCCGGCAAGGACATCACGGCGATTCCGACCAACAAGCGCGACATGGGCATGGTCTTTCAGGCCTACTCCCTCTTTCCCCACCTCACCGCGCGCCAGAACGTCGAGTTCGGTCTCGAGCTGCGGGGTCAGGACAAGTCGCGTCGACGGGCGCGGGCGGGCGACATGCTCGACCTCGTCGGACTCTCCGCCCATGCGGACAAGTTCGCGCACCAGATGTCCGGCGGCCAGCAGCAACGCGTGGCATTGGCCCGAGCCCTCGCGATCGAGCCTCAGGTGCTCCTCCTCGACGAACCCCTGTCAGCCCTTGATGCCAAGGTGCGCACCCAGCTGCGTGACGAGATCCGCCGCATCCAGCTCGAGGTCGGCACGACCACCCTCTTCGTCACCCACGACCAAGAGGAGGCCCTCGCGGTCGCCGATCGGGTCGGCGTCATGAGTGTCGGCCGGCTCGAGCAGATCGCGCCCCCGGCTGAACTGTATTCCGCCCCACGCACGCCCTTCGTCGCCGACTTCGTCGGCACGACCAATCGAGTGGCCAGCCGGGCCAACGGCGCGACCGCCGACGTCCTCGGCGGGCCGGTGCCGTTGCTCGAGGGGTCGGCCCAAGGCGACGTCGTGGTCCTGCTCCGACCCGAGAGCGTGCGGATCACGCCCGTCGTCGACGAGGATTCGGCCAATGCCACCGTCGTCAGCGCCAGTTTCCTGGGCGGGCACGGACGGGTCGTGACCCGCACCGATGCCGACGAACAGGTCGTCGTCCAGGTCGGCAACACGGAGGTGACGATGTATGCCGCGGGGTCCCGCGTGCGTTTGTCTCCCCGTGGCGATGCCGCACTCGCCGTCGCCCGTTGAGCACACGGCATACGGCCATGTCTGTTCGTCGGATCCTCGAACCAGCCCGCGAGATCGACGTCATCCACGAGACGGATGTGCTGGTCGTCGGGTCAGGCCCGGCTGGTCTGTCGGCAGCCTTGGCGGGTGCACGGGCCGGCGTCGATGTCACCCTCGTCGAGCGCTTCGGCTGCTTGGGCGGAAACCTGACCGCCGTCGGTGTGGAGGGCCTGGCCTGGTATCGCCGTGAGGGGACCATCGATGCCGGCGGCATCGCCCGCGAATACGAGGACCGCGCCTTCGAGATGGGGGCCGCGGTGCCCGAGTCACAGTCCTTGAGCATGGAGATCGACTCCGAGGGCTTCAAGGTCGTGGCGGACACCCTCGTCGAAGAGGCCGGGGTCCGGCCGATGCTCCACCGGCTCGTCGTGGCGCCCATCCTCGAGGGCAATCGGGTCATCGGGATCATCACCGAGTCCAAGGCCGGGCGGGAGGCGATCCTCGGTAAGGTGATCATCGACGCGACCGGCGATGCCGACATCGCCCACCGCGCAGGAGTCCGGACCTGGCTCACCCCGCCCGAGGAGATGCTCGCCGCATCGGTGATGTTCCACCTGTCCGGTGTCGACAAGGCGGCCTTCCTCGCGGGGATCAGTGCGGATCCCCAGACCTACGGTGACTGGGCCGGTGAGGAGTCCGGATGGGAGATCGAGACGACGGGTCGCGAGGACGAACTCTTCTCGCCGTTCCTGCGAAAGCCGTTTTCCCGCGCGATCGATGACGGTGTCATTCCGGCAGCGCTCACGACGATCGGCGGGACGTGGGGTGCGATCCATGACTCGGGCGAACTCACGTACATGAACATCGTGCACCTCGAGCACATCGACGGCACCGATCCCGACTCGATGACCCGGGGCGAGATGGCCGGACGCCGCCAGGCGATGCACGCGATCGAGGCGCTCCGTCGCTACACGCCGGGGTGCGAACGGGCTCGCCTGCGCAACTTCGGCATGACCATCGGCATCCGCGACACCCGCAAGGTCGACACCGTCTATGCCATGACCGAGCACGACGTGCGTGAGCAGGCTCGCTTCGAGGACTCGGTGGGGATCTACCCGGAGTTCATCGACGGCTACGGGATCCTCATCCTCCC
>DAOLRO010000169.1:0-2430 GCA_035418665.1 Phycicoccus sp.
GGCAAGGACACCAAGGGCATCATCCGGGTCCACCAGTTCAACAAGATCGAGATGTTCGTCTACTGCAAGCCCGAGGACGCCGCGGCCGAGCACCAAGCCCTGCTCCAGTTCGAGCGGGAGATGCTCGACCTGCTCGAGTTGCCCTACCGGATCATCGACGTCGCTGCCGGTGACCTCGGTGGCCCCGCTGCCCGCAAGTACGACAGCGAGGCATGGGTGCCGACGCAGGGCAAATACCGCGAGCTCACGTCGACCTCGAACTGCACGACCTTCCAAGCCCGCAGGTTGAACACGCGGTTCAAGGGCGCCGAGGGAAATGAGGTCGTCGCCACCCTCAACGGCACCCTCGCCACGACGCGCTGGCTCGTCGCGATCCTCGAGAACCACCAGCAGGCCGATGGCTCAGTGATCGTCCCCAAGGCGCTGCGCCCGGGCCTCGGCCTGGATGTGCTCACCCCGTCGCGCTGATCGGCCTCGGCGTCACCAGTCCACGGCTGGTCTCCCGCAACACCTTGGCCGCGAGAACGGCCGCGAGCATCGCCATCACCGTGTGCATGATGCCCAAGTCGACCGCCGATCGCATCTGGTCCATGGTCGCGGTGCTGTCATCCGCGAAGATGCGACCCCACACCAACGATGACCAGCGGTCGAGCACGATCATGGCCAGCCAAGCCGCCCACCAGGTCGGCAGCAGCCAGCCCTTCCGTTGCGCACCCGAGGCTTTCCACAGCCCGCGGTGCACTCGGAATGGTACGACGAAGTTCACGAAGGGCACAAACCAACTCACGAGCGCCCAGCCCCTCGACTGCGGCACCGTGCCCCGATCCACACGGTCGGCACTCAGCGCTTGGTGGAGCCAGATGAGCCACAGGATGGCGCAGACGAAGAAGACGGCGTAGTGCGCCCGACTGAGCAGGCCGGCGAGGCCGTCGATCGCTGCAGCGTGCGACTCGTTGGCGATCCCCGTTTTCTCCACCTCCTCCCAGTAGGCCAAGGTGAGGACGTGGTCGGCGATCGTGCCCAGACCGATCGGGACGAACAGAAACAACAGGCCACGCAGGCCCGCTGTGAGATTGGTGAACGATCGCCCCAACGGTGGCCGGCGCGCCACGGGGGGCGAGGCCGCAATGCGTCGGCCGGGCTCGAGGGGCGGAGCGTTCGGGAAGGGTGCCGTGGCGTCGCCCGTGGGGGCGGTAGGTGGCGCGGTCGGGTCGAGCGGTCCGGTGGCGCCGTCTGTGGATGAGGTCGCCACGCCAGGCTGGGGCGTGGTGTCGGCAGGCGGCACCGGAGAGGCTGGCGCGGCGGTGCCAGGGCCAGCGCCAGCACCTGGCCCAGGACCAGAGGCGGCTGTGACCGGGATGGTCAACGCTGCCGGATCGGCATAGATCGTCGTCCACTGGGCTCCGTCCCAATATCTGGCGCGGTCCGAGCCCTCGGGGTCGGGATACCAGCCCGCGTGCGGCGTTGGCGGAATGGGGGCCGACGTCATGGCACGAAGGTAGCGGAGGATCCGTCTCGCGGGGGATCCACCCGGGCCGGGTCCGTCCCTAGGCTGAGAGACATGTCCGCCATCGGTATGCCGTCCGCGCCCTCACGCGATGACGTCGCCACTCCCGGGGAGACGTGGGGCGGCCAGGCCGGTTCGCGTGGGCTGCTCGGCCGGCTCCGCAGCTTCTTCGGGCTCGATTCCGCGTGGGAGCGGCCCCGTCCGCCGCTGGGGCGCCGAGACCTCTACCTTGCCGTCGGGGCGGAGGCCATCGGTCTGGTCACTCTGGAGCTCATGCGCAGCCTCGGTGTGCTCCAGCAGACGAGCACGCCGATCTGGCTCCAGTGGCTCGCCATCTCGATCGGTGCGGTGCTGCTCCTGTGGCGCCGTCGCTATCCGCTGACCGTCGCCTCGCTCGCGGCAGTGCACATGTTCGCCACGGGTGTGACCATGCCCGCTGTCATGGGTCAGATGACGCTGCAGATTGCCTACTTCGTCGCCTTCTTCTCGGCCGTGGCCTGGGCGCGCGATCGCCGACTCATGCTCCTCGTCGTCGGCTCGATCGTCACCTTCATGTTCGGGTGGCTCGTCTGGCAATACGCGGTCGGCTCCGGGGTGCAGGAGATCCTCGACTCCCGGGACGGTCGCAAGCGTTTCGGGCTCCTCGATCCCGTTCCGGCCAATGTCGCCCTCACCTTCCTCATCAATGCCATCTACTTCAGTGCCGCGATCATCTCGGGTCAGTTCTCCTGGTGGAGTGCCCGCCAGCGCGAGCGGCTCATCGAGCAGTCGGCCACGATCGAGGCACAGAGTCAGGTCCTCCAACGTCGTGCCGTCGTCGACGAGCGCCTCCGGATCGCCCGTGAACTCCACGACGTGGTGGGACATCACGTCTCGGTCATCGGGGTGCAGGCCGGCGCAGCCCGGCGGGTCCTGACGAAGGA
>DAOLRO010000169.1:2530-6496 GCA_035418665.1 Phycicoccus sp.
GCCCAAGAGGCCCTGGCCAATGTCACCAGGCACTCGACGGCGACCTCGGCGCGGCTCGCCGTCCGCGTGGTCACGGACGAGGGCCGGACCAAGGCGGGGTATGCCGAGGTGGAAGTCGTTGACTCGGGTCGCCCGCGCGTGGGCACGTCCGGCTCCGGACTGGGCCAACTCGGCATGAGAGAGCGAGCACAATCGCTCGGCGCGGTGGTCGACATCGGTCCGCGTGCCACCGGTGGTTATCGTGTGCGCGTCCGCATTCCACTGGGGGAGAAGAATGTCCGAGGCCGCTGAGGGACCCAACGCGACCATCAGGGTGCTGTTGGCCGATGACCAGACCATGGTGCGGTCCGGCTTCGCGATGATGCTGAGCGTCGAGGATGACATCACCGTCGTGGGCGAGGCCGCCAACGGCTCGCTCGCCCTTGACCAGGCCCGAGCCCTGCGTCCGGACATCGTCCTCATGGACGTGCAGATGCCGGTCATGGACGGCATCGAGGCCACTCGCGTGATCGTCGCCGAGGATCTGGCCAAGGTCCTCATCCTCACGACCTTCGACCGTGACGACTATGTCTTCGACGGCCTCGAGGCAGGGGCCTCTGGCTTCCTGCTCAAGAACGCCGGACCGGAGCAACTCGTCGAGGCCATCCGGGCCGTTGCTCATGGCCACGCGTTGCTCGCGCCCGAGGTCACCCGGCGCGTGATCGCGGCGATGACTGCACCGAGCCCCGGAGCCGGTGGGGGTCGCGATGGCGGTCGGGCTGCCGGTCGCACCGCCGGCGAGGCCGAGGGCCTGGCTCGGCTCACCGAGCGAGAGCGAGAAGTGCTCGTGCTCATCGCCAAGGGCATGTCCAATGGTGAGATCGCCAAGGAACTCTTCCTCGGAGAGGCCACTGTCAAGACGCACGTCTCCAACACGTTGGCCAAACTCCATCTGCGCGACCGCGTGCAGGCCGTCGTCTTCGCCTACGAGAACGGCCTGGCCCAGTCCTGACCCCGCCCTGACGTGGGACGACCACGCGGGGCGACCCACGGCATACGACATGGGTTGGGAAATGTCGGGCGTCCTCCGTCGCGAGGGGGAGTTGCCTGCCGCCCAAGGTTCAGTCCCGCGATTGATCCGTATGCCGTGAGCCGCACCTAACGTCGTGGTCATGATCGAGATCCAGGGATTGACGAGGCGCTTCGGTGACATCACCGCTGTCGACGATGTGTCCTTCTCCGTCCACGACGGCCACATGACCGGTTTCGTCGGCGGCAACGGGGCGGGCAAGACGACGACGATGCGGATGGCCATGGGCCTGCTGGGCATCGACGCCGGTCGCGTGCTGTGGAACGGGCGGCCGATCACCGACGCCGACCGCCGCCGGACCGGCTACATGCCCGAGGAGCGGGGCCTGTATCCCAAGCAGAAGATCGTCGACCAACTCACCTATCTCGGCGAGCTCTCCGGGATGTCCGCCTCGACGGCCAGGGCCGCGATCATGGAGCACCTCGAGCGCTTCGGGCTGGCCGATCGGGCCGACGACCGGGTCGAGAAACTCAGCCTGGGCAACCAGCAGCGGGTCCAGATCATCGCGGCTCTGATGACCCAGCCGGACGCGCTCATCCTCGACGAGCCCTTCTCCGGCCTCGACCCCACCGCCGTCGACTCGATGGCCGACCTGTTGCGTGAACACACCGCTCGCGGGATCCCGGTCCTCTTCTCCAGTCACCAGCTCGACCTCGTCGAGCGGCTGTGTGACCACCTCGTCGTCCTCGCCAAGGGGCGAGTCGTCGCCGATGGCACGGTGGACCAACTGCGCAACCGTGGCCCGGAGCGCTATCGCCTCGTCCTCGGCTCCGACGCCGGTTGGGTCCGGGATGTCCCCGGGATCCACGCTGTCGATGTCGACGGCGCACGGGCCGTCATCGAACTCACGGGCGAGCTGCCTGGCGCCGACCAGGCCCTTCTGCGTGCGGCGATGTCTCGCGGTGAGGTCAAGGAGTTCGCCCGCATCATTGCCCCCCTGTCCGAGATCTACCGTGAGGTGACGGCATGAGCACCCAGACGAATCAGACCCGCGACCACACGTTCTCGAGGTCGGCCACGCCACCCCCGGCCCCCACGGCCCCCTCGGCACCCAGGGCGGCCTGGGCGATCGTCGCCAAGCGCGAGATCCTCGCCAAACTCTTCGACAAGTCCTTCCTCATCGGGACCGTCCTCACCGTGGTCATCATCGCGGGCTTCATGGTCGTTCAGGCCTTCATGCAGGACCGCACTCAGACCTACAACCTGGTTGCCTCGGGTTCGGACGTCAGCTATGCCAAGACCCTTGGGGAGCTGGTCACCAAGGTCGACGACAAGGTGGTCGTCGACGTCCGCTCGGCCGCCACGGCGGACGCAGCTCGGGCCGAGGTCCTCGACGGGAGCGCTGACGTCTGGCTGCACAAGGACGGCGACGACTGGACCCTGACGGCGGCGACCGAGGTGCCCGACGGACTCAATGCTGCGGCGAGCACGGTGGTCCGACAGTCGATGATCACCTCCAATGCCGAGAAGGCAGGCACGACGGTCGCCGCAATCGAGCAGGGTGCCACGCTCAAGTCCGGCATCCTCAAGGGCGATGCCGACAAGCAGGGTTTCGCCAAGGTGATGGGCTTCGTCCTCGCCTTCCTCTTCTACATGGCGTCCATCGCCTTCGGCATGCAGTTGGCCGGCAGCGTCGTCGAGGAAAAGGCGAGCCGGATCGTCGAGATCATCGCGACCAAGATCCCGGTGCGCCAGCTGCTCATCGGCAAGATCCTCGGCAACCTCCTCATGGCCGTCGCCCAGATGGTCCTCTACACCGGCATCGGACTGATCGGCTTGTCCTTCACCCAGTACAAGTCCTACCTGCCCTCGGTCGGAGCAGGTGTCGGCTGGTTCCTCGCCTTCTTCCTCGTCGGCTTCCTCGTCATCGCGTGCGCTTGGGCTGTCGCCGGAGCACTGGCCTCGCGGACCGAGGACCTGCAGCAGACGGCGATGCCGCTCACCATGCTCATGATGGCGATGTGGTTCTCGGTGTTCCTCGCCAAAGGCGTCGTCCTCACGGTCCTCTCCTTCGTCCCACCGTTCTCGGCGATCCTCATGCCGATCCGGATCCTCGAGGGCACCGCCGCGTGGTGGGAACCGGTCGTGGCACTCCTCCTGCTCATCGTCCTGGCCGGCTTCATCGTCCGCGGCGCCGAGCGTCTCTACCGTCGCTCGCTGCTCCAGACGCAGGGCAAGCTCAGCCTCAAGCAGGCCTGGTCCGCCCCTGAGTGATGGATTGAGCATCGCCGGTTCGGCGGCGACCACGACGTATGCCGTGCGCGGACGCAGGGGGCCGCGCACGGCATACCCATCTCGGCGCACGTCCCGGCTAGCGTGGGTGAGGTGACCGCCTTCGTCCCTCACCTCATCGCCCTCGACATCGACGGCACGACGATCGACCACGCCGGCACCATGACCGAGGGGGTGAAGGCGGCCGTGCGCGCCGTCGCCGACGCGGGTCACCACGTGGTCATCGCGACCGGTCGACCGATCATGGGGACACTCCCGATCCTCGACGCGCTCGATCTCACCCATGGGTATGCCGTGTGCTCCAACGGAGCGGTCAGCCTCGCTCTCGATCCGAGCCGGCCGCGTGGCTACGAGATCCTCGAGGCCGTGACCTTCGATCCGGCACCTGCGCTGGAGCTGCTTCGCGACGCCTGGCCCGACGCCGCGGTGGCCGTCGAGGTGATCGGTGTGGGCTTCAAGGTGAGTGCGCCCTTCCCCGATGGCGAACTCGAGGGCGAGGTCACCGTCGTGTCGTGGGAGGCATTGGCAGCCCAACGCACCACTCGGGTCACCCTGCGCTCGCCGAGCGGGACGACCCAGGATTTTCTCGACCTGGCGGAGCGCATCGGTCTGCACGGCTTCAACTACGGGGTCGGGTACACCGCCTGGCTCGACATCAACCCCGA
>DAOLRO010000170.1:0-6493 GCA_035418665.1 Phycicoccus sp.
CTGTGCCGCCACGCTGCGGCGGCAGAACCCCGCCATATAGCGCTAAAAGTCACAGCGAGGTCGCCGCAGGTCATGGACTTTCGGGAACCACCCCACTGAGCGAGGTGAACCGCCCGAGGTTTCGTGCCCTCTCATACGGGTTGCGGCTCTCGGGTGAGGGCCGCGTAGTGGGCTGTCTCGTACTCGTTCAGGCTGACGGAGCCGAGGCTACTGTGCAGGCGCCGGTTGTTGTACCAGTCGATCCATCCGGCGGTGGCGTATTCGACATCGGCCGTGGTCCGGTAGGGGCCGGTGTGGAAGACGGTGGTGCGGATGCACTCGGTCTTGTACAGCCCGATCACGCACTCCATCAAGGCGTTATCGAACGCTTATCCGGCTAATCGGGGTCCGGGAGGGGCGTTGGCCGGTTAACGCCTTCAGTTCTTGCGGGTGAGGCGGCGGAGTTGTTCGTCGTGGCTGCGGACCCGGTCGGCGAGGCTGTTCACGGCGGCGCGCAGTGTCGCGATCTCGTCGGTCAGCGGCGTTAGCGGTCCATCGGCGGGGCGCTGGTGCTGCTCGACGATGGCCCGTAGCGCGGCGTTGCGGTACAGGGTGGATCTGGCGAGTCCGGTAGCGGTCGCGATCGCGGCGAACGTGACCGGTCGCCCGTCATGGGCCAGGTCGGCGCAGGCGCGCTCGACCTTGTTCATGGTGTGGCTGCTGGTCATGCGGTGTCCGCTCCCGTGTTGGCGATCAGGGCGTCGAGGCGCGCGATGAGTTTGTGGTGGCGTTCGGCTTCGTCGATCCATCCTCGTTCTTGTGCGTCGCGGGCCAGGGCTTGGGCGTCGACGCGTTGAGCGGCCAGGATCGGCAGGGAGGAGGGGTCGGCTCGGTAGCTGGGACAGTGCTCGCAGATGTTGGCGTAGCTGCAGGCGCCCTGGGCTGGTGCGCGCAAGCAGAAGCCGCCGGCCATGCGGGACTTCAACAGGGGTGTGGTGCGCCAGTCCTTACCGCCGGTGATGTCGGCCAGCGGCAACTGGGTCCTGCCCGGCATGTCCGCGGCCGAGTCGCTTTGCGCGACTTGGGCTTTGGCCAGGTCCAGGGCTCGTTCGTACTCGGCCCGGACGGTGGAGTCGAACAGCCGCCCGTAGCGCAGGCTCATCTCGGCGCTGACGTGCCCGAGCAGCGCCATCAGGGCCTGCAGGGAGACTCCGGCGTTGACCAGGGCGGTGGCGTAGGTGTGGCGCAGCTGGTGGGTGGTGACGTGGGCGAGTCCGGCGACGCCGGCCGCGTGATCGAGCTCTCGGCGTACGCCTTGCTGGGTCAGCCGGCGCCCGAGGTAGGTGAACAGGAACTGGGCTGGGCGCCGGTAGCGCGGGTGCGGCATCGGGCGGCCGTGGGAACGGATCGCGGTGATCCGGTCGATCAGCGCCAGGGTCTCGGAATCGAGCGGGACCATCCGTTCGGTGGCCATCTTGCCGAGCGGGACCTTCAGCCAGGCGCCGTTGCCCTCGATCTCGTGTACGCAGTCCAGCTCGAGGTCGAGCAGCTCACCGATCCGTAGCCCGCAGCCGCGTTGCAGCCGAAGCGCCAGCGCGGCGAGTTCGTTGTCGGGGTGCTGGGTCAGTGCGGCGGTCAGGGCCCGGTCGGCGTCCACTGGTAGGTAGCGCGGCAGCAGCTGCGGCAGCTTGGGGACGTCATCGCGGAAGAGCACCTTGCGCGGGGGTGCGGCGTCCCAGCCCCACTCGGTGATGTCGGTCAGGAACGTGGTCACGGCCACCACCCGCCGGTTGCGGTCGCCGATGCTGATCGGCTCACCGTCCCTCTCGCTGACCGCCTCGAGGAGGCAGGCGAGCCAGGGTTCGATGTGTCGGCGCCGGTCCAGGTCCTTGACCGTGCTCAGGGCGGGGTCCACCTCGGCCAGGAAGACGCCGAAGTGCTTCAGGCGGGTGGCCATCGCCGAGACGGTCTTGACCTGGCAGGTCGCCTTCTTGCGTTCCAGGTAGGCGACCAGCTCCGCCCGGACCGGTGGTGACACGTGGGCGAGCCGCTCCGCCAGCGGGGTCGGCCCACCCGATCGGGGCAACGAGTCCAGGACGCCGAGATGGAACAAGACCCGGTGGGCGTTGCTGATCGCCGACAGGTAGTGGTTGTGGCTGGTCCCGGTCCTACGGGTCCGCTCGTGGCAGGCCGCGGCGAACTCTTCCAGGTCGTCCTGGGTGAGGTCCTCGATTCGCCTACCGGTTTGAATCAACAACCGCACGGGCACCTGCGAGCCGGTCGCCAGCCGGACCCGCATCGAGAACCCCAGCTGCTGCGAGGCGGACAGGAAGCGGTCGATCTCGCCCTGCAGCGGGCTGCCGTGGATCTCCCGCCATACCGAGGACAGCTTGCGTTCCAGCAGGTAGTCATAGCCCGGCGCCAGCCCATGGTGCAGCATCAGGAACGTGATCAGTGGACGAGTGGCGGTGTCCTCGGCAAGCCTGTCCTGCAAGGAAAGCGCGGCCCAGGCTTGGGGGTCGGGCCAGCGGCGCAGGAACCTTCGGGCGGCCCGCTCGTAGGAGACGTTGCCGCGACCGGTGGCACCCAGCCGGTCCAGGTAAGCGGTCAGCAGTTCCTCACCGCGCAAGCCCGGACCAGCTCCGTCAACGGTGGTGGTTGCGGATGCGTTCGCGTGCGGCATCGAACTCGGCTTTCACGTGGGTCGGGGCGAGATGGACATACCGTGCGGTGGTATCCACGTGGGCGTGTCCGAGCAGCGCCTGCATCACCGCGAGGTCGACGCCGGCCTCGGCCAGGACGGTGCCGAAGGTGTGCCGTAGCGCGTGCGGATGACCGCCCGCCACCCCGGTCAGCTGCCGGTGGTAGCGGAAGATCGTGCGCAGCCCGGCCGGGCTCAGCCCCTGCCCGCGGTGCGGGCCCTTGGCCACCAGGAACAGCCGGTCACAGTCCGAGGCGGGCCGCTCGGCGAGCAGGTAGACGTCGATCACCGAGGCGACGTCGGCGTCCAGCGGGACGCGTCGCTGCTTGTTTCCCTTGCCGGTGACGGTGACCCACCTACCGCCGATGTCGACGTCCTTGACGTCCAGGCCGAGCACCTCGCACGAGCGCAGGCCAGACCACAGCATCAACCCGGCGATCGCGCGGTCGCGCCAGGTGCGCAGGCTTCCCACCAGCTCGCCGGCCTCGGAAGCAGAGAGCGCCACCGGCAGCCGCTTGGGCTCACGCAGCCGCAACGCCGAACGAGGCTTGCGTCGCCGTGTCGTGTGCGCCAGCATCCCGGACCGCTCCCCAGCGGCCGCCCACCGCGCCTCACGCCCTTTGGGCACCGGGTTCTTGGCCCCGGCGGAGCGCAGCCCGGCGAAGGTGAACAGTCCCGAGATCGCCGCCAGGCGGCGGTTGATCGTCGTGGCCGCGTACCGGTCCAGACGCTGACCATCCATGGTGACCACGTTCGGGCCCGGCCGCCCTGCCACCGACGCCTCCCGGCACGCCTTCAGATAGTCGAGCAGGACGTTCGTGGTCACCGCCTCCAGGACCAGGTCCTGCTCGACCAGCCAGCGGCAGAACGCCAACAGGTCATACCCGTAGGCCCGCACCGTGGCACGCGAGTAGTTCCGATCCAGCAGATGACCCAGGTACTCATCGACTAACGTGAACCGCGTCGCCATGGCGCCGGTCAGGCCCCAGCCCTCGCCACGTTCCTCGAGCCGCAAGACGGCCCTGGTATCCATGAGCAACAGGTGTAGCACCCACGACCCGCAGCAGCACCACATCGACTGACCTACGGCGTGTCTCTGACCTGCACCGTTGCCCGCATTAGCCGGTTAAGAGGGAGTCGCCGACCGATCCGATCGAAGGCCGTCCGCCCTCGAGTTCGAGGTGCTCGGTGAAGCGAATCGCTGTGTATTGCTCAGGTTCAAGGGGTCGAGGCAACACCGCTGCTCTGACGGCCCGAGAGTAGCCGGTTGAGGGCTTCGGCCGGGGTTGGCCCAGTCGAGGGTCTTGCGGGGTCGGCCGTTGAGTGTGTGGGCGACGGCGTCGAGTTCGTCCTCGTTGTACCGGCACAGGTCGGTGCCCTTGGGGAAGTACTGCTGCAGGAGCCCGTTGGTGTTCTCGTTGGTGCCGCGCTGCCACGGGGAGTGCGGGTCGCAGAAGAACACCTGAAGGCCGGTGTCGACGCGCAGCTGGGCGTGTTGGGCGAGCTCGCTGCCCTGGTCCCAAGTCAGCGAGGCGCGCAGGTGCGCGGGAAGGGTGGTGATCTTCGTGGCGATCGCGTCGCGGACGGCTTCGGCGCCGTGCCCGGCGACCGCCGGTCCGTTCTTGACGCGGGGTTCGTTGAAGCCGTCTATCCGCGGCAGGTGCAGCAGCATCGTGTAGCGGGTGGTGCGCTCGACCAGGGTGCCGATCGCGGACTTGTCCAGCCCGATGATCAAGTCGCCCTCCCAGTGCCCCGGGACGGCCCGATCCGCGACCTCGGCCGGTCGGGCCGAGATCCGGACCTGGTCGGTGACGAACTTCTTGCCCTTGGCTCGGGTCCGCGCGCGGGGCTCACGCAACGCTCGCCCGGTCCGCAGGCACGCGGTCAGTTCTCGACGCAATGCACCCCGGCCCTGCACATAGAGCGCCTGGTAGATCGCTTCGTGGCTGATCCGCATGGACTCATCGTCGGGGAAGTCGACCTTCAGGCGGCGGCTGATCTGTTCCGGGGACCAGGATGAGCCCCACCGGCGGTCGGCGCGGCGCCCGTGCCGGCGACGCTTCCACGGCACCTGCGGCCCGGGAATCGGGCGGCCCTGCGCGTCGGTGACCGCGCCGGCCAGATGGTGTTCGACGTACTCCCGAAGCCGGTGATTCACGGCCAGTTTGGCCGGCTTGGGTCGAGCCGCGGCCCGCTGGGCCTTCCAGTGCGCGGTCGAGGCCCGGTACAGCAGCGTCCCGCTGCGGGTCGCGGCGTTCCGGCGCAGCTCCCGCGAGATCGTCGACGGCGACCGGCCCACGGCCCGAGCGATCTCCCGCACCCCCCGATCCTGGGCTCTCAGGATGGCGATTTCTTCACGCTCGGCGAAGGACAAGTACCGGCCCGAGGCCGGCTTCTTCGGAACGTTCCGCATCCCGCCACACTGGCGAAACCACCGAGTGCCGACCGGCGCCGACACGCCCGCCGCAAGGGCGGCGTCCTCGGTCGAGGCGCCCTCGGCGACCCGGTCCCAGAAGACCGTCAACACCTCCCGGTGCGCGGCCCCGGGCCGACCCGGCGACCTCACCGAGGGCCGACCCGTCACCGCGGCGCCCCATCCCACAGGTCGTCCCACCTGGCTCACCTCCACACTTAAGGTGTTGCGACGACCGATCGAATCCGCCCTGCCGGCCCGCGTCGGAGTGACCAACCAGCTCGCCGGGCTCGATCGGGTGTCCGTCACGGTCGCGCTGCCAGATCGCCATCTTCAACGGGGTCAGGACCAGGTCGGCGTCTCGGACCGTCGCGGCATGCCAAGCGAGGATCTTTTGGGCGAACACCTCGACGATGAACGCGACATAGGTCCACCCCGCCCACGTGCGGCAGTAGGTGAAGTCCATGACCCAGCTCCGGTTCGGAGCGGCCGCGGTGAAGTCGCGGTTGAGCAGGTCCCCTGCTCGTTGACCGTCTTTGGCCGGGATCGTGGTGCGGATCCCTTTGGACCGCGTGATGCCCTGCAAGCCAAGGGATTTCATCGCCCGGTCCACCGATCCCGGCGACGCGGTCGGGATGCTGCGACGCACCAGGACCGTCATCTTCCGCCGCCCGTACAGACCCTCAGGCGTCAAGCGACGACACCCGTGCTCCTCCACCGTCCAGGCCAGTCGGCGCACCGCGCCTTCCACCGCCGCGTCGCTCACGGTACGAGCCGCGATTGTCCGGTCAGGCTGTACCCAGTGCCGGTAGGTCCGCGCGCGGCGACCTGGCAGCCCTGCTCACGCAGCACCCGACAGACCGACTCGACCGCGTAGCCCTCGGTGCGCATCTCGTCCACGAACGCGACGATCACCGGCTGCGGGGGTCGAGTTCCCCCGCGAAGAAGATGGATGCTCGGCGCAGGATCTCGTTGTCTTCCTCGAGGCGTCGGACCTTGGCCTTGAGGTCCTTCATCTCGCGGTGGCCGGGACCTCCTAACACCCAGCCGGTTGCATTTTCGGGTGGTTCTCGCGTCAATTCTGGCTTGGGACAGGGCAATCCGACTCTTCCATCCACAGACGTCACGTTGCTCCTTGGTTGTCCACAGGCCCAAAACTGTTCCGGCGCAACGGGTTCGACCCGAGAAGGATTGTCCTATCAGAACAACCACGTTCGATGGGAGCGCAGCACCAATGGAGACCAACACCACGGCGGAGAACACCGCCACTGAGGGGATCGTCCTCGTCCAGATCGACCCCACCATCGCCGTCCTCGGCGTCAACGTCCGCAGCGAAGCCACCCTCACCGCTGACTTCGTGGCCAGCATCCGCGAACTCGGCGTGCTGGAGCCCGTGGTCG
>DAOLRO010000171.1:0-6433 GCA_035418665.1 Phycicoccus sp.
GGACCGACCGCGTCGGACCGCGACCGGTCCTCCTTGCCGGAGTGAGTGCCTTCGTCCTGGCCCAGGTGACGAGCGGCCTCGCCCCCTCGATGGGTGTCTTCGTCGCCGGCCGCGCGCTTTCGGGGATCGGGGAGGCACTCATCGACACCGCGCTCTACGTCCTCATCGCCCAAGTGCTCCCAGATCGCTTGCGGGCCAATGTCTTTGCCACCTTTGCAGCCGCGTGGGTCCTCCCCTCACTCCTCGGACCCAGCGCCGCTGGAGCGCTGGATGCGCTGGCCGGCTGGCGAGCCGTCTTCGTCGGCCCCCTCCTCGTCGTCCCTCTCGCCCTGTGGCTGCTCCGCACTGCACTCACCCAAACGCACGCGCCCGATGCGCCCGCTCAAGACCGCGAGGGTCGCGCCCGCCTCCGGTCAGGGGCCGCCCTCGCGGCAGGGTTGGTCGGCATGACCTTCACCGGGCCGCTCGTCGCGGATCCACGCATGCGCACCCTCGGGCTCGCCCTCGCCGGGGCCGGTCTGCTCGTGCTCCTCCTCGCCGGCTCACGCCTGCTCCCGAGCGGGACCGCAACCCTGCGCACCGGCCTACCCAGCGTTGTCGCCCTCCGGTTCGTGACGAGCGTGGCCTTCACGGGCATCGGCGGGCTGATCCCCCTGATGCTGGTCCAGACCCACGGTCTGGGGCCCGCCCTGGCCGGGGCTTCGATGAGCGTCACCGGCACCCTGTGGGCGGTGGGCTCCTGGCTCAACAGCACGCATTGGGCACAGCGGCTCCGCCCGAGCACCCGGCTCCGAGCCTCCTTCCTCCTCATGGCGCTCGGCTCGCTCGGCCCCGTCCTCCTTGCCCTCGACCACCTGGGGCTCTTGGCCGGACTCTCGCTCTGGGCCTTGGCAGCACTCGGGATGGGCGTGAACTCCCCGACCCTGTCCGTCGAGGTCCTCGCGCTCGCGCCATCGGCCGAACAGGGCCGTGCCGCAGCCGCGCTTGGCCTGGCCACCTCGATGGGCGTGGCGGTGCCGACCGGTCTCGGAGGGACGGTCGTGGCCCTCCAGGGCGCCAGCACGATCGGGCCCACATTCGCGGCACTGATGACCCTCGGTGGGGTCGTGGCGGCCTTCGGTGCCCTGGCGGCCGGTCGGATCAGCCCGCGACGGTGATCTCCCCGTCGATCGCCTTGCGGGCGATGTCGGTGCGGAAATGCGACCCTTCCAACGAGATTCGCTGCACCACGGCATACGCCTCATCACGGGCCTCGACCAGACTGGGGCCGGTGCCGACCACGGAGAGCACCCGCCCGCCAGCGGAGACGAGGGTGCCGTCGCCATCGAGGGCGGTCCCGGCATGGAGGACGTATGCCGTGCTGCCGGTCGCATCGTCGCCCTCCGGGTCTGCGATGCCGAGGATTGGATCGCCCACCCGCGGGGTGCCGGGGTAGTTGTGCGCGGCGAGGACCACCGTGACCGCGGCGGTGTCACTCCACCTCAGGGGATCGATGTCGGCCAACCGACCCTCGGCCGAAGCAAGGAGGAGTTGCCCCAGCGGGGTCTGGAGGCGGGCGAGCACGACCTGCGTCTCGGGGTCACCGAAGCGCGCGTTGAACTCGATGACCTTGGGCCCGCGCGAGGTCAGCGCGAGGCCGATGAAGAGAACCCCGATGAAGGGAGTGCCCCGGCGCGCCATCTCGTCGACCGTCGGTTGGGCGACCCGGCGCACGACGTCATCGACGAGGTTGTCCGGAGCCCACGGCAGCGGACTGTAGGCGCCCATGCCGCCGGTGTTGGGCCCCGCGTCCCCATCACCGACCCGCTTGAAGTCCTGGGCCGGAGCGAGAGGGAGCGCGGTGACGCCGTCGCACAGGCAGAAGAGGGAGACCTCGGGGCCATCGAGGAACTCCTCGATGACGATCTGGCCACCGGGCTTGGCGAGGACCGCTGCGGCATGGTCCATCGCCACCTCGCGGTCCTCGGTGACGACCACACCCTTGCCGGCCGCCAGACCGTCCTCCTTGACGACGTGCGGCGCACCGAAGGCATCAAGCGCATCGCTCACCTGGTCGAGCGTGGTGCACACGTGCGCCAATCCTGTGGGCACATCGGCGGCCGACATGACCTCCTTGGCAAAGGCCTTGCTGCCCTCGAGCCGAGCCGCCTCAGCGCCGGGTCCGAAGCACGGGATACCGACGGCTCGCACGGCGTCGGCAACACCGGCGACCAAGGGCGCCTCCGGGCCGATGACCACGAGGCCCGCCCCGAGCTCGCTCGCCAGGGTCGCGATGGCTTCCGGATCGGTGATGCCCTCGGGAGTGGCGACACAATGGGCGACCTGCGCGATGCCGGGGTTGCCCGGAGCGGCGATCACCGCATCGACCAAGGGATCTGCCGAGAGGGCACGGACGAGGGCGTGTTCACGGGCGCCGCTGCCGACGACGAGGACCTTCACGAGGCCCGACCCTACCGGGGGTCGCACGCCGTCCGTCACGCAAGGAGGACCGCGGAAAAATGAAGGACGCGGCGGTCCCGAGGAGCAGGGGGGGTTGTATCCCCGGGGCCGCCGCGTCCGTTTGCGTGGCACTCTCGGTCTGGGGAAACCGGCGCTCTGCGCAAACATCGACGAGGTCGATGTCATGAAGATATCGGTGCCCGGAGACGATGTAAAGTTCAATGATGTCGGAATCGCGACATTGGCAGGAAGACGTCAGGGGGCTTCATGACCATGCCGAACGAACGGTCCACAGAGGCCGCTCCCGCCCTCTACGTGAGCCTGCTGGGGACGAACCGTCCCAGCCTGCGCGGCCTGGAGCGGGCGGGCTACACCCGCGCCTTCCTTGATCGCGAACTCGCGCGCTTGGTCTCGCTCGGAATGATCCGTCTCGACACCCGCGGCGCCATCGAGGTCCAACCTCCTGAGATCGCGCTCCCGGCGTATGCAGCCGATCTGGAACGTCAGGCTGCGGAGTCACGGCAGGCCGTCAGCGACTTGGAGGCCGTCTACCGACAGGCGCGTGAACCACGGGCATCAGGCCTGAGCATTGATGTCCGGATCATTGGGGACCTGACCGAGCTCGAAGAAGCCCTGCTGCGTGTGCTCGGCAGCGCCGAGCAGTCCGTCATCGTCGTGGCGGCCCGAACCACCCTCAACGAGAAACTGATTCTCGGCACGGCCTCTTCTCCCTCGATCCTGCGCGGCCCGGCCCTGCGTCACCTCGATCGAGCGGTAGTCATGGACGGCTCGCTCTTGACCGTGCCCAACGCCTTGGGGACTGTCGAGGAGATGATGGCCGAGGGCATCACGATGAGGGTCCGCCCCGAGTTGGCACTCAGCGTGGTGGTCGTCGACCGCGTCGTCGCCGTGCTCGACGTGAGCAACCTCGATCCGAGTGGCTACGGCTCGCTGATCGTGCGCCATCCACCGCTCGTTGAAGCCTTGGCTCGTCTCGCAGGAGCCACGATGGGCTACGCAAGCCCACCACCCGTGGCGTCCGCCGCGGCCCAGGCCCGCCTCGGACGACGTCACGCACAGATCCTGGCGCTGCTGGCTGCGGGCTCGAGTGACGCGTCAATCGCCCGCCAACTCGGCATCTCGAGCCGGACCGTCGAGCGGCATGTGCGACGGGCGATGGACTCCGTCGGAGCAACGACTCGCTTCCAGGCTGGCGTCGAGGCCGCGAGACAAGGGCTGATCTGACCTGCAGGAGTCGCCCGGCCCCTCGGTCTAGACTTGTGTGTTCCCTCGGCGCCGACCATCGGCTCTCGACCACACAGGAGTCCTCAACGCGTGAGCACCACGTCACGTCCTCGCCACGACCTGTCCGACGTCGTGGCCGCCGAGGTCGCCCGTGAGCAGTCCCATGTCGACACGGTCTATGCGGAGCTGGCCAAGGCGAATGCTCGTGCCCTGTCGGTGGAGACCGACGGACTGGCCCGCGGACGCACCGATCGCACCGGAGACGTCCGCGATGAGGAGATGACCGGACTCTTCGAGCGCGATGCGCTCGTCTATGCCGCGGGGCGTCGTCGGGCCGCGATCGAGAAGCAGTACGAGGGGCTGGTGTTCGGCCGCCTCGATCTCGGCGTCGTGGCTGACCCGGACCCCGCCGACGACTCAGGGTGGGCCGATGACTCCACCAACGCAATGGGTGACCGCCCGATCGCAGGCCAGCCCACGGCATACGTCGCTCCGTCGGTGGAGGAAGTTCGCTACATCGGCCGGCTCGGGGTGCGTGACGACGACTACGAACCCCTCGTCATCGACTGGCGCGCGCCCGCAGCAGCGGCCTTCTATCGGGCGACGCCGGTTGACCCGATGGGGGTGGTGCGCCGCCGAGTGCTCAGGTGCAAGGGCCCGATCGTCATCGGTGTCGAGGACGATCTCATGGTCCCGGAGGCGCCAGAGGACATGGTCGTCGTCGGGGACGGTGCCCTCATCGCGGCGCTCACCCGCAGCCGCGGTCGCCAGATGCGCGACATCGTCGCGACGATCCAACGCCACCAGGACGAGGCGATCCGCGCGTCCTCCCGCGGCATCACGGAGATCTCCGGCGGGCCCGGGACCGGCAAGACGGTGGTCGCGCTCCACCGGGCGGCCTACCTGCTCTACTCCGAGCGACGGCGCTTCGAGCACGGGGGGATCCTCGTGGTCGGTCCCTCCGCGGCCTACACGGCATACATCGAGCGGGTGCTCCCGAGCCTGGGTGAGGATTCGGTGGCGCTGCGGGCCCTCGGCGACCTCGTCGACGGCCTCACGGCCACCCGGATCGACAGCCCGGACGTGGCCGCGGTCAAGGGCGGCCTGCGGATCCGGCGACTGCTCGCTCGCGCCGCGGATCGCACCCCCGCGGGCGCGCCCGACGCATTGCGCTGCTTCGTCAATGGGCACGCCGTGCGCCTCGATCGTCCTGTGCTGGAGCGCCTGCGCGCCCAGGTTCTGCGCTCCCACCAGCACAACGCGGCCACTGACGCGGCCCGCGAGGCCTTGGCCCAGGCCGCGTGGGCCTCGGTGCGGTCTGGTGAGCGTGATGAGTTCCTCGACGCCTTCGACTCCTCGCGCGATGTCGACGAATTCATGCGGGCGTGGTGGCCTCAGCTCGACCCTCGCGAGGTCCTGTTGCGGCTGACCGACACAGACGACGTGTCCCGACTCGCCGGTGGTGTCCTCACCCACGACGAAGCCGCCCGCCTGGCCCTGAGCTATGTCGACGCACTCGAGCTCGGCACGTGGTCGGTCTCTGATGCGGCCCTGATCGATGACCTCTCCGCACGCCTCGGTCCTGTGCAGGAGCAGCCGGTCGAGGAGGTCGGCTTCTACGACATCGAGGAGATGGACGACCTCAGCGCCTATGGAGTCCAGGATGTCCGGATCGGTGTCGAGGGACGGGGTCGGGCGCTCGAGGGGTCCGCCGTGATCACTCCCACGGATGCGCGCGCCCGACTGCTCCTTGGCCGCATCGACAGACCGTCGACCTATGCGCATGTGCTCGTCGACGAGGCCCAGGACCTCTCCCCGATGCAGTGGCGCATGCTCGGTCGTCGGGGTCGCACCGCGTCGTGGACTGTCGTCGGCGATGCCGCCCAGGCATCGTGGGGCGACCTCGCCGAGGCGGCTGCCGCACGCCGGGATGCGTATGCCGGGCAGGCCGTGCAGTCCTTCCACATGGACACGAACTATCGGAATGCTCGCGAGATCTTCGACTATGCGCGCGAGGTGATCCTGCCCGTCGTGCCGGATGCCGACATTCCGAAGGCCGTCCGAGAAACCGGCGTCGAGCCCAGTGACTTCGTCATGAGGGAAGGCTCAATCGAGCAATACGTCGAGATGGCCCTCGCGGCCCTCCTCGACGAGGTCGACGGCTCGATCGCGATCATCCCCCCGACGCGCTGGCACGAGCGCCTGATGGACTTCGACGGTGCGGCCGACGGTCGGGTGCAGGTCGTCGACCCGCTGTCGACCAAGGGCCTGGAGTGGGACGCGACGATCGTCCTCGACCCCGAGGGCATCATCGAAGAGTCACCCGGTGGGGCGCGCGTCCTCTACGTCGTCCTCACGCGTGCGGCGCATCGGATGACGGTGCTCCGCAGCGGCCGCTACGCCTCCTGAAGCCTCTCAGTCGAGGAGGGGGAAGCGCTCGATGATCTCGTGCCGACCCGGTCCGACACCGATCGCCGAGACGCGGGCGCCGATGAGTTCTTCGACGCGCAGCACATACGCCTGCGCTGCCGCAGGGAGATCCTCGAAGGTCCGGCACTGGGAGAGGTCCTCCCACCAGCCGTCGGCGTATTCGTAGATCGGCTTGGCGTGGTGGAAGTCGCTCTGGTTCACCGGCATCTCGTCGAAGCGCACCCCGTCGACCTCGTAGGCGACACAGATCGGCACCTTCTCGAAACCGGTGAGCACGTCGAGCTTGGTGATGACGAAGTCGGTGACGCCGTTGATCCGG
>DAOLRO010000172.1:0-6321 GCA_035418665.1 Phycicoccus sp.
GCGGTGTAGATGAGGAAGGCACCGAAGATGTAGAAGACCCAGCTGAAGTTGTTGATCGCTGCAGCGCCGACCCAGATGAAGATGCCGCGCAGGATGATGGCGATGATGATGCCGATCATCAGCGCGTACTGCTGGTAGCGCTCGGGCACAGCGAATTTCGCCATGATGAGCAGGAAGATGAAGAGGTTGTCGACCGAGAGCGAATACTCGGTCAACCAGCCCGCGAAGAACTCGCCCGCGAGTTGCCCACCCTCGGTGATCCACATGACGATGCCGAAGGCGATCGCCGCCCCGATGTAGAGGCTGAGGGCGATCCACAGCTCCTTGCTGCTGGGCCGGTGCGGATTGCGCGCGATCCAGATGACGTCAAAAGTGAGGACCGCGATCGCCACGCCGATCGTGAGCCACCAGGCCCACGTCGGAAGGTTGAGGTTCGGTGTCGCCGTGGCGAGGGTCGAGATCATCTGCACAGGAGGGAGCCTTCCGGACGTCGTTGATGGTCCGGAGGTCTCCCCCGCCCCGACACCTGCTTGTCAGGACCGTGGCCCCGGGTGCCGATGTGCGCACCGTGATGACGGAACCAACGTGAGTGGGGTACTCCCCTCCTAACGCGTCATCCTCTCATTGGATGACTCCGTCATCCAATTGAGGCATGACGCGTGAGGAGTGGGCCCACCCTCCGCCGGACACGTTCCTCGTCCAACTGATCGACTGCCAGCCGAAGTGGGCCCATCCTCCACCGAGGTCTGCCCAGGGCGTTCGCACAGCCTGTCTGATGGCGCAGGTATGGGTGCGCCATCGGCCAATGTCTGCCCAGGGTCTCGCAGCTAGACCTAGGGGCGCTGGGACTTGGGGAGCGCGCCGACGACGAGGTCGTAACTGGTGTCGATCGCCTCGACGAGGGCCTCGACCGGGATGGCGCCGCCGATGCGCAGGACGTTCCAGCCGTGGCGGCCGATGTAGGGCGAGACCGTCACATCGTCCGGGAACTCCTCGATCCACTCATCGGCCTCGGCGCGCCCCTTGCCGCACTTGAGACCGACGGAGTCCTCGCCGAGGAATGCGAAGATCTTGGACCCCACCTTGGCGACGACATCGCCCTCCCAGGGTTCGTCCTGCCAGGCCCCGGCCTTGTGCAGGCAGTAGCCCTTCACCTCGTGACCAGTGGCCTTGGCGATTGTCATGACCCGCAGCGTATGCCGTGACTCGCCTTCCCGTCAGCGCTCAGCTGGTCGCGGCGGTCATCTGGCGGAGTTCCTTCTTGAGGTCCCCGATCTCGTCGCGGAGCCGGGCCGCCAACTCGAAGTGCAAGTCGGTCGCCGCCTTGTGCATCTGGGCGGTGAGGTCCTGGATGAGGGTGGCCAACTCGTTCGCGGCGAGATCACCGATCCGGTCCGTGCCCACGGTGGCCAGGTCCGCCGCCATCGCACCCCGACCACCACGTCCGCCGTCTGCCTTTCCGCGTGAGCGCGCCCGCCCGGAACCCAACAGTTCCTCGGTGTCGGCGTTCTCGCGCTCGAGCATGTCGGTGATGTCAGCGATCTTCTTGCGGAGCGGCTGCGGGTCCACGCCGTGCGCGGTGTTGTAGGCGATCTGCTTTTCCCGACGGCGCTGGGTCTCCTCGACGGCCTCGGCCATCGAGGGGGTGATGTTGTCGGCATACATGTGGACCTGGCCGGACACGTTTCGCGCAGCACGACCAATGGTCTGGATGAGCGACCGCGCGGAGCGCAGGAAGCCCTCCTTGTCGGCGTCCAGAATCGACACCAAGGACACCTCGGGCAGGTCCAGACCCTCGCGGAGGAGGTTGATGCCGACGAGCACGTCGTACTCGCCGAGCCGCAACTCGCGCAGAAGTTCGACGCGTCGCAGGGTGTCGATGTCGGAGTGCAAATAGCGGACCCGGACACCCTTGTCGAGGAGGTAGTCGGTGAGGTCCTCGGCCATCTTCTTGGTCAGGGTCGTCACGAGCACGCGCTCGTCCTTGGCCGCCCGCGTGTTGATCTCGTGGAGAAGGTCATCGATCTGGCCCTTGGTGGGCTTGAGGATGATCTCGGGGTCGACGAGCCCCGTGGGCCGGATGATCTGCTCGACCACGCCGTCGCCCTTGGCCATCTCGTAGGCGCCGGGCGTCGCCGAGAGATAGACCGTCTGGCCGGTCCGGTCGAGGAACTCCTCCCACTTGAGCGGCCGGTTGTCCATCGCCGACGGCAGCCGGAAGCCGTGATCGACCAAGGTCCGTTTGCGGGACATGTCTCCCTCGTACATCGCCCCGATCTGGGGCACGGTCACGTGCGACTCGTCGATGACGAGCAAGAAGTCCTCGGGGAAGTAGTCGAGCAGACAGTTGGGGGCACTCCCCCGCGTCCGGCCGTCAAGGTGCATCGAATAGTTCTCGATGCCCGAGCACGAGCCGACCTGGCGCATCATCTCGATGTCATAGGTCGTGCGCATCCGGAGCCGCTGCGCCTCGAGCATCTTCCCCTGCTTCTCGAAGGTCGCGAGCTGCTCCTCCAACTCGGCCTCGATGCCAGCGATCGCCCGCTCCATCCGCTCGGGACCGGCGACATAGTGCGACGCAGGGAAGACATACATCTCCTGCTCCTCGCGGATGACCTCACCCGTCAGTGGGTGCAGCGTGTAGATCTTGTCGATCTCGTCGCCGAAGAACTCGATGCGGACCGCCAACTCTTCGTACATCGGGATGATCTCGACGGTGTCGCCGCGCACCCGGAAGGTGCCACGCGTGAAGGCGAGATCGTTGCGCGTGTATTGCATCCCGACGAACTTGCGCAGTAGATCATCACGATCCATATGCCCGCCGACGCGCAGTCGCACCATCCGGTCGACGTACTCCTGCGGTGTCCCCAGGCCATAGATGCAGGACACCGACGCCACGACGACGACATCACGACGAGTGAGCAGCGAGTTGGTCGCCGAGTGCCGCAACCGCTCCACCTCGTCGTTGATCGACGAGTCCTTCTCGATGTAGGTGTCCGTCTGCGGGACATACGCCTCGGGCTGGTAGTAGTCGTAATAGCTCACGAAGTACTCGACAGCGTTGTGCGGCAACAGCTCTCGGAACTCGTTCGCGAGTTGAGCGGCCAAGGTCTTGTTGGGCGCCAGCACCAGCGTCGGCCGCTGGACCTGTTCGACCAGCCACGCCGTCGTCGCCGACTTGCCCGTCCCCGTGGCGCCGAGCAGCACCACGTCCTGCTCCCCGGAGTTGACCCGACGCGTGAGGTCGGCAATGGCAGTCGGCTGGTCACCGGACGGAGAGAACTCCGAGACCACCTCGAAGGGCGAGACTCGGCGCTGGAGATCGGTGACAGGACGCATGTTCCAACGTTAAGCGTCGGGACCGACAGCCTCATTCCCCGCGCTGCAGTCGTGCGGCACGATCAGGGCATGACGTTCACCCTGCCGAGCCCGCGGACCCCCGACCCGATGTCCGCTCCCCCGCTCCGTTGGGGCGTCCTCGGCCCCGGTTGGATCGCCGATCAGATGGTGGGCGCCCTCCGCGCGAACACCCGTCAGGAGGTGGTCGCCGTCGGTTCCCGCGACGTATGCCGGGCGCAGGCTTTCGCGGAACGGCACGGCATCGCCGGCAGCCACGGCAGCTACGAAGATCTGGTGAGCGACCCGGACGTCGACATCATCTACGTCGCCTCACCGCACAGCGGTCACCGGGAGCACGCGCTCCTCGCCCTCGATGCCGGCAAGCACGTCCTGATCGAGAAGGCCTTCGCGCGCAACGCCGCCGAAGCCCGCGCCATCGTCGAGCGAGCCCACGCCACCAACCTCTTCTGCATGGAGGCCATGTGGACGCGCTTCCTGCCCGGCACCGACGTCATCCGGCAGTGCCTCGAACAAGACCTCCTCGGACCGGTCGAGGTCGTCTTCGCCGACCACGGCCAGCCGCTCCACCCCCATGGCCCCCAGCGGCTCTCCGACCCTGACCTCGCCGGTGGAGCGCTGCTCGACCTGGGCATCTACCCCGTCTCCTTCGCCAGTTTCGCCCTCGGCGGGCTGACCGCAGTGACCGCCGTGGGCGAACTCGCCGAGACCGGGGTGGATGCCCAGGAGGCCATGATCGTGACTGGCAAAGACGGCGGGACCGGAGTTCTCCACGCGACGATGACCGCACGCACGGAGACCATGGCCAGCATCGTCGGCCGGAAGGGTCGGCTCGACATCGGTGAGCGCACCCAGTGGCTCGGCGCCTTCTACGGCCCGACCGTCATCCGCCATCAGGGGCGCACCGACCACGAACCCGCCGAGTGGCAGCCCGACGTGGACACGAGCGATCCGCACCACGTGGGCCTGCATTACGAGGCCTGCGAGGCAGCCCGATGCATCGAGGCCGGGCTCACCGAAAGCCCGCTGCTCCCCCTCGACGAAACCGTCGCCATCATGGGCATCCTCGACGGCGTCCGCTCCCAGATCGGAGTTCGCTACCCCGGCGAGGACTGACCCTGAGGCCGGCACACGAGCCGGGCAGTTCAGCTGCGCTGCATCCGAAGGAGAGTCGACTTCCCGAACAACGACTCCAGCAGGTCGATCGCCAACTCGGCGGTCTGGTTGCGCTGGTCGAGCGCCGGATTGAGCTCGACGATGTCGATCGAACCCAACTGCCCCGTGTCGGCGATCATCTCCATGCAGAGTTGGGCCTCGCGATAGGTCGGACCACCCACGACCGGAGTCCCGACCCCCGGTGCGATGCCCGGGTCGATGAAATCGAGGTCGAGACTCACGTGCAGGTGAGTGTCCTCATCGATACCCTCGAGGGCCTTCTTCATCACCTTCCGCATCGACATCTCGTCGATGTAGCGCATGTCGTAGCACTCGACGCCGACCTCGTGGAGCAATTCCTTCTCCCCACGATCCACTGACCGAAGGCCGACCTGGCGGACCTCGTCATGGGTCATCGCGGGGACCTCCCCCGCGAGGTCGATGAGACCCTCCGGCCCACGGCCGAGCAGGCAGGCAACCGGCATGCCGTGCATGTTCCCGCTCGGTGTGATCGAGGCGGTGTTGAAGTCCGCGTGGGCGTCAAACCACAGGACGCGCAACTTCTTGCCCTCGGCGCGACAGTGCTGGACCACAGCCGAGATCGATCCCATGGCCAAGCAGTGGTCGCCCCCCATGGTGATCGGGAGGCGCCCCTTCCCGAGTTCCTCGCCCACGGCGTTCCGCAGGGTGGTGTTCCACGCGATGACCTCGGGCAGATGGCGATAACCGTCGACCGGTGGCAACTCAGGATTGTCCGGTCCGGCCAGATCGCCGACGTCGACCACGGTGTTGCCGAAGGCTTCGAGGGCCTTCCGGATCCCGGCCACGCGCAGGGCGCCGGGCCCGAGTCGCGCTCCGATGACACTGGCGCCGATGTCGGTGGGCGCGCCGATGAGACTGACAGTTTTCACGGGTAGGGATCCTCTCCCTCCTGGGCCGCGGCTCGTGACCACAGCTGCCGCTGGCCACGATAATCCCTCCCGACCGCCGATTCCCGCCACGGGCCCTGAGGGATCAGTCCACCATGAGGTCGACCGAGTCGAACCAGGGCTCCTTGGCGATGGCATAGGCGTCGCTCGTCGCGGACCGCGCGGCGACCTCCGTCTTCATCCGGGCATAGTCCGCCCGAAACTCCTCGTCTGCGCGCAGCCGGTCGCGGAAGGCCAGTGCCCACCGCCAACCGGGACTCCCGTCCACTCGCACATGGACATGGGCGATCCGGCCCGGATCACTCGATCCGTGGAAGCGCTTGATCCACACCGATCCGTCCTTGGCGTTGTCGCGGTCCTTCCCAGCGACGCGGGGGAATCCAGCCCGTCCCAGTGCCGTGACGAAGCCGGCATCGTCGGCCTCCTCCATCGAGCCGACGCCGATCTGCAGGTCGATGACATCCTTGGCGATCAGGCCTGCGACGGCCGTCGACCCGATGTGCTCGACCGCGAGATCAGTCCTCCCCACGGCATGCCTGATGCGGGCGATCAGGCGGTCCGCCTGGGCGGGCCAGGTGGGGTCGGGCGTGCTGAGCGTGGGCACCGCCAACCGCGTGCGTATGCCGTGTCGCAGGTTGGCCTCAAAGGGCGCCAACCGCTCTTCCCAGAGTCGAACGACGCTCTCCCGCAAGGCATCTGGCGAGCCCTCGTTGTCGAGCCAGACATCCGCCGCCGCCTGCCGCTGACTGTCGGTGGCCTGTGCGGCGATGCGCGCACGGGCATCGGTTTCGGGCATTCCGCGCAAGTCGACGAGTCGACGCAGGCGGGTCTCCTCCGACGCGCCGACCACGATGACGAGGTGATACTCCCCCGTCATCCC
>DAOLRO010000173.1:0-6274 GCA_035418665.1 Phycicoccus sp.
TAGCTGGGGTCCCAGTCGAGGTCACGGGTGAGCGCGGTGTAGCGCTGCTTCATGCTCAGCTTGCGCGGAGCCTTCGGTGCAATGGTCATGAGTTGCCTTCTCTCTCAAGCAAATTCTCGGTATGCCGTGGGGCTGGGTCGCGAGGACGGCCGGCGGTCGTCGTGGGGTTCAGTGGTCCCAGGCGATGAGGATCTGGTCGTCGTCCCACTCCTTGATGTGGCCGAAGTAGGAGATGATCGCGAGCTGGAACTCGTGCGTCTCCCACTCGCGCCCCATGCGCTCCTCGACGGTCTCGCGGTTGATCACGAGCCGGCCGGGGGCGGAGATGCGGACCATGCCGGGCAGGTAGCGCACGGTCGCCTCGGCGTTGTCGGCCTCGATGGCCTCGACGACGGGACGGTTCTGCTCGTTCTCCTGGATGTCGACGCCGACGGCGCGGGGTTCGACGGCTGCTTCAGTCATCAGTGGCTCCTCGTCACTTGGCCACGGTCACGCCGAGCGCGCCGAGGTTGGTCCGGATGGTCTCGGCGGTGGCGTCGAGCGAGGCCTGGGCTCCCGCGTCGACGAGACCGTCGGCCTTGGCCGCGATGGCACCGAGGGCTGCACCCGCAGTGGCGAGGGTGGCCGAGGCGACCTCACCGATGACGGCCGCGTTCGCCGCACCGAGCTCGGGGTCGTTGACCCAGGCCTTGATCAGTGCGTCGAACCACTTGCGCTGGTCGGCGAACCACTGCGAAAGGTGTTGCGCCACAAGCGAGTAGGACGCGGCGCCGGCGTTGAGGGCGGCATCGTCGAGGTGGGTGTAGAAGAGCCCGTAGAGCAGCTGGTCGGTGATGTCGAGCGCGATGAGGCCCTTGCCCCAGTCCTTTTCGACGACCATCTTCTCGACGTGCTCGCGCAGCGGCTGGAAGGCGTCGTCCTCGAGCCAGGTCACCTTGGCGAGCTCGAGCGGCTCGGCCGTCCCGCCCCCGAAGGAGATGCCCGCGCGGGAGAGGATCTGCGCGTTGCCGATGCGGTCAAAGGCGCTGTATGCCGCGCACTGGGTGATCGTCGTGCCCCACCCGTAGCGGGCGGCGGCGCTGCCGATCATCTGGGCCGCACCCTCGTAGTGGCGCATCGGCAGGACGACGTCCTGGAAGAGGCTGCTCCACGCGGCCGGCAGGCGCTCGAACATCCCGCGCTTGTCGAGGTAGTCGAGCGTGGCACCGAAGGCCTCGTGCAGGTCAGCGCGCGCCGTGACATAGGGCGCGTAGTAGAACTGCCGCGGGTCGGTGAAGGAGTACTCGTCGGTCAGCTTGAGCTCGCTGTAGTCCGGGGAGTAGATCTCCTTGCTCGGGTCCCACAGCGGGCGGTAGTGGTAGTTGACCTTGGCCTGCAGGTCGATCGTGCCCTCCTCGTAGCGCGAGGCGGGTCGGTCGCCGTAACGATCGATGAGGTGCTGGAACGTCCGCCGCTGGGGCTCGACGACCTGGGTGCGCAACTCGAACTGCACGAGTTTCTCCTTTGCTGGCGGTGCTTTTGCGTATGCCGTGGGGCCGGCTTGGTCTCTTGGGTCGGGACTTCGTGTGGCTCAGGCCGCGAGGAGCAGCCGGACGATGAGGTCGGGAAGGGCATCGGGCCCTTCGAGTTCCTGGGGCAGGTCGGACTCGAAGCCGTCACCGACAAGCCGTCCGTATGCCGTGCCGTTCTCGAAGGTGGTCGACACGCGTGCTGCGCGGCCGGCATACCCGACGTTGAAGGCGAGCTCGCTGGGGAGCGTCTCGTCGAAGAGGCTGAGGGTCTTGTCGCCGGTCTCGTGGTGCGAGGTGAGGACGGCGTTGGCCTCGCAGATGAGCTGCTCGGCGAAGGCCCGCAGCGCCACCTGGCGGTCGGCGCCGGTGCCGGTGGCGATGCGCTGGGCGAGGCGGGTGCTGACCTGCGGCACCTCGATCTCGTCGCGCTCGCTCTCAGGGGTGCCGATGACCTCGGCCACCCGGAACATGAACGGGGTCATGAGTTCTCCTTGTTGACTGACACTGCGGCGATGGCGGCGGCGCCGGCGGCTGCGACTTCGGCGTCCTGGGCAGCCGAGCCGCCCGAGGCGCCGACCGCCCCGATGACGTGGCCGTCGACGACGATCGCGACCCCGCCTCCGAAGGCGGCGATGCCCGGCCGGTTGGCGATGCCGCGCACGACCGCGTCCTCACCGGCGAGCGCCTCATAGAGCCCATCGGTCGGGGCGCCACCGAAGCGAACGACGGTGCGGCACTTGTCGATCGCGATCAGGCCGGACTCCGCGAACGCCCCATCCATGCGGGCGAAGGCGAGCAGGTCCCCGGCGGAATCGGTCACTGCGACGTTGAAGCGGCCCTGCAACTCCTCGGCACGTGCCAGGCCCGCGGCGAGCGCGACCTGCGCACCCTCCAAGGTGAGGGCGAGGCTGGGACGGGTGTGCACGGCATACCTCTCGGTTTGGCTGTGATCGGTTGGGGTGAGCCTGTTTTCGGGTGCGGTGGATCACGGTGCGGGCGACGTTGGCGGCCGCCCGCACCGGAATCCAGGGGGTTCAGCTCAGCTCTGGCTCAGGTGAGGACCGACGTGAAGCGGTCGTTGAGCTCGCGGGCGTGATAGAAGATGCCCTTGCCGAGCTGGTCCGGGGTCCAGACGACGGTCGGGCGGTCCGGGTAGGCGGCGTAGCCACCGGCGAAGACCTCATTGCGGTTGCCGGCAGGGTCGAAGAAGTAGACCGTCTGGCCGCGGGTGATGCCGTGGCGGGTCGGGCCCACGTCGATCGGGACGTCGTCCATGGAGAACAGGTCCGCGGCGCGGCCGACCTCGCTCCAGTCGCCGAGCTTGAAGGCGAAGTGGTGGAGCTTGCCCTGGGGGCCGGAGAGGACGGCGAGCTGGTGGATCTGGTTGTTGTTGGTCATCCAGCTGGCGATGGTGTCGGCGTCCTCGTCGAGGGAGGTCGCGACCTTCTCGGTGACGAAGTAGCCGAAGACGTCCTGGAGGAACTTGGTCATCAGGTTGGCGTCGTCACAGGTGATGAGCGCGTGGTCGAGGCCGGGGACGCCGACGCCGACGAGGTGACGCGGGAAGGCCTCCGGGTTGTGGCTGCCGACCTCGGTGCCGATGAGGGTCTGACCGTGGTAGACCTCGAAGACGTGATCGGACGGGGTGGTGAAGCGGATGCCGTCGGAGACCTCGGGGTTCTCGCCCTGGCTCATGCGCTCGACGGTGACGCCGAAGGTCTGGGCCTTCTTCTCGATGTCGTCGATGTCCTCGGCCTTCTCGACCTTGAAGCCGAACTTCACCAGGCCGACGCCGCCCTCTTCGAGCACGACCGAGTGGTGGTCCCACTCGTCCCAGCCCTTGTAGTAGACGCGCCCGTCCTGGCTGAGGGTCTCGTAGAGCCCCAACGTGTTGGCGTAGTGGTCCTTGGCTTCGGCCATGTCCGTGACCCGGACGTGGGCGTAGCCCATCCGCATGACTCCCATGTCACATCTCCTTGGTGGTTGTGCTGAGGTTGTTCTTCTCGTGTTGCGCAGCGGCGTAGGCCTCGGCCCGCTCGCGAGCCTTGGCGTTGATCGAGGCGAGGAAGGGGTTGACCAGGCGCAGGGTCTCGCCCCGGAGCCGGATCGTGATGTCCGTGCTCGGCACCGCGCGGCAGCTCAGGCAGGTGCCGTCGGTGCGTTCGGTGTCGGTGATGACGGTGTCGGCCACGGGGCGTTCGTAGTCGAACTCCCCGTCGAGGGCGTCGACCTTGCAGATCGCGCACCCGCCGCGCCGGCAGCCGATGAGATAGGCGTAACCCGCCTTGTAGAGGCCAGCGAGGATCGTCTCGTTCGGGTCGAGGTGGATGACCTCGCCCGTCGGGTCGATCGTCACGGTCGGCACTGGCGCTCCCTTGCGTGTGCGTGTCATGTCCAAACGGCAGGTATGCCGTGGGGCTGACTCTCGCCGTCCGCCGGGACCGCAACCACACATGTTCCTCAAACCGGAACGTGAAGGTTGGCCTTACCTCTCCGCCCCTCTCGGCCGGGTCGATGTATTCCACGCCGCGCAGGACGTCCTGGGATACATCGACCCGGCGGAGGTGGAGGGGCTCAGGTCAGCCGAGGGCGCGGGTGAGGTGAGCGGAGATCACGCGGGAGATCAACGGGGAAGGCGATCCCTGACCGAACAACACGGCATACGGGAAATGCAGTGTGCCCTTGCCCTTGATGAAGGGGGCGAGGTCCTCGCGGAGGTTCGGGTCGTCGGGCGGGGACTCGGGGACGGGGTAGAGCGCGAGGTGTTCGGCCCAGCCGGCGTAGTGGACGATGCGCTTGCCGCGCACGAAGAGGGTGGGGAGGTCGTAGGAGAAGCGTTCCTCGCGCTCGGCGGCGTCGGGGACGAGATCGGCGATCAGCGCGCGGACCGTGTCAAGGGCGGCCAGGGCCTCCGGGGTGCGGGAGGCGTCGTAGTCAGCGATCGAGGCGAACTTCTGCATGGCCATGGCGTGATCCTGCCACTCGGCAGGCGATCCGGTCAGCCGTAGGTGTCGCGCGGCCCTCGGCCCTTGCTCACTCGCAGCGCCCCCTTGGACCACGAGGGTGCGCTCGGGCCGACGATCCGGATCTCGGCGACCGTGCCCTCGCCCACCTCTTCGGTGAGTCGGGTGTGCAGGGTCGAGGCGAGCAGACGCAACTGGGTGGCCCAGGCGGTGGATTCGGCCCGGATGGTGAGGATGCCGTCGGTGAAGTCGACCGGCTGGCAGTGCGCCGAGATGTCCGGGCCGACGATGCCGGGCCAGCGCCCGATGACCGAGCCGACCGCGACGTCGCCGCGCCAGCCGCGTTCGGCGACGAAGAGGTCAATCTGGTCGCCGAGGAGTTGGGGGTCACGACCGTCGGCGAGGATGCGACCGGGGGCGTCCTTGGGTCGACGCTTGGGGGCACGGCCGGGGCGCAGTCCCTTGCCGCGGGCGACGGCTCGGGCTCTGGCGAGTGCGGCCCCGGGTCCGTCGCGCAGGATCTCTTCGGTGGTCTCGGCCGGCTCGGTCGCTCCGTTTGCCGGCTCCGTTGTGGCGTCGTCGGGCTCACTCATCGGCGCTCACCTCGGATCGGATCTCTCCGAGGGTCACCGAAAACGTCTGTCCCGTCAAGGAATCCGGCACATCAGCCGGCACGGCTGCCGTGATGAGCACCTGCTCGCAGTCGGCGATGAGCTCGGCCAGGCGTTCGCGGCGGCCCACATCGAGCTCGGCGAAGACGTCGTCGAGGATGAGGACGGGGTCGTCCCGGAGGTCATGGCGAAGCAGGTGGTATGCCGCGAGCTTGAGTCCCAGCGCGAAACTCCAGGACTCGCCGTGGCTGGCATAACCCTTGGCCGGCAACTCACCCAAGGTGAGCAGCAGGTCGTCACGATGGGGGCCAACGAGGTTGACGCCGCGCTCGATCTCCTGGGGGCGGGCCTGGTCGTAGGCGGCGAGCAACTCCTCGTGGAGTTCCTCGATGGTGGGGATCTCACCGGCCGCGATTCTGGCCGCGGCCTCGTCCCGAACCGAGGCGCGGTAACTGATCCGGGCATCGGACTGGCCGGCGCTCACCTCGTCATAGGTGCGGGCCAGGTGTGGCGCAAGGTCGTGGACGAGCCGGAGCCTGGCGTAGAGGAGGGGTGCGGCGGTCTGGGCGAGTTGGGCGTTCCAGACATCAAGGGTGTGGAGGGCGGACTCGCGCTCGGCGTCGGCGTCGATGCCCTCGGTGAGTCGTCCCGGGTGCCGCGGGCGACGGGATCCCTTGCGCAGCAACGGTTGTGCCGTCTTGAGGAGGGCGGCGCGCTGCTTGAGGATGCGGTCGTGGTCGGCGCGCACGGCGGCCCAACGAGGCTGGCGTGCGACCAGCAGGTCGTCGAGGAAGCGTCGCCGCTCGCCCGGATCACCTTTGACGAGGGCCAGGTCCTCGGGGGCGAAGAGCACAGTGCGGAGGTTGCCGAGCAGGTCGCGGGGGCGGGTGAGGGCCGACCGGCCGAGGCGAGCACGGTTGGCTCGCCCGGGGTTGATCTCGAGCTCGAGCATCGCCTCACGCTCGCGCGTGACGACAGCCGCGCGCACAATGGCCCGCTCGGCCCCGAACCGCACGAGCGGTGCATCCGTCGACACCCGGTGCGAGCCGAGGGAGGCGAGGTAGCCGATCGCCTCGACGAGGTTGGTCTTGCCCTGGCCGTTGAGTCCGACGAGGGTGCTCACACCCGGCTCCAGAGCGACCTCGGCAGTGGGATAGCTGCGGAAGTCGCCCAGGCTCAGGTGACGGAC
>DAOLRO010000174.1:0-1239 GCA_035418665.1 Phycicoccus sp.
CCGAGCCCGACCAAGATCCCGAACACCATGCCCACGGGCTTGGCGCCGGTCTTGAGCGAGGAGAAGAACGACGGTCCGGCGACGAGCCCTATGCAGTAGGCGAAGAGGGCCAGACCCAAGGTGCCCACGACCTCGGGGAGGGCGAGCTCGGCGTGCCAGGCGCTGAAGCCCAGGGCTGTGAAGAGGACTGCGGCGGGGCCGATCGAGATGCCACGGACTCGGATCTGTCCGACGAGCGTGCCGATGCCGAGGATGACGAAGAGAAGCAGGACATGATGCTCTGCGAGAAAGGACCTCACGTGCATCAAGCGTAGGCAGCACATGTAAACGCTTCCACTTTGGTTCGGCTAACTTGCGCGGCGGGCTTGTGCCCCTCCCGACGACCGACGAAAGGGCGCTCCACTCGCCGCACCCACGGCATACCGGCGTGTCGGTGTCCAAACTCCTGACACGGCCGCACGGGATGTCAAAGGCGGGTCCACTTGTGCGCCTGGCATCCCATGCTTTGGGGGGCCAGAGCCTTGGTCGCGCAAGGGATGCCAGAGGCGTGCCTGCATGCGCGTCTGGCATCCCCGATGCGTGAGCAGGGCAAACCCCAAGGTGATCAGCCTCAGGCAGCCGAGTCCGTGACCGCCCATTGCTCGAAGCCCTGCACGACCTGGGCCATGAACGCCTCGGGCTGGAGCCGAAGCCCGAGCACCGGAATCCGGAGCACGTGAGCCTGGCCCAAGGTGACCGAGTTCTGACGGAGTGCATCGTCCACAGGATTCAGGCCCAGCTGGTGATGAGCACCATCGATCTCGACCACGAGGTGAGTGCCCCGCCATGCGACGTCGAGATAGATCCTGCCGTCGGGACCCTGCCTGACCACTTGGCGACTGGGCTCAGGCAGCCCCGCCCCTCGGCAGAGAACGGAGAAGTCCAACTCGCCGAGGGAATGGGCTCCGTCCGCCAAGTCGAGAGTGACCTGACGAATGAAGGCTCCACGCTTCCCCACCGTCAGTTCCAGTGCGCGCTTCCGCAGGTGATCAGCGGGGGCTAGCCGCTGCTGGACGACCAAGCACAAGATCAAGGCCGCCTGCCGCTGCGACTTCGCCCAGGTCGCCCCATGAATCGCGGCGACATCCACTGGCAAACGAGGCACGCCGCCAGCGCGAGGGAGAAACGAGCGCCGACGTCGATGCAGCCGGACGCCCTCGACGTCGTGATCGCGGTTGGCGTGGGGGATGGAGACATCGA
>DAOLRO010000174.1:1339-3357 GCA_035418665.1 Phycicoccus sp.
TTCCGGCTGATCGCGCTCGGGGCGGTCGGCTGTGTGCTCGGGGCAGGCGGCTCTGTGCTCATGAAGGCCACAGTCCATTGGGTCGATCCGTTCCGCCACGGACGATCTGGCGCCTGTGGACGACACACCCGGACTGCGGCTTCTGTGCATCAGAACGTAACCGCTCCACGATGGGGCTCAGTCGCGACTGACATGCGCTCGATCGGGCGGGGTTCGGGATGCCAGACGCGCGCTGGGAACCGCGTTTGGCATCCCTTCTGCCCAGCCGAACGGGCATCCGCGTCGGGGCCCATGACTCCGGGATGCCAGACGCGCGCTGGGAACCGCGTTTGGCATCCCTTGTGCCGAGCCAGTCCCGCGATCACCGGCCACACGGCATACCGGGTCCGAATAGTCTGACCACGTGTCCGACGCCGCCCAGACGACCGCGACGAACCCCCTCGTGCGCCTGCCCGATGGCACGGTCAAGCAGGTCAATCCACTGTCCGGCACCCAGGTCTGGACGGTCCCCGGGCGCGCCGATCGACCGTTGCCGAGTCTGGCCGGGGGAGACCGACCGATCGATCAGGAGCAGGACGGTCGGCACTGCGCCTTCTGCGAGAAGCGCTATCTGGACACGACCCCGGAGAAGGCCCGTCTGGTCCGAGATGCGCGTGGCTGGCACACCCTGACCGGCCTCACGGCCGAGGAACTCGACGACACGATCGCGGACTTCCGCCTCATCCCGAACCTCTTCGAGATCGTCTCCGTCGACTACTGGCGCCTCAACCACGGTCTCGACGTCAGCGATCTCGCCCGGCTGCGACACGCGCATTACGCCAGGACCCCAGCGGGCAGGGCCCACTTGGCGCACCTCCGCCAGTTGCGGTCGCACACAAGCGATTCCGCGTATGCCGTGGGCTCACCCGAGGCGGAGGCGCTCGCCACTCAGCGTGAGCTGGGTTTCTTCGGGGGCTTCCACGACGTCGTCGTGGCCCGCCGGCACTTCGTCGACGGGGCGACCCGTGAGGACCAACTCGCATCGTCGGGGACGCTCAGTGCGGCCGAGCACCGGGAGTACATCGACTTCACGGTGGGCGCGATGGAGTGGATGTTCGAGATGAACCCGTTGATCCGCAACGTCGCGGCCTTCCAGAACTGGTTGCGTCCCGCCGGGGCCAGTTTCGACCACCTGCACAAGCAGGTCGTCGGCCTCGATGCCCTCGGGCAGCGGCGCGAGGAGGAGATCTCGCGATTGGCGGGCGACCCGGATCTCTTCCAGCACGCGATTCTCGATCCGGTCGAGGAGCATGGGCTGTGGGTCGCGGAGACCGATTCGGCGGTGGCCTTCGTGGGGATCGGGCACCTCTTCCCCTCGATCGAGGTCTGGGCCAAGCGCATGGATGCCACGCCGTGGGAACTCACCCCCGGCGAACTCGACGGCTGGTCCGACCTCCTTCATGCCATCCACGTGGCCACTGGGTCCGGGGTGCCGACCAACGAGGAGTGGCACTACCGACCCCCGGAGGTGTCAGGGCGAATCCCGCTGCGCGCCATCGTGAAGTGGCGGATCAACACTCCTGCTGGCTTCGAGGGCGGCACCAAGATCCACATCAACACGATCGACCCGTGGAGCCTGAGGGGTCGGGTGCAGGCGGTGTTGGCAGGGGGCCTGGAGGCGGGGGCGGTGGCCGAGACGGTGCGGCTCAAGGGCGTTGTCGGTGCTCGCGCCTAAAGTTTGTGGTCAAGCAGCAGGGCCGGGCTGACGGACCCTGCCGGCGGATCGCGAGCGATGAGGAGGTGAGCCGGATGCAGATGGACCAAGCCCTTGGGCTGGCGCGCCGGCTCATGTTCGAGCACGACCTGACTGGCTGGACCGTCGTCGCGGACCGCGCCAAGACCCGCGCAGGAGTGTGCCGCTTCGCCAAGCGCCAGATCGGCCTGAGTCGACCCCTGACCGAGTTGCACAGCGAGGCCGAGGTCCGCGACACGATCCTGCACGAGATCGCCCACGCCCTGGTCGGCCCGGAGCATGGTCA
>DAOLRO010000174.1:3457-6257 GCA_035418665.1 Phycicoccus sp.
AGGTGCGGCTCGGGGACTTCGTGCGCATCACGGCCGCGGGTCCCTATGCCGGGCTGATCGGGGAAGTCGAACTGGTTGGGGCGGTGCGGTGCCAGGTGCGCCTCGGTGACGAGTTGCTGTCCGTGCCGCGCGCGGCCTTCGAGGTGGAGACTCGGAGCGATCGGAGCAGGCGCGGCTGGCTCGCCGGCTGAACACGCCATCCTGCGGGTGAACGGGAGTGGTGCTCGACGTGACCGCTCGGTGTCGCTATGATCACAGGACACGGCCGGGAGATGGATGCCAAGTGCCGGCCGGACGTGGCAGGGTCGAGAGGCGGACCTGACAGCAGACGGGACCGAAGGCGGAACCAAAGGGGACCGCGGCAGCGAAGGGTGTCGATTGAACGTGCGGGTCCACAACGGCTACGGCCCGTCGACATGGTCGACAGACCAGGCACACATCTCGCCGAGCCGAGCTCTCGTGCTCGGTGGCGGGGGAGCGACCGGTATCGGCTGGATGGGTGGACTCATCCACGGACTGCGTGAGCTTGGCGTCGAGCTCGGTACGGCGGACACCGTGATCGGCACGTCGGCCGGTTCGGTGGTCGGTGCCCACCTGCGCCTGTCCACCCCGCGCGAGATGTCCATGGCACGCCTCGAGGGCCGTGAGCCCTTGAAGATGGGTTCGCTCGGAGTGGGTGACGGCGCCCGCTTCATGCGAGCGGCGCTGTCACGCTCAAGAGAGCACGGGCGCTCGCTCATCGGGCGAGCAGCGCTCAAGGCGCACACCTCGACCGAGGAGGAGTTCGTCGCCACGGTCGCTGCAGACCTGGCTGACGCCGATTGGCCTGAGGGCCGGCTGGTGCTCACGACGATCGATGCGGCCACCGGCGAACTCACCCTCTTCACCAACGATTCGGGCGTGCCTCTCGACCTGGCCGTCACGGCCAGCTGCTCGGTGCCCGGCGTCTTCCCGCCCATCACGATCCGGGGCCGCCACTACGTCGATGGTGGGGTCCGCAGTGCCGCCAATGTCGACCTGGCCGTCGGGCATGACGTCGTCCTCACGTTCGCACCGATCCCGCTCGGGGCTCGCCGGTGGGACTGGCCCGGTGCCCAGGCCCGCAGGCTCCGGGACCACTCACGCACGCTGGTGATCGTCCCGGACGGTCGGGCGCGTTCGATGATCGGCCTCAACCCGCTCGACATCACCAAGGCCCCGATCAGCGTCACCGCCGGGGAGCAACAGGCCGAGCGCGTCTACGAGCGCGTCGCCAACCTCTGGTCCTGATCGGCGGCCGGCCCGACTTCGCCTGTGCGCGACGGTTTGCGCCATCGTCGTTGGTTCGATGGCGCAACCATCGTGCCCGGACCAGGTGGAGGAGGGGATGATGCTGGCGTGCCCCGCCGACGATCCTCTCGAGCCGCCTCGTGGGCGCTCCTCCTCGTGGGTCTGGGCGCACTGCTCCTCGCGTGGTGGCTGACGCACCGGGCGGGCCCCGGCACCAGTTCCGGAGCCGGCGAGACGACCGTGACCGCGACACCCGCGCCAACTGGTCGGGATGGGGCGTTGCCTCAAGGTGTACGTCCCGCCGTCGCGAAGTGGGTGCTCGACGGGGACACCCTCGACGTGGAACTCAGCGAAGAGATCACAGCCGACGAGCATGTCGCGACCCATCGGCTCCGACTGGCGAACATCGATGCCCCGGAGATCGAGCACCCGGACCAGCCGGCCCAGTGCCGGGGTGAGGCCGCGAAGTCGGCGCTCATCGCACTGGCACCACGCGGCACGGCATTGCGAATCGTGCTCCTCGGGCGTGATGTCCACGGCCGGGAGGTGGGCGAGGCATGGCTTCCCGACGGTCGGATGCTCGGCGCAGAGATCGCCCGGGCCGGTCTGGCCGCGCCGATGACCGTCGGAGACCTGGACACCTATCGACCAGTCATCGACACGGCGCGCGACGAGGCGGCTACTGCCCGCCGAGGACTGCACGACCCCACCATCTCCTGCACCCTCCCTGCCAAGGTGAGCGCCCTCGAGAGCCGGCTCCACGGCATACGGGGCAGTGATGGCCCGGCCGCGACGGGAGGTGAGACGGAGGACGCCACCCAAGTCGCCACCCAAGCCGCCGCGATCGACGCCGATGCCAAAACCCTGCTCGGGGACCTCACCCACCTCTTCCCGAGACCGGGAGTGGCTGCGCTCACCGACGCCACGCGCGCCGACCTCGTCGCGCGGGTGCGCGCCATCGCCCAAGGAGCCCAACAACTACGCTCGGGGGCATGACGGAGAACGGACAGGACGGACTGGCGGGTGCCGAGGGCACGGAGTTTCACATCGAGTTGACCGAGCGGTTCGCGGCGCACAACTACCACCCGCTGCCCGTGGTGCTCGCCGAGGGCGACGGCGCGTGGGTCACCGATGTCGACGGCAACCGTTACCTCGACTGTCTCGCCGGCTACTCGGCTCTCAACTTCGGCCACAGCAACCCGCGCCTGGTCGCCCGCGCCCAGGCGCAGGTCGCCAAGCTCACGCTGACCAGCCGCGCCTTCTTCAACGACCAGCTCGGTCCCTTCGCCGAGGCGCTCTGCCGCCTCACCGGCAAGGAGATGATCCTGCCGATGAACAGCGGCGCCGAGGCCGTCGAGACCGCGCTCAAGGTGAGCCGCAAGTGGGGCTATGAGGTCAAGGGCGTGCCCGAGGACCACGCCAACATCATCGTCATGGAGGGCAACTTCCACGGCCGCACGACGACGATCGTGTCCTTCTCCGACGACAAGGTCGCCCACGACAACTACGGCCCCTACACGCCGGGTTTCCG
>DAOLRO010000175.1:0-4124 GCA_035418665.1 Phycicoccus sp.
TACGTGCTCGGCCTGCTGACCCACCTGCTCGCCCCCGTGATCGAGGAACGCCATCTCGACGAGAAGTGGGTGATCGCCGGCCTGGTGCCCGTGGTCGTCGTGGCCGTGTGGCTGGGCATGCGCTGGGTCCGCTCGCGCATCCATCGGGTCCGCCGCTGAGCGAGAGCCGGCCCCACTCACACGGCACCATGGAGTCATGACGACCTACACGTTCACTCGCGCCAAGGGAGGGCTCTACTCGGCCGACAGTCTGGGGGAGTGGAAGCAGCGCAAGTGGTGGGCGCTCGACACCGACGCGCGGCTTGCCGACGGCACCGCGCTGACCCTGCGCGCGACCAAGTGGAACCGCCTGTTCGTCGCCGAGACGGTCACGGACGGGCTGCACAGCGCGCACGTCCGGGGCGAGTACGACAAGACCCAGTGGATGAAGGAGCGGGGCATCCTGCGCTGGGACGGCGTGGACTACGAATACGGGGCCAAGAGCACCTGGAAGGCGACCTACGACCTCTCCCGCCACGGTGAGGAACTCGTCGAGATCTCCATCAAGGGGCTCAAGCACGACGTCATCGTCACGCCGACGCTCGCCGGCCAGCAGGTGTCTCCTGCATTGCTCCTCTTCGTCGGCTGGGTCGCCCTCGCCATGATCCAGGCCCGCAACGGGTCCATGTGACCGGGGCGCTGGCCTAACCTGCTGTCATGTCCGTCATGGCGAATCCCGTTGTCGTGTGCCCGAGTTGCCAGACCAAGAACCGCGTCCCCGTCGTGGCGAAAGGCCATCCGCGCTGCGCGAAGTGCAAGGCTGACCTGCCCTGGCTCGTCGACGCGAGCGACGCGGACTTCGACGCTGCGGTCGACTCGCGCGCCTTGGTCGTCGTCGATCTGTGGGCGCCGTGGTGCGGTCCGTGCCGGATGATCGCGCCGGTCCTCGAGAAGCTCAGTCGCGACCTGGCGGGCACCGTGAAGGTCGTCAAGGTCAACGTCGACGACTCACCCGTTGTCTCGCAACGCTATCGGGCGCAGAGCATCCCGATGGTGCTCATCATGGACGGCGGCCAGGTGATCGACACGATGATCGGCGCACAGCCAGGACCCATGTATCGCAGTCGAATTGACGGTGCCCTGGCACGGCGCGGCCAGGGCTGAGCGATGGCTGGGTGGGGGCACTCGATCGTTCCGTGGTCGCCGGGTCCATTCGTGGCGTATGCCGGGGGCTCGGCCGGGCTGGAACGGCTGGCTTCGGGGGAGGACGAGGCGGGCATCACGAGCGAGGCGGCGATGCTCGATCTCGTGGTGCGGCTGGGGGTTTCGGACCTTCAGGGTTTGCGCGAGGTGGTGCGGTCGGGGCCGGCGCCGAACTGGTACACCGCGGGCCGGACGCGCTATCAGCTCTATGACTGGATGATCACGGGGAATCCGGCGAGGAACTATTGCCCACCGGAGTCCGGCTATCACCGCAACAGGGTGCTGCTGCGCTTCAGTGACTCGCCGCTGATGCCCGGGGAGCACGTCGTCTTCACGGATGCACTCATCGAGGAGACCTTGCGGCGACTGGGCTCGGTGAGCGAGCTCCTGAGCACGCCCTCGCGTGCCGACGGGACGCTCGAGGTGGGAGTGCTGGCGGGTCGAGTGAAACGGGCCCAGGAGGTGGGTTACGCACGGCTCGACCTCGTCCAGGCCCTGCTGCGGCTGGGCCCGGTGGGGGCTGGGGACGTGCCACTGTTTGACGGTCTGGTCCTCCCGCCTGTTGGGGAGGTCGTGAGCGCGGCGCCGCCAACGGTGGAGGGCGCACCGGGCCCAGGTGGCGGAGAGGTCGACGGTTCGAGGGGGCCGGATGGTGTCGACGTCATCGTCGGCTGGATCCGCGGTGGCGGCTGGGCCACCCGCGACGTCCGCCGCGGCGTGAAGGTGCCCGTCACCTCAGCCCTGCGCCGGCCCCTGCCCTCGGAGTTGGCCGACCTGCCCGGACTGCGCGTGATGTCGATGGCGGCCCACGAGCCGCACGGGATTCCCGTGTCGACGTTCGGGTCAGCGGCCTCGTGGCTGGGGGTGTGCCCGTGGGACGTCGAGCAGTTGGGCGCGATCCTGAGCCAGGACATCGGCGAATACCTCGCCGTGGGCCAGGCTCGCGAACTCGCGGTGCTCGCCGGAGCCGCCGGGACGATCGGCATGGCGATGACCCATCATCTGGCGCGCGTGCTCGTCCATCCCAAACCCGAAAACCGGTTGCTGGCAGCCGAACTCGTGGCCGAATTGGCTCGTCAGGGGCGTCTCGACCCGAGCCTGCTGTGGGAGCGGAGCGTGGCCCTCTTCACTGCCGGGGAGTTGCCGCTGCGGCGTGCGGCGGACGCGTGGACCGATGTGGCACTCGCGTCCTCGTGGTCGGTCGTCTGGCCCGCGTGGCGCGCGGTGCTCGATGCGGCCTGCAAAGCAGAGAAGCGGTCAACGGACTTGGCGGCTTTCCTGGAGGCCACCCGGCTCGTCGTTCCGCTGAACGACCCGGACGCTCCTCATGGCGCCGGGTCAGCGCTTCCCGAGTCCGTCGGGGCGCTGGCCGAGGAGGGCGGTCGCAGCAAGGCGGTCACCGCAGCCCGAGGCCTGCTGGACGCCGTGGGGTAGCTGCGGATTTGCCCGGCCAACCGCACGTTGACGGTGAGTTGGAATGCGAAGGGGCCCACGGCATACGCGGAAGGAAAGCCTCGGGAGAAGTCGGTGCCGAGCCCTACGCTTCACGACATGGAGGTCGACACCCTCGACGGACTCGTGGAGCGCAGCGATTGGGCGAGCCTGCGCGATGTCCTCGCGGGGCTGGACGAGGACGACCTCGCGGATGCGACGCGGTGGTATCGCCGCAGTGGTCGCGCGCAGGCGCGGAAGGCCGCGGACCTCGACTGGCGGGGCCATGCCCGGATCGTCCAACTGCTGCTCGCGCTCACCCTGAGCGAGACCGCGGAGGAGGCCTCCAAGAACTGCCAGTGGGGTCGGCAGTTCCTGTGGAGTGACGTCGGAGGCATCCAGCCCTGTGCGAACGCGCTGATCCGGAGGGGTCAGGGCTGGGCGGAGGTGTTCGTCGGGTTGGCTGCGGCGGCGACCTTCCGCGGCACGTCCGAGCGCGGCCTCGGGGAGGTGCCGAGCCTGGTCAGCGCCGCCATCGCTGCCCACGACCTGCCCGTGCCACTGACGGAGACCTACGCGCGGGGATGGGCCGCGGCCCTCGCCTCCGCGCACGTGCACGCCAATGCCGGTGAGCGGGCGGCCAACTGGCTGCCCTTCACGATGATGACGGTCGGGTCGGGAGAAACCGCATGGCGAGCAACGCCGGCCTATCCCCTCGGCCCGGACCTCACCCTCCGCGACTGTTTGGCGGGCACCCGTGAGGTGACCGGACTGCTCGCCACCGCCCTGACCCACCCCAACGCCCTGGCCGATTGGGCCTCCTTCACGGAAGTGAAATGGGCGGTCGCACCCACCATCCGCGCTGCCGTCCGGGACGGTCTCGTCGATCGTCCGCGCCTGCTCGAGGCGGCCTTCGCCGCCTTGAGCCGGGATGATCGGGCGCACAACCAACGCGCCGTCGCCGAGATCCTCCGGGGCCTCGACCCGACCCCGGCCGAGATCAGGGAGCGCGCCGCGCTGATCCTGCACGTCCTGCCGACCGTGCACGGCCACGTCACCAAGGCGCTTCTGGACATGGCGTTGGCTGCGGACCTGCCCGACGAAGACCTGCTCGACCTCGGCACGGTGATCCTCGCGCGACCGGAGAAGGCACAGAAGGTCCGGCTGGTCTCACATCTCGCGTCCTTGGATGCGGCCAGTTCAGCCAGTGCGGCCAGTTCGGCTCGGGAGACTTTGCTGACCATGGCGAGCGCCAGCGCTGATGCCACCTTGGCCGCCAAGGCTCGTGCGCTGCTCGGATCGCCCGGCGCAGTTGACGGAGCGGTGGCGAGTGCGGCTGAGTGTGTGGCTGAGCTGCCGTCGTGGACGCATGCCGTGGAGCCGTTCGCGCCAGGGCCTTTCATCCCGTATGCCGTGAGCGCGGCCGGGTTGGACCAGGCCCGTTCCGATGAGGAGACCTGGTCGCGGATCACGACCGAGGCGGCGTGGCTCGATCTCGTCGTGCGGTTCGC
>DAOLRO010000175.1:4224-6236 GCA_035418665.1 Phycicoccus sp.
GTGGCTGGGTGAGCTCGACGGCCTCGCGGGGATCGCTCGGGCCATCGGCACCGACAGCGACGAGCGCCGTTCCTGGGGGTCCGATGCCCCGGGACCATGGCTCGGCGTCTGCCCGTGGGACGTGGAGCAACTCGCCACGATGGTCGCCCTGCGCGAGGACCAGGAATCGGTCGAGCACGCCCAGCGCCTGCCGCTCATGGTGTGGTCCGCGGGGCCCATCGGTCCGGCCATGCACCATCAGCTCGCGCGGCTGCTGGCTCATCCCCGTTTGGACAGTCGGTTGCTCGCCGCACAGCAGGCAGGCGCGATCGCTCGGCAGGGTCGGCTGGACCCGGAGTTGCTGAGGGAGCGCAGTGAGGCGTTGTTTGCGGAGGGAGGGTTGTCCTTGACCCGGGCAGCCCACGGCTGGTCCGAACTCGCGACCCTGTCCTCCATGTCCGTGGTCTGGCCGACCTGGCGCAGCCTGCTCGATGCCGCCTGCTCGAGCAAGAAGAAGCCCACCGGGCTCGCCGACCTCCTCCGCGCGACCCGGGAACACGCACCTCTCCTGAACGCTTCGTTGGGCGCTGACTGGCTCCCCGCCTCGGTGCAGCAGCTCGCGGACGCACGCGGCTCGACCAAAGCGGCCGTGGAGGCCAGAGAATTGGTGAGCGCACGGCATACGGAGGGTTTGTGATGGCCAATCTCGTCGGCAACTCGACCCTGTCGGGGATCGGTGGACCCGAGTTGCGCGTGGAGCTGGAGACGGGGTTGGGGCTGACGCCCAGCGGCCTGGTCGAGCACCCGCAGTTCTTCTCGGGGATCGTGGCTCGGCCGGAGGTGGTTGCAGCGGGCGTGCTCGCCGTGGCCGACGTCGCGGCGACGACCTATCTGGACCTGTCGGCGCTCGCGATGCGGGACCCGGTCGTGACCGCGAGTGGGGATCGGCTGCGGTTCGAGTCGTTCAGCGGGTGCAACGGGGTGCATGTGCGCTTCGACTTGCTCGCGGAGGGGATCGCGTCGGGGGAGGTGGCGTTCGGGACGACGAACGTCGACATCAACCAGCCCTTGCGGAGTGCGCTCGCTGCGCTGCCACGGTATGACTTGCTGCACCTGGCGGTGGGGGCGGAATCGCTGCGGTTGTCGACGTTGGACGAGACGCACGAGGAGCGCAAGGTCGAGTTGCCGCAGCGATGGGTGCGGGGTTTTGCCGAGGTGCCGACGGTCATGGCGGAGATGTCGCTCGTGGCCGAGGCGGTCGGGACGGAGGCGATGACCTTCCTCGCCGGCCTGCCCAAGGGTGCGCCGGGGCCTGCCGTGGGTGTGGTCGGGGGTGCGCGTGGTTTGCGCGTGACCGCTCTTGATGCTCCGGGGAGCGCGACGCTGGCTGGGACTGCGCGGCTGGGCAGTCTGCGCCGGATCATGCGGCACATCCGGCGGCTGTCGGTGTGGCGGCATGAGGCGGGGTTCAGTGCGTGGGTGGCTGATGTCGACGGCGGGCGGATCACGTTGGTGATGACGCCGCAGCCCTATCGCGGGTTTTCCGGGGAGGGGCAGTTGCTGTTGTCGCTGTCGGGGGCTGTGGGGCCGGGGGCTGGCGGCTCCGGGGCTGAGGGCTCAGGAGCGGCGTTGCGCCTGCTCGAGCACCTCGCCTGGGAGCCCGTGCTGGACGCCGGAGTGCTCAGCGCGGAGACCGGTCTGAGTCCTGCCGAGGTCGCGGGTGGCATCGCCGTGCTGGCCGCCTCGGGCAAGGTGGGCTTCGACCTCGCCGACGCGGCGTGGTTCCATCGCGAGATCCCGTATGACGCAGACGCGGTGGACCGTGACCACCCTCGGCTGGTGGCCGCTCGGAAGCTCGTGGCGGAGGGGAATGTTCGGCGGGCCGACACGGCATACGAGGTCGGCGACGGCGACCGACAACACTGGGTGACGTTCGAGGGGGAGGGTCGGGCCAGGTGCACGTGCCGCTGGTATGCCCGCTACCAGGGCGATCGCGGCCCGTGCTCGCACATCCTCGCCGTCACGCTGCTCCG
>DAOLRO010000176.1:0-6121 GCA_035418665.1 Phycicoccus sp.
TTGTTCGCGGAGCCGGCGCTCTTCATCTGACCCGGGTCACCGGGCGGCGACCTGCCAGTCGTTGCCGTAGAGGCAGAACGACTGCGCTTGCAGATTGCCCTCGGTCGCCCGGCGCAGAGCCGCCGATGCCGTCTCACCGGAGGCGAGTTCACGGTGATAGGTGACCATGACCTCGGCCGCGACGTCGTCGGCGACGGGCGCCACCGGCGCCACCACCGTTCTCACCCCGCGGGCCAGCAGGGCAGCGGCGAAGCCCAAGGGTTCGTCACCTGGCCGGACTTCTGCCTGTCCCACCGCGCACGCGGCGAGCACGACCTGCTGCCCCCCGACGTCGGGAGATGGCGCTGGCAGCTCGTGGGCGACGAACGGTCCGTCGGCGAGCAGGAGTGAGGACATCAACGGGGTCTGGCCGTCATGGGTGCCGTGCGCGGCCAGGTGCACGAGGGTCGCCTCTCGGAGCCCTGACATGAGGTCGCGTGCCCCTGCGCCGATGCGGGAGCGTGCAGTGGCCCCTGATCGTGTCCACAGTGCCCGGATCCGCCGGATCTCGCTCGGACCGTGTTGCAGGCCCGGTCCCCCCAAAGCCACGACGCTCAGGTCGCTGGGGACGGGCGCTGCGAGACCGTGGACCCAACGGCTCGCCGACGGACTCACGACGACGTCGCGGTCGGCGAGGGCCGGGAGCATCCGCCACGGTGTCGAGGCGAGGGCGTGGGTGGGGACGATCACCACCCGTTCCCCGCTCGGTATGCCGTGCAGCAGGGTTGCGCTCAGCGCGGCGGCCGTGGCGGTGGTCCCGGCGAGCACTCGTCCCCCCAGACCGGGGAGAGCGGCCAACCGGCCGAGGTCTCGTGCATCCTCGCCGAGCGCCATTGCCACCGCGATCGCCGCGCGAGCCGGTCCCAGGCTGGTCACGCGGAGGCCCTCGCCGGTGACGTCGATGCGCTCGAGGAGTTGGCTGCGGACGTGGAAGGCGCAGAGCAGGACGCCGTGGTCACGCGATGCAGTCCTCGCGGCACGGGCCCCGACGGTGAGGGCGCCGCGGTCGCCGCCGCGTCGGGCCAGTTCGAGGGATCGGCGTGACACGCGCCGTTCGGCCTGCGCGACATCGTCTGTGCTGGCATCGGCCACCCCGGCTCCGTGGGCCGCCCGGACTCGACGCAACTGCGTGAGCAACCGGTCGAGCTCCGGGTCGGAGGCGTGTTCCCACGGTGTCCGCAGGGACCCCGCCCGCCAGCGCTCTGCGGCCGCGAAGACTCGCTCCGGCGAGGATGAGGCGTTCCGCGCGAGGTCGTGTTCTGCGAGTCGACGGGCGTGAACGGCCATCGCGGCCCGCAGGTCGAGGGATCCGGACCCTGACCGGGCGACGGCCAGGAGTTGGGCGCCCTCGAGGATGGCGCGCTCGGCATCCATCGGACGTTCCTGGGCATCGGCGATCCGCGCTCTGAGGAGCATCAGGTGCAGACGCGGACCCAGCCCGAGACGTCCCGGACGATCGATCGCATCCAGGGCAGTTGCCGCCTCGCCCGTCCGACCGGCGAGCAGAAGGCGTTCGGCGAGGACTCGCAACGCGAACTGGCCCCGCGGCATACCGTCATCGGCAGCGTCCGGGGGGAGCGGCGCCGGACGGCCGCGGATCGCGTCGATCAACTCGACGATGAGGCCGGCCTCGTCCGCGCGTTGACGGACCTGGTGACCGGTGTGCAGCCTTGCCGCGGACCGGGCGTGACGGCGGGCGGCCGTGAGGTCGCCGCGGACGAGTTCGCAGCGAGCCAGGTCGAGGAGGATGTCGGCTCGGTCCACCGAGGACCGGCGACCGATGGACACCAGTGCGGTGAGCAGAGTGGACTCCGCATCGTCGATCAGACCAGCCTCGGCGAGCACCTCGGCCAGGTCGAGCCCGACCCTCACCTCATCGACCTCGTCGGCCAGTTCGCGGGCCTCGCGCAGCCGGGTGAGCGCACGGGGCAGGTCGCCCTCGAGATAGTCGAGCCAGGCCAGATTGTGCAGGGCCTTGACCTGCTGGAGGTCCAGCGCGTGGGCGCGCGCATGGCGCAGCGCTCGCTCGAGGGCGAGCCGGCCGTCGTCCAGGTCCCCGAGCGCGACGCGAGCGACACCCTCATTGACCAGTGCGGCGAACTGCTCTGCCGGGCTGAGCAGGCCCTTGGCCCGGGTGACCCGCGCCAGACTGACCAGCACCGACTCCCACTCCGAGCACCACACGTGAATGGCGGCCGATTGCACGTCGGTCAGCGCCTGCAGCCGCGCGTCATCCAGCTCCGCGGCGATCTGGCGGGCCCGATCAAGCTCGGCGAGCGCGGCGCCACGCCCGTGCAGCGCCAGCATGGTCAGCGCACCGGTGGTGGCGATCCGAGCCAAAGTGGGCTGGTCGCCGGCGGCGCGCGCGCGTGCGTCGGCGCGCCGGAGGAGGCGGCGAGCGTCGGGATAACGTCCGACGGCGTTGGCCCGCACAGCCCGCTGGCGAAGTTCCTCGGCGTCGACGGCGATCTCTGCCTCAGATCTCCAGAGCCGGGGTGATCACTGGGGGTGGGCCGCTCGGGCGCCGGAAGACCAGATGGATCAGGCCGGGCTGGAGCGAGGCAAAGCCGAAGCGCCCGTGCTCGTCGCTCGTCGTGAACTGGGACCGGGAACGCTCACGGACCTCGACCTCGGTCCCGGGGTCGCTGACCCAACCACGCAGCCCGAGGGCTCCGGCTCGGCGAGGTTCGACCGAGACCGTGGCGCTGAATCCGTCGGAGGCGAACGTGATCGTGGTGGCCCGGTCATAGTCGTCGGACCGCACCGCAGCCAGGGACTCGGCGGCAACGATGTCGGCAACCTCGGCCTCGAGGGCCGCCACGGTGAGCGCGAACTGGATGCGGTCGGTCAGCCCGACAGGTGGCGGGTCGATGTCGTCGAGGCCGGCGCGCATCCGGCCCAGGATCGCGACATCGGACGGGTCGAGGGACTCCTGTGCGAGCGCCTCCCAATCGCGCGGGGTCATGACGTCACCGCCCACTGCGGGTCGGCCTCGAGCGCCGTGCGCAGTTTGGCCAGGCACCGGCCGCGGGTCGGTCCGATGCTTCCGACCGGCATGCCCAGTCCTTCGGCGATGGCCGCATAGTCAGGCCGGTCGCCGTAGGCGATGATCGCGAGCAGGCGTCGACATCGCTCGGAGAGCTCGCGGACGTGGGTCCACAGCACATCCGATCGTCCGAGTTGCTCGATGACCTCCAGCAACGCGTCGGGTTGGGCGTCCTCGGGCAACTCGATCGGGTCACTGACGATGTCGCGGCGGCCCTTGCGGGACACCGCCCAGGCTTCCCGGCGCACCGTCGTCACGAGCCACTTCAGGACGGCCCGGTCCTCCTCGATGCGGTCGGCGCTCTGGACGAGTCGCAGCCACGTGGTCTGTACGGCATCCTCGGCGCTCGCCGACGACAGTCCCTGGGCACGGGCGATGCGCCAGAGGAGAGGAGTGATGCGATCGACCATCTCGGGCATCAATCGTGAGTCGCCGGCTCGATGGGCAGCCAAGGCCTCGGCGGCCAGGGTGCCGAGATCCGCGGCCCGCGTGCTCACTGCTGCTCCTCGGCGTCGGTGCCCTTGAGTACCGTCTCGACGGCCTGGCGGGCGTGCTTCACGCGATCCCCCGCGTCGCGGGCCTGCGCCAGGTCGCCCAGGACGGCGGCCACTTCGCCGGCCAGAGCCGGCGTGGCGAAGGACGTCCCGCTCCACACCCCGAAACCGCTGCGGAAGTCGTCACGGTCACTCCCACCGCGGGCTGGCTGGCCGGGGCCGGCGGCCCGGGCGATCCCGCTGCGCCGGGAGCCGTTGAAGGCGGTCGGCATCGTGCTGACGATGGCATTGCCGGGTCCGTAGGTGGTCACCCAGGTGCCCGTGTTGGACCAGATCGCCACCTCCTTGCCCGAGGTGGTGCGGGCCCCGACGCTGACGAGCGGGGCGCCACTCGCGCCCGGGACCGCGAAGGCCGCCGGGTAGAAGGGGACATTGCTGCTGTTGTTGCCGGCGCCGGCGACCACGACGACTCCGAGCTCGGACAGTCGCTCCAACTGGGATCGCAGGAGTGACTCGTCGGCGAAGGCCCCGGGCGTTTCGTGGTGGTAGCCCAAGGACAGGGACAGCACGTCGATGGGCGGGTCGTCGGTCTTGCCCGCGAGCGCCAGCTCCTGGCGCAGGATCAGCCCGGCGAGGGCATCGAGGACGTGCGACTCGTCGGCGACTCCGTCGCCACCCATGACCGGGACCGCAATGAGTCGTGCGGTCGGCGCGTGCTGTCGAATGATGCCCGCGATGAAGGTGCCGTGACCTGCGAGACGGTCGAGGGTTCCGTTGACGAGGTCGATGGTGACGCCGGTGTCCTCGGGACCCTGCCCTGCGGCATACCGCAGCCCGATGGGTGCGGACTGCACCGTGGGATCACGATCGACCCGCGGGTCGCCTGCCCCGAACCAGTGGGTGATGCCGAGGCCGGTGTCGAGGATGGCGACGACCGCCCCCTCGCCGACCGCCGTCATGGCAGGGTCCGGGCCGGCAAAGCTCACGGGTCGGCAGGCGTTGCCGCCCCGGCCGACGCCGTCGCCCCAACCGACACCGTCGCCCCAACCGACACCGTCGCCCCAGCCGACGCCATTTCCCCAGCCGACGCCATCTCCCCAACCGACACCGTCGCCCCAACCCGAGGCGAACATCGCGTGGCACAGGCTGAACCGCATCCCGGCGAAGTCGCCGCGTGCGCGCAGACCGACGAGCACAGTCCACGCGTCGGGCGGCGTGCCGACGGCCCCCTCTGCCAATGAGAAGATCGCCACCACTGGCGTCAGGTGTGCGATGTCATCGCCCAATGTCTCGCGAGCGAGCCCTGCCAGGGCGGACTCGTGCACGGTGACGGTGTAGCCCGTCGCCTCCTCCAGGCGCGCAGCCAGATCACCCGCCGACTCGAATTGCTCGGCGGCGATGAGCAGCCGATCACCGACGTAGATCGTCGCGTCGAGCGGCTGGCCACCGATGGTCAGGGCCGTCGCCGGATCCAGGACGCGAAGTCCCAGCCGCTGCACGGCACTCCCGGGCGCAGCCAAGGACGGCTTGCGGGTGACAGTGGCCGGGGGCGTGTCCCGGGGATCGGTCGGGGCCGTCCGATAGCGGGATTCCCGAGGGTCGATCGCCATTGGTGCATCTCCTGGGCTCGATGCTGAGCGCCCGTGGGGACGGGCCGATGTCGCTCAGCGTAGGGGTGTCGCGGACACCTGTCAGGAGATGCTCAGGAGCCACTCTGATACATGCCCCCGAGTCGAAGACCTGAGTGATGTATCAGGAACCCCTCCAAGGCCTCCTCACACCCAGAGGCGCGTCCCAGGGGTCGCGCCCGAAGGGGGCCAGGGGGGAGATCCGGTGGCCCTGCCGCAACAGGGGGCGGCAGGGCCACCGTGCATCTCAGGAGGTCTGCGGCGGCTGGACCCAGGGGTCGGTCCGGTCAGCTCTGGAGGTCGACGGTCCGGAGGAGAAAGTGCCCTGCCGGGCGTCCGCGGCCAACTCCGACGAGATGACCCGCTGCGCCCGCAACTTCTCGGCCGTGTCGCGTGCTGCGTCGGCCACCATGTCGGCCAGCGCCGGGCCGGCCTTGGTCTTGGCCGTCTCCTTGGCGCTCGCCACCTGCTTCTGCACCGGACCGCTGTGCCACACCTTGCTCGAGACCTGCTTGATCTGCGCGTAGCGCTCCTTGCCCGCCCGTGCGCCGAGCACGTAACCGGCCACGAGACCGGTGAGAAGTCCGAGCTTGCCCATGTGCACACCCTTTCGTCGGTTCCCGACCCTACCGGGGGAGGGTCGTCGCGAAGGCGAGTCACGGCATACCCTTGCTTGTCGGTTGGTATGCCGGGTGCGCACCGACCACAGGAGGGCTCGCATAGTGGCCTAGTGCGGCGGTCTTGAAAACCGCTATGGCGGCAACGTCATCGTGGGTTCGAATCCCACGCCCTCCGCTCCACCGCCGAGCGGTTCGCAAGCTCACCGCTCCTGCGGTTCGAGTGTCGGGCGCGGGGCCCACCACGCCCTCCGCTCCACCGCCGAGCGGTTCGCAAGCTCACCGCTCCTGCGGTTC
>DAOLRO010000177.1:0-6064 GCA_035418665.1 Phycicoccus sp.
CCCGGCATACGGTGTCTGTCATGAGTGACTATCCCGACGTGTCCGTGTCCGACCTGCCCGATGACGCGGTGTTTCTCGACATCCGTGAGCAGGACGAGTGGGACCGCGGGCACGCGCCCGGGGCGATCCACATCCCGATGGGCGAGTTGCCCGCCCGCGTGGAGGAGTTGTCCGCGGCGATCGACATGGACCAGCAATTGGTCGTGACCTGCCGCAGCGGTGGTCGGGTCTCGCGGACGTTGCCCTGGCTCGACCAGTACGGCTTCGACGTGGCCAACCTCGAGGGCGGCATGCGCGCATGGCACGCCGCCGGCAAGGCGATGGAGACCGCTGACGGCAGCGCCGCCGAGGTGCCGTGAGCGAGGCGGCCGACGCCCCGTCGGTCGACGTGACCCGGCCGCGTTGGTCGGGACCGGGCACGGGCCTGATGATCCTGCTCGGCCTGGCGCTGGCGACGATCGCGCTCGCCGGGTTGACCGCGATCGGCAGCCTGATCGGTCCGATCTTCCTCGCCCTCACGCTGGCGATCACGGCGCGTCCGGCGATCACGTGGTTGCGCGCGCATCGGGTGCCGTCGGCGTTGAGCACCATCCTCGTGCTGTTGGGGATGTATGCCGTGGCCGCCGCGATGGTCTTTGCCGTCACCGTGGCCGTGAGCTCGCTCATCAACACGCTGCCGACGTATCAGAACGAATTCAATGCCCTGTATGAAGGCGCCATCGAATGGCTCCAGGGTCGGGGGGTGTCGGCGGACCAGATCGCGACAGCGGCCAAGAAGATCGACATCACCTCGCTCATCGGCATCGTTCCGGGCATTCTCGGGGGTGTCTCGGCGGCCTCGACCCAGTTGCTCACGTTGTTGTTGGCGCTCGCCTTCTTGATCCTCGACACCGCGGATGTCAGCAAGCGGGCGGCCCAATTGCGTGCGGTGAAACCGCAATTGGCTGCTGCACTCGAGGACTTCACCTGGCGGGTGCGACGCTATTGGGTCGTGTCGACGATCTTCGGGCTGATGTCGGCGTCGCTCGATTTCGTGGCCTTGTTGATCCTTCGGGTGCCGATGCCCTTCACGTGGGCGCTTCTCGCCTTCGTCGCGAACTACATCCCCAACATCGGCTTCGTGGTGGCGCTCGTGCCGGTGGCCCTGCTCGGGCTGCTTTCGGGTGGGGTGTCGACGGCAGTCTGGGTGATCGTCGCCTACTGCCTCATCAACGTGCTCGTGCAGACGGTGATCCAGCCGCGCTTCATCGGCAACGCCGTGGGGCTGGGGACGACGCTGACCTTCATCTCGCTGATCTTCTGGGCCGGGATCATCGGGCCGCTCGGCGCGGTGCTCGCGGTGCCGCTCACCTTGTTCTTCAAGGCGGTGATCGTCGGGAGTTCGCCTGACCTGAAGTGGCTGGAGATCTTCCTGCAGTCCGGTGACGACCCACCCAAGGCGCGCGCCTGACGGGATCGGCGGCCGCTAGCATTCCGTCCATGTCAGGGGGAGGCACTGGGGCGGCGGCATGGTCGGCCTGGCCGGCGTGGCCGCGTCGGCATCCGTGGTGGACGGTGCTCGTCGCCGTGCTGGCGGCACTGCTCGTGGTCGCCCTGCTCGGTGGTTTCCGGGAACGAGCCAACCCGATCGCTGCAGCGGCCGTCGGCGAGGCCGTCGACATGGGTCCGGTCGACCTGGTGGTCCACTCCGCCGAACTCGTGACGACCCAGGCCAACGGCAAGCCCTTCATCGACGGACTCCCGCGCGTGCTCGTCCGGGTCACGGTCGACAACACCTCCGACGGGCCGGCCATCGTGAGCGCGAGTGGCGACATGCGTGCCTGGGTGGACGGGCGCCGGCTCGAGGTGGCCAGCGGCTACGACGCCGTGCGGTCCTATCCGGCGGACCTGCCCGTCGACGCCACGCTGCCCTTCGTCCTGGCCAAGGGTCTCGATGCCTCTGGTGGGCTGCGCCTGACCCTGCGCCAGAAGTCCTACGCCTGGAACAACAAACTCGATGTCGGCCCCACGTGGTCCGGCGGGCAGTGGACCCGCGTCGTGCAGCTCCCCGTGAAGGGGGCGTCATGACGGACGCCGACGCCTCCGCGGCACCTGAGGCATCCGAGGCACCGACGGCGACCTCGGCTCCTCGTCGCTCATCATGGCTTCGGTATGCCGTGTCGCTGGCCACCGCGCTCGCGCTCGCTGCCGCCTTGGCCGCCATCCCGCGGGACGAGTGCGGCGCCTCGCTCAGTGGTGCGTGCGTCGACGTGGGCCGTGATGCCTTTGCCGAGCGGGTCGGTCTCGGTGAGGCGGGGACGGTGGACCTCGGGCAGATCACCGTCCACACGGTGCGTGCCGCGCGCGCCTATGGCACGAGCCCGGACAAGGAACCCAAGGCCGCTCCTGCGGGCGGCCACTGGGTCGTCGTCGACGTCAGCGCCACCGTGCGGGACAAACCGCGGCGGCTCACGGCAACCCTCGAGGAGGGCGGGCGCTCCTGGCAGATGGAGGACGACCTGCTCACCGGACTGCCCAAGTTGAACCCCGGCATACCGTCCTCCGGATCCCTCGTCTTCCTCGTGCCTGACTCAGTGGACACCGGGGACCTGGTGGCGCGGCTGAGGTTCGCGGAGGACCCGGTGGTCGTCGTCCCGCTCGAGCCGGTCGAGACCCTCCCGTCCGTGGTGTTGGAGAAGGCGTCGTGAGCCGGTCACGGGCACGTTGGCTCTGGCTCGGGGCGCTGGTCGTGGCGCTCTCGCTGACGGGCTGGTCGGTGAGTGGAGCGATCCAGGACGCACTTGGCCCCCAGGTCGTGGATCTGGCCGGTGTGACCATGGGGGAGTGGCGACCGGTCAATGTCGGCAAGGCCAGCGCCCCGGTGATGGCCGACTATCGCGTCGTCTCGGTCGAGACCCATCCGTCGTTGCTGCCTCGCGGCTCATCATCGGGAGCCGAGCGCAAGGCGCCCACGGCCGGGATCTTCGCCGTCGTGACCAGTGAGTGCCGCTGCCCGATCAGTGAGGACCTGCGCCCGCCGAGACTGCGCGTGATCGATGACGCCTCCCGCGAGTGGACGTCGGACGGGGTCTCGAAGAAGGAGTCCGCCGAGTTCGGCGACGGGGCCCGGGCCCAGGACATCGGTGAGGCCTCGGAGGCCGATGACGCCCACGGGCGGGTCGGGGACGTGCAGCGCCTCGTCGAGGTCTTCACGGTGGCCCAAGACGCCCAAGGCCTCGAGGTCGTCGTCGACGGGGTGCAACTGGGCGCCGACCCAACGCGCGAGTGGGTCCGCTGGCGCTGAGGCCTGCGGGGGCTGATGCTCAGCGGCTCTCGCCTCGACGCAGACTTTCGCGGACGACGAACGCGAACGCACCGGTGAGCAGCGCGATGCGCACCGGGTCGACGAGTGCCTGGGTGAGCCGCAGCACCAGGTCATAAAGGGTGGCCTGCGTCGAGAGCACCGACGGTCCGACATGGAGGATCCCCACACGCAACCAGACGGCGGCCACCATCAGCACGGCATACGCGAGGGCAATGGTGAGCAACGGGATGACGCCCAGCCGCACGACCCGGGTGAACACCTGCCAGATCGGCTGCCACTTCTCCTGGAGGCCGCGAGTCGAGGTGTCGAGGGCGCGACTGAGGTTGCGCACCGAGATCCGACTCGAACTGCGGCCGACGGTGATCTCGTCGAGGGTGACCCAGCCGACGATCAGCCCGATGAGAGCCAACCAGAGCAGCGGCCACACGACATGGGCGCTCGCGGTCCCGACGAGACTCCAGAAGCCGTGCCAGGCACCGGTGATCAGGTCCGGGAGGCTCAGGTCCCAGGGAAGGTTCCAGTCACCAAGGGCGGCCAGGGTGCTCTCCCACCAGTCGGCGACCGCGCGGGTGCCCAGCCACTGCCTGGCGACGAGGAGGGCCGGAGCGAGGACGAGCCAGGTGAGGATGACCCACGCGCACTCGAGGTAGACGACGAGGAGGTCGACGATCCGCCAGTCCCGGTGCTCGTTGAGTTTGTCGACGGCGACCTTGACCAGCCAGCAACCGACTGCCCAAGGAATGTAGGTCTTCCAGCCACCGGAGACGAAACTGATGTTGCTCTGGTCGGCGTTGACCCCGGTCTCGAGGATCGACTCGCTGACGAGGATCTGCTTGGCGACCACGAAGGAGTGGATGTCCCAGTCGATGAGGTTCCAGGCGGCGTAGACGATGACCATCGGAGCCATGACGAGTCGGAGACCGTCGGTGAGGGTCTGGGTGCCAGTCCTCGAGGAGTCGGGACCGTCGGTGCGGGCGCGACGGGCGCTGGGGATGGTCCTGATCTGGGTCAGCCGCCGACCGTTGATGGTGATGGCGTCGGCGGCCACCCAGAGGCACCAGGCGAGGGCACTGAGCCGCAGGGCGACGGCTGCGATGAGGACCGCCAGGCCGAGCGGGCCGTTGTCCATGGCGAGCTTCGCGGACTTCTCGATGAGCCAGCCATGGGCCAGGAAGGCGAGCAGCGAGATCGTCAGGATGGGCAGGCCAGCCTGGCGAAGCACCCGGCCGCCGTCGACGAGGATCGAACGCAGGATGATCAGGACCCGCTTGGGCGCGCGCCACGGGTCGGCCGCGTCGGCGCCGACACCCCCGCCTTCACCGCCTTGGCCCTCGACCACCTCGTCCAGGGCACCCCCCAAGCTCATGCCGGACATCGTAGGGACACCGGTCCCCGACGACATGACTCGCCCAATATCCTCGAATATCGGGAATCTCTTAGACAAGCAAATATCCTCCGATCGTGGATCCCGTGCGCAATCCCTATGCCCCCGGCGCCGGCCAGCGGCCACCCGAACTCGCCGGTCGTGACGAGCAACTCGACGCCTTCGATGTGGTGCTCGAGCGAGTGGCCAAGGGTCGCCCGGAGCGCTCGATCGTCCTGACCGGCCTGCGCGGGGTGGGCAAGACCGTCTTGCTCAATGCCCTGCGCTCGTCCGCCGTCCGGGCAGGGTGGGGGACCGGGAAGTTGGAGGCGCGCCCCGAGCAATCCCTGCGCCGTCCCTTGGCCTCGGCCCTGCACCAAGCCGTGCGCGAGCTGGGGCACTCCGGTGACGGGCATGACCACGTGCTCGGCGTCATCAAGTCATTCGCCCAGAAGGAGACTTCGGGCAGCGGAAGTGGCGGAACCCGGGGAGCGGGCGCCACGAAGCTGCGAGAGCGCTGGAACCCCGGGATCCCGGTGCCCGCCGTCTTGGGTCGTGCCGACTCGGGTGACATCGAGATCGACCTCGTCGAACTGCTCTCCGACGTCGGTGGGCATGCCGCGGACACCGGACGTGGGATCGCGATCTTCATCGACGAGATGCAGGACCTCGGAGCCGATGACGTGTCGGCGCTCTGTGCGGCCTGCCACGAGTTGTCGCAGTCGCGGCTGCCCGTCATCGTCGTCGGGGCCGGACTGCCCCACCTGCCCGCGGTGCTGTCGGCCTCGAAGTCATACTCCGAGAGGCTGTTTCGCTATTCACGCATCGATCGCCTCGATCGGGATGCCGCAGACTTGGCGCTGGTCGTGCCTGCCGAAGACGAGGGGGCCGGCTTTGAGACCGACGCGCTGGCGGCGATGTATGCCGCGACCGGCGGCTACCCATATTTCCTCCAGGCCTATGGGAAAGCCGTGTGGGACAAGGCAACTGGCTCGACCATCACCAGTGCTGACGTCGAGATGGCTGCGCCCGAGGCGGAGTCGGAGTTGGCGGTCGGCTTCTTCGGGTCACGCTTCGAGCGGGCCACGCCGGGGGAGCGCGAATACCTCCGCGCCATGGCCGAAGTCGCGCTCGTTTCGCCCACCGGTGAGTGGGCGGTGGGTGAGATGACCGGCGATTCCGGCTCCACGGCATACACGTCGTCCTTGACGATCGAAGTCGACGCCGTGCCGACCGCGGAGGTGGCCAAGCACCTGGGGAAGAAGCCCCAATCCCTTTCTCCGGCAAGGGATGCGCTCCTCAAGAAGGGGCTCATCTATTCGGCCGAACGCGGCCAGATCGCCTTCACGGTCCCCCATTTCGGCCGCTACCTACGCGACCACACCTGACCCCTGAGA
>DAOLRO010000178.1:0-2886 GCA_035418665.1 Phycicoccus sp.
TTCTTCAGCCTCCCGACGGCGATCGACAACTCGCTCAAGGACCAGACCTACAACACGCCGGCCGTCGCGACGCTCGCGTTGATGGCCAACCAGGTCGAGTGGCTCAATGGGCAGGGCGGCCTGTCGTGGGCCTCCGCCCGCACGGCGGACTCCTCGGGTCGCCTCTACGACTGGGCCGAGAAGACCTCGTATGCCGCGCCCTTCGTCACCGACCCGTCGCACCGTTCGCAGGTGGTCGCCACGATCGACTTCGACGAGTCGATCGACGCCGCTGCCATTGCGAAGACGTTGCGCGCCAACGGGATCGTCGACACCGAGCCCTATCGCAAGCTCGGCCGCAACCAGCTCCGGATCGCCTGCTTCCCGGCCGTCGAACCCGACGACGTGTCCAAGCTCATCGCCTCGATCGAGCATGTCGTTGAAAGACTCTGAACGACTCTGACCCACCCCTGAGCCCCAGACCACTCCCCGTTAGGTGCGTGGAGATTTCTGCCCTGACATGGAATTTCCACGCACCTAACGGTCAGGGGCGCTCCGAGAACTCTCGGATGACCTGGGCCTGACGGCGCAGATCCGCTGCCTCGTCAATCCGTCCGAGAGCCTCGCGGTGCCGCGCTGCCTCCTCGTGCTCCTCGGTCTCGGCAGCGACCAATGCGCGGAGATCAGCCATGGTCAGCATGCGACGCTCCGCGTCGGCAGCTCCCACCCCGATCGCGGCTGCCTCGACGGCACCGGCTCGGGGCATGACATCCACGGGCACCGCCTCGGCATTCGCCACGCGGGCGGCCAGCGATCGAAGCGCGGCCAGAGCGACCTTGTCCCGAGCCTTCATGGCTGCTTTGACCTCAGCGGCCAGCGTGGCTCGCCATTCCTCGACGCTGCCCATGTCCCGAATGCTCATGGTGACCACCCTGCCAGCCCACACCCGGCATACACCTCCGGTTTTGGCAGCCTCGGGTCGCTCAGCGGAGGATCGAGGCCAGGACGGCCACGATGATGACGATGGCGAGCACGCCGAGGGTCATCCGGCGGCGGAAGTTGGCGTTCATCGGGCCGACTCCGGCATCGGCTCCTCGAGCGGGGTGACGCGCGGGGTCGTGTGCACGTTGAAGTGCGGTCGGTTGGCGGCGTCCCAGGTCACGTGGACATTTTCCTCCCTGAGTAGGTGGTGGGACACCACGGCCAAGGTGAGCGCCACGGCGATCGACCCGACGAGGATCGTCCACCGCGGGCCGGCCACCTCACCGATCCAGCCGATCACGGGAGCGCCGATGGGTGTCCCGCCGACGAAGATCGCCATGTAGAGGGCCATGACCCGCCCCCGCATGATCGGGTCGACGCGGGTCTGGACGAGGGTGTTGGCGACGGTCATGGCGGTCAGGGCCGTGAAGCCAACCGGCACGAGGAGGACGGCGAACGCGACGTAGTTGGGGGCCAGGGCCGCCGCCGTGCTGGAGACCGCAAACCCACCGAGGGCCGCGAGCATGATCCACAGGCGCGGCTCCTTGCGCCCGGCTGTGCGGAGTGCGGCGGTCAGCGAGCCGATCGCCATGACCGAGCCGAGCAGGCCGTATTCACCCGCCCCCTTGTGGAAGGCCTGAGTGGCCATGAGGGCGGTCGTGATCTGGAAGTTCATCCCGAAGGTGCCCAGGACGAAGATCAGACCCATGATCAGCTTGAGGTCGCGCCGACCATTGACATAGGCCAGGCCGGCCCGGATACCTCCGCGACCCGTGAGGCGGGGCGAGGGCCGAAGATCGGCTCGCCGCAGCATCGCCAGGGCTCCCAAGACGAAGACGAAGGACACCGAGTTGAGCAGGAGCGCCTGTCCGGTCCCCCACACGGCGATGACGACACCGGCCAGCCCCGGTCCAACGAGGCGCCCGAGGTTGAAGGATGCGCTGTTGAGGCCGACGGCATTGGGCAGGTGCTCGCGTCCCACCAACTCGGGGACGAAGGCCTGCCGGGTCGGGTTGTCGACGGCTGTGAGGATGCCCTGCAAGGTGGCGATGACATAGACGTGCCACAGCACGGCAGTCCCGGTGATCGCCAGCAGGCCGAGCACGAGGGTCGTGAGCAGCAGGCCGGCTTGGGTGAGGATGAGCATGGTCCGCTTGTCGAAGCGATCGGCCATGGCGCCGGCCCAGGGGGCGAGCAGGAGGATCGGGAGGAACTGCAGACCCGTGACGATGCCCAGCGCAGTCGCCGAGTGGGGCGTGAGCTCGGTGAGCACCAGCCAGTCCTGGCCGACGCGCCCCGCCCAGGTGCCGATGTTCGAGACCATGCCGCCGATGAACCACAGGCGGTAGTTACGGATCGACAGCGATTGGAAAGTCGGGCTCATTCGGCGGCCACCCGCTCGAGGATCTGGGTCGCTCGACGGAGGGTGTCGAGCTCGTCGTCACCGAGATGCTTGATGCGGTCGAGCATCCAGGCCTCGCGCCTTCGGCGGATCGCCTTGAGCATCTCGACTCCCTCGCGGGACAGGCTGAGCAGGACCGAGCGACCGTCGTTCGGGTCCTCGGCTCTTAGCACCAGGTCCCGATCGACTAGCGCCGCAACGGTTCTCGTCATGCTCGGAGCACTGACCCGCTCGATCTCGGCCAGCTCCCGCGGAGTCTGTGCACCGTCCTCGATGCGCAGCAGGACGCTGAACTGATGGGGTGCGAGATGATCGCCGCTCTCGAAGCGCACCCGTCGGGAGATCCGCATGCAGGCCACCCGGAGGGAGGTAGCCATCTGGCTGCGCTCACGGGTGGACATGCGTGGTGCCGTCATGGTTACCCAAACTAATTACGTTGGCTAACTATTTCCAATCGAGTCCGACCCGTGGACCACGCCCCGCCCACGCGCGCTACGGCGCAGTAAGTGCTGCCGGGGAAGCAC
>DAOLRO010000178.1:2986-6062 GCA_035418665.1 Phycicoccus sp.
CCCACGCGCGCTACGGCGCAGTAAGTGCTGCCGGGGAAGCACTTACTGCGCCGTAGCGGGATGCATGAAGCCCAGCCCAAGACGCAGGTATGCCGGGAGCGCACCGTGCGCTCCCGGCATACCGACCGCTTGTGGCGGCGACCGAAACGAAAGGGTCAGCCGACGCCGAGAAGGCCCTTGATCGGGTCGATCGCGAAGTAGAGGACGAAGAGGCCGGACACGAGCCACATGAGCGGGTGGACGTCCTTGGCCTTGCCACGCACGATCTTGATGAGGACGTAGGCGACGAAGCCGGCGCCGATGCCCGCCGTGATCGAGTAGGTGAAGGGCATGAGGACGATCGTGAGGAAGGCCGGGATGGCCATCTCGAGGTTGTCCCATTCGATCTCCGTCACCTGCTGCATCATCAGGAAGCCGACGAGCACGAGCGCCGGGACGGCCGCCTCGGACGGGATGACCTGGACGAGGGGAGCGAAGATCATGGAGAGCAGGAAGAGCACCCCGGTGACGACCGAGGCCAGGCCGGTGCGCGCACCCTCACCGACACCAGAGGCGGACTCGATGTAGGAGGTGTTGGAGGAGACACCCGCGGCGCCACCGGCCGCGGCGGCCAGAGAGTCGACGACGAGGATCTTGGTCGTGTTGGGCGGCAGGCCCTCGTCGTCGAGGAGACCGGCCTCGGCGCCGATGGCGGTCATCGTGCCCATGGTGTCGAAGAAGTCGGCCAGCATGAGCGTGAAGATGAGCAGCACGGCCGCGACGACACCGACGCTCTGGAAGGAGCCGAGGAGCGAGAAGTGCCCCACGGTGTCGAAGTGCGGCGTCTCGATGACCTTCTCGGGCATGCCGGGGACGACGAGGTTCCAGCCGGTCGGGTTGACCTTGTCACCGGCGACCATCGGGCCGATCTTGCCGACGGCCTCGACGATGATCGCGATGACCGTGGTCGCGACGATCGCGATGAGGATCGCGCCCTTGACCTTCCGGACCCAGAGGATGACGACGAGGATCAGGCCGAGCACGAAGACGAAGGTCGGCCAGCCGTTGATGAAGCCGTCGGTGCCGAGTTGGACCGGCACCGGACCCTGCGCGGTGCGCCGCACGAAGCCGGCGTCGACGAAGCCGATGAGCGCGATGAAGAGCCCGATGCCCACCGAGATCGCGACCTTGAGCTGGGTGGGCACGGCATGGAAAACCGCCGTCCGGAAGCCGGTGAGCACCAGCACGAGGATGATCAGACCCTCCATGACGACCAAGCCCATGGCATCGGCCCAGGTCATCTGCGAGGCGATCGCGAAGGCGACGAAGGCGTTGAGCCCCAGACCGGTGGCGAGCGCGAGCGGATAGTTCGCGACGACGCCCATGAGGATCGTGAGCAGACCGGCCACGAGCGCGGTGCCCGCTGCGATGGCCGGGAGGTTGGACCCGTCGCCGGCACCACCCCCGAGGAAGTCTCCGTTGACGTCCTTGGCGAAGCCGAGGATGAGCGGGTTGAGGACGACGATGTAGGCCATCGTGAAGAAGGTGACGACGCCACCTCGGATCTCCCGGCTGAGGCTCGACCCCCTCTCGCTGATCTTGAAGAAGCGGTCCAGCCCGCTCGTCGGGGCCGGCTGGGGGGTGTCGGTGCGCTCAGTGGCGGCTTGGCTCATGGCGCACAGAGTAGCGACGGGTTTCGATGGCCTCCGCAGGGGTGCCCGCGCCGGTGGTTCGAGTGGCCGATGGTGCCCACGCGACGGCTGGGACTCATTCCTTCCGGACTTTCCCACCCGTGCGTATGCCGTCCGCTCACCTCCACGCGCACGTCCCCTCCCCTCGATTGCGCGCTACGGCGCAGTACGTGTTGCCCGGGCAGCACGTACTGCGCCGTAGGCTGTGTCCGTGGCTGAGGAGACGACACCCGGGGCGACGCCAAGGGCGACGCAACGGACCGACTGCTTCCCCGGCATACCTGATGCCGGTCCTGAGCCCCTGACCGCGCTCCAGGTCCCGACGCGCCGGATCATCCAGATCGGGCTCGCAGCCTGGGTCGTGGCGCTCATCGCGACGCTCGCGATCCCGGCGTTGCACCAAGGTGACCGCTCTTGGTGGCCGTGGGCCTGCGTGACGGGGCTCGTCCTCGGCAGCCTCGGCTACGCCTACGTGGCGCGAGGCCGCGGCAACGCCGCCGACGCCGAGTAGCCGACCGCCAGCTCAGGGGGTGACGTCGAGGAGGTAGTCGTCGACGATCGGGGGGTGGATGATCTCGGGCTCGGGCTGCTCGGTGTCGATCTCCGAGTGCGCCCCACACCCGTGGTCGCGACTCACGACACGTCCGTCACTGGGTGACCACTCGTTGGCGCACACGCCGAAGACGACGCGCAGGGCGCCGGCCATCGGCAGGAAGTAGCCGCAGGTGTTGCAGGGGGCTGGCGCCTTCTCGCTCACGGGGTTGTGCGGACCGGCCTCGCCGTCGTACCAGCGCTGGGCGGCCGCCTCGCGACCTTCCGCCGACAGCACGCGCACGCGGCCGAGACCCAACTCCCACTGGGCGAACTCGTCGACATCGTCCTCGCCCGTCGCCTCGAACCCGCCCTGCAGCAAAGGGTCGTCGGCGACGAACGGCGTGACGTCACCGGGGCCGATGTCCCCGGGAGCCAGCCGCTCGGCATACGGAAGCCACTCGGGTGACAACAGCGCACCTTCGCCGGGGACGAGGTTGGTCTCGCAGACCGTCGCGACCTTGCCGCGGGGCACGCGGGCGACGGTGACGGCCCACTGCCAACCCGGATAGCCCGAGGCAGCACAGGCAAAGTAGTGCGTGCCGAGTCGCTCCTCGACCATGGTCATGCCGAGGTGCTCACCGACGGTGCCGGGCTCGGCGATGCCGACGAGTGCCTCACGTGCCAACCCGAGGGAGTCGACCAACGTGGAGTCGACCTTGGGGGAACTCTTGACTGCGCTCACAGCTCGAGATCGGCGGCGACGGCCCGCAACACCTGCGCGACCTGGTTGCCGTGCGCCTTGTCGGGGTAGTGCCCGCGCCGCAGCGACTCCGAGACGGAGTCGAGCAACTTGATGACGTCCTCGACGATGA
>DAOLRO010000179.1:0-6036 GCA_035418665.1 Phycicoccus sp.
GAGGCCGCCATGCCCATGGCCACGGTCGCCACGTCACAGGGCACCCACTGCATGGTGTCGAAGATCGCCATGCCGGCCGTCACCGAGCCACCGGGGCTGTTGATGTAGAGCCAGATGTCCTTCTCGGAGTCCTCCGCGGCCAGGAGCAGCATCTGGGCGCAGATGGCGTTGGCATTGTCGTCACGCACATCGGAGCCGAGGAAGATGATCCGCTCCTTGAGGAGCCGGTTGTAGATGTGGTCGTCGAGGCCGGCCTGGGGGCCCGGGCCCGCGGCGACGATGTCAGGGGTGCTCACGAAGGTCTCGCTCCTGTCACGCTGGGTGGAGTCACGCTGGGTGGAAAGGGATGGCGCTGGTCGCCTTCTCGATGACCCTAACGCCCGACTCCGTCAGCGCACTCCCGGGTATGCCGTGTGTTCGCCGTGGGCGCACGCGTCACCTCCCAGCGGCCTCCGGTCGAGTGAGATCAGGCGGGGACCTTCTCGTCGGTGCCCTCTGCGCGGGAAGGCTCGCGGACCGCGGTCACGAGGAGCAGAGCGAGAATCGCGCCGGCACCAACCACGGTCAGCGAACGCAGCACGCCGACGTGGTCGCCCAGGAAGCCGAGCAGCGGCGGTCCGGCGATGAAGGCGGCATAGCCGATCGTGGCGACGACCGACATGCGGGCGGCAGCCCGCGCTGGGTCGTCCGCCGAGGCGCTCATACCGACGGGGAAACCGAGCGCCGCACCCAGACCCCAGATGGCGGCTCCGATGAAGGCCAACGGGGCATTGCCGAAGATGACCAGCGCGGCACCGACCACGGCCAGTCCGAAGGAGACCCGGAGCACCGGCACACGCCCGCGCTCGTCGAGCAGTCGGGTCCCCCAGATGCGGCCGATGGTCATGAAGGTCAGGAAGGTGGCGAAGCCGAGGACACCAGCCCACGTGGGCAACTCGTGACCCTCGTGGAAGGCGACCGCCAACCAGTCGTTCGCGGTGCCTTCGGTGAAGGCGGCGACGAGCACGACGAGACCGATGAGCAAGGTCTTGCCCTCCAGCCAGGCCGACTTCCCACGCTCCCCAGTCTCCGCACGAGTGGCGGCAGCAGCTCCGGCGGCCGTCGCCTCGTGCGGGAGGGCTTTGGTCGTCGCCCAGAAGCCGACCGCGAGGCAGACCAGAGCCGTCACCGACAGGTGGATCAGGATGCTCACCTTGGCCCACGACATCGCGGCACCGAAGAGCGCGGTGGCCACCGTCCCACCACTGAAGGCGGCGTGGAACTGCGGCATGATCGCCTTGCCCAGGTGACGCTCGACGTCGGCCCCTTCGAGGTTCATCGCCACATCCCAGCCGGCGATCCCGGCGCCGATGAAGAAAAGCGCGACCATCGTCAGTGCTCGCGAGTGCGCCACGTCGATCGCCAAGCCGATGGCGACCGCGCCGATCGCAGCCGTGAGGAACCCCGCCTTGATGGTCCGCACCATGCCGAACCGCTCCACGACCCGCCCGGTCAGGGGCAGGGCGATGACCGAGCCGAGCGACATCGCGAAGAGGGTCGCCCCGAGTTCGCCGGCACTCAGATCCAGTTGGACCTTCGCGTCGGGAATCCGGGAGGCCCAGCTCGCGAAAGCGACGCCGGCGAGTGCGAAGAGGGCGAAGGTCGCATTGCGCGCTTCACGGACGCGCTCGACAGGCAGTGCGACGGGGGTCATGTGGGCTGGCTCCTGAGATGACGAGAGTTGAGACACGCGGACCTGGACGTTGAGAGTGCGCGACTTGCCGGTGCCAGTTCGATCCCACCAGCGTGTCGTGCACTCTCAACAGTTGGGTGGCTCTGCGAGAGGCACACTCGAATCGATTTTATCGAATCGTTTCGAGTAGTATGAACGGCATGCCCCCACCCCGTCAAACCGAGAGCCCCGCGCCTCACGGCGAGGGCGACGCGCGCCGCCCCACCCTCAAGGACGTCGCGGCGCGCGCCGGCGTGTCCCTATCGACCGCATCCCTCGCCTTCAGCGGTCGCGGCCCGGTCGCCGAGGCCACCATCGAGCGCGTCCGGGTGGCGGCCGAAGACATCGGGTATGCCGGGCCGGACCCGGTCGCGTCCTCGCTGCGGGCCGGTCGGTGCGGGGTCGTCGCGGTCATCGTCGAAGCCCCGTTGGCGTCCGCCCTCCGCGATCCCTACGCGCTCCAGGTCCTCGACGGCCTGGCCGACGAACTCGGACGCGAGGGACTCGGCCTCCTCCTCCTCGCTCAGGACCCCCAAGACCTCGACGAACTCACCAGCCGGGTGTCGACCATGGCCATGGATGCCGCCGTCTTCCCGTTCTGCGGACCAGCCGAGAACCCGCTCGTCGACGCCCTGTCCGGACGCGGCATTCCTCTCTTCGCCACGGGAGCGCCCGACCATCCCGCGCTCGTCCAGCTCACGACGGACGAGGCCGCGGCCCAATCGCTCGCGGTCTCCCACCTGTTCGGCCTCGGCCACACCCGCATCGGGCACATCACCTTGCCGCTCTCCCCCGGCGCCGCGACCGGCCCGGTCGATCGCGACGCAATCGACGGCGCGGCCTATCCCGACGCCAAGGGTCGCGCCCTCGGCTTCCTCGCCACCATGCCGAGGACAGGCGCGGACGATCCGGGCACGTCCACGACGACAACGCTCATCCAGTCCTCCACACCTGACCTGGCCGAGGGCGAGGCCGCCGCCCGCCTCCTCCTCGACCGTCCGGTGGGAGAGCGACCGACCGCGATCGTCGCGCAGTCGGACCTGCTCGCCGCAGGCGCGCTCCGGGCCGCTGCTGCCCTCGGCCTCGGGGTCCCAGAGGACCTCTCCGTCACGGGATACGACGGGGTCGACCTGCCCTGGCTCGACCACACTCTGACGACGATCGTCCAACCTGGCACCGACAAGGGCCGCCGTCTGGGCCAGATGGTCCGAAGCGCCCTCAGCGGTGAGATGCCCGTCACCGAAACCTTCGAGGTGGCCCTGCGGATCGGGACGACGACCGCACCCCCGGCCTGAGAGCCGGCCGCAAACGCAGGTATGCCGTGCGCCCGAGTCGGGCGCACGGCATACCAAATGCTGGTGTGGGCTGTGGTCAGGCCTTCGCGTCCTCGGCCTCATCGCTGGCCTCAGCGATCTCGACAACCTCGGCAGCGTCGTCAGCAACCTCGTCGTCCTGGCCGGGCACGGCCTCGTTGAGGTCGACGACATTGCCGGAGGCGTCCTTGACGACGGCATTCTCGAGCACGGATGCGAGTGCCTTGCGGCGGGCAACCTCGGCGACCATCGAGCCGATCTGGCCCTGGCTGTCGATGGCCTGGGCGAACTGGTTCGGGTCCATGCCGTACTGCTGCGCACTCATGATCAGGTATTCGATGAGCTCGGGCTGCTCGACCTCGATCTCGAGCTTCTCCGACAGGGCGTCGAGGAGGAACTGGGCCTTGAGCGCCTTGCGGGTGTTCTCGTCGACCTCGGCGCGGTGCTCGTCGTCATCGAGACGGTTCTCACCCTCGAGGTGGGAGTTGACCTCCTCCTCGACGATGCCGTCGGGGACGGGGATCTCGGTGTTGGCGAGCAGGTGCTCGAGGACCTTGTCGCGCGCCTGGACACCCTGCTCGAACTTCTTCGCCTGGGCAGCCTGCTTCTCGACGTCGGCCTTGAGCTCCTCGAAGGTGTCGAACGGCGAGGCGAGCTGGGCAAAGTCGTCGTCGAGCTCGGGGAGCTCGCGGACCTTGACCGACTGCACGGTGACGGTGCACTCGGCGTCCTCGCCCTCGTGGTCGCCACCGGCGAGCGGAGCGGTGAACTCCTTGGTCTCGCCGGCGCTCATGCCGATGAGCGCCTCGTCCATGCCGGGGAGCATGTTGCCGGAGCCGACCTCGTAGGACACGCCCTCGACGGCGTCGATGTCGGTGTCACCGATCTTGGCGGACAGGTCGATGGAGACGTGGTCGCCGTCCTCGACCGCGCGGTCGACACCGACGAGGGTGCCGAACCGCTCCTGGAGCTGGGTGAGGCGCTCCTGCATGTCGTCCTCGGAGACGGCGACGTCGTCGACCTCGATGGCGATGCCGTCGAGGTCGGGGAGGGTGATCTCGGGACGAACGTCGGTCTCGACGCTGAAGGTGAAGTCCTCGCCGTCCTCGAGTGGCACCGCGGTCACCTCGACCTCGGGGCGACCGATGACCTTGAGGGACTCGGCCTCTGCGGCCTCCTGGTAGAAGCGCGGCAGGGCCTCGTTGACGGCCTCCTGCACGACGGCGCCACGCCCGAATCGCTGGTCGATGATGCGCGAGGGGACCTTGCCCTTGCGGAAGCCGGGGATGTTCACCTGCGAGGCGATCGTCTTGTAGGCCTTGTCCAGATCGGGCTTGAGCTCGTCGAACGGGACCTCGACGGTCAGCTTCACCCGGGTCGGGCTGAGGGACTCGACGGCACTCTTCACTTCAGGCACTCCACACTGGTGGTCGGTAACAGGGGTTCGTGGGCACGAACGGGGCGTTTGGTATGCCGTGGCGCCCCTCGGCCGGAACCGGCGGGCCGCCGCGTGGGCCAGCCCACGGCATACGCGATCTCCCATGCTAGCCGTCGACGTTTGTGCGACCGAATCGGCCAGACTGGTCCCATGGTCCAGACCCCCGCCAACCAGACGCCGACCAAGGCCCTCGGGCCGCTCACCTCGCTGCGCATGGTGGTCGGCACCATGATGTGGGCCCTCATCATCATCGGCGTGGCCTTCTTCTTCGTTGTGCCCATCGCGCCGCCAGCGCATGCGTGGTCGTGGGCCGTGATTGCCGTGGTCGCGGGTGCGGCCGCGATGGCCATGATGACCGTCGGCTTCAACGTGCAGCCGCTTCCGCCGGGCCTTTCCCCTGTTGAGACTGGTCAGCGATCGCTGATGGCGCTGCGCACGAGCACGATTGTGCGGGCAGCCCTCGGCGAGGTCACCGCGATCGTGGCAGTCGCCCTCTCGGTGATCGAGGGGTCATGGCTGCTGCTGGCCGCCGGGCTGGCCGTCTCCCTGCTCCTCATGGGGGTGCTCGCCTGGCCGGGCAGTTGGGCGCTCGAGCGCGTGCAAGCGAAGTTGGATGCCAACGGTGGGCACAGTGGCCTGCTCGAACTCACCGGTCCATCAGGGCCCTTGGGCTGAGCCCGCTCAGCGTGGAACGACGGGGAGGGAAACGAAGAGCTCTCCCAGTTCACTTCCCAGCCCGAGGAAGCGCGTGGCGAGTCGTCGGAACTGGGACGGATCGCCGGTCGTGGTGAAGCCGTGCGTAGGAGGCGGCAGGTCGTCCGGCCGGAGCAGGTCGTGCTCGCGCAGGACCCGGTAGACATCCTTGGCTGTCTCCTCGGCCGAGGACACCAGAGTGACGCCTTCCCCCATCTCATAACCGATGACGCCGGTGAGGAGGGGGTAGTGAGTGCACCCCAGGACCAAGGTGTCGACGTCCGCCGCCTTGAGCGGGGCGAGGTACTCGGCCGTGATCTCGGCCAATTCTGGGCCGGATGTGATGCCCGCCTCGACGAACTCCACGAACCTCGGGCACGGCACGCTGAGTACGTCGAAGTCAGGAGCGGCGGCGAACGCATCTCGATAGGCCCCGGACTGATGGGTGCCGAGCGTGGAGATCACCCCGATGCGGCCGTTGCGCGTGGCGCGGGCTGCCCGCCGGGTCGCTGGCCGGATGACTTCGATGACGGGAACGTCATAACGCTCGCGCGCATCGTGGAGGACCGCTGCGCTGGCGGTGTTGCAGGCGATGACCAGGAGTTTGACACCGTGCTCGTAGAGCCGATCGAGACAGTCCAGGGCGAGGGCACGGGTCTCCGCGATCGGCCGTGGGCCATAGGGGGCGTGGAGCGTGTCCCCGAGATAGGCCACCGACTCATGGGGGAGTTGATCGAGGACGGCCCGGGCGACAGTCAGGCCGCCGTAGCCGGAGTCGAACACACCGATCGGCGAGTTCTGCACGAGCGGGCGACGAGAATCGAACTCGCGTAATCAGTTTGGAAGACTGAGGCTCTACCATTGAGCTACGCCCGCGCACC
>DAOLRO010000180.1:0-6019 GCA_035418665.1 Phycicoccus sp.
CCGCCCCCGCCCGACCGCCCCGACCGACCACCCCACCGACCACCCCCGCCTGACCGCCCGCGCAGCCGAGGCCGGCAACGGCAACCCGGCAACCCGGCATACGCAGGCAGTCGCCGTTCGAGGTGCGGGCTGCGCCGACCGCGGTTAGCCTGTCCAGTCACCCCCTGCCGATGCCCTGAGGTGACGCTCGTGTCCGTGCCCGCTGGTCCCGGACATCCGGACGTCCCACTGCCGACGCCTGCGGCTGACCCCGGGGCCCCTCCGCCCTCGGGGCTGCGTCGAGCGATCGCTCCGCTGGGGCAGCCCGCCTACCGACGGCTGGCCATCGCCCTCGTCCTGTCGACCTTCGCAGGAGGTGTCTGGGCGATCGCGATCGTCTGGGAGGTCATCCGCTTCGGCGGCGGCCCGGGCCAACTCTCGCTCGTGGCCACCGCAGGGACGCTCGGCGTCGTGCTCGCCGCGCTGCTCGGGGGCGTCGTCGCCGATCGGGTGCCGCAGAAACTCATCCTGCTTGCCGTCGCCGGTCTGGAAACCCTCGGGATGGCGCTCGCAGCCGCCCTGTCTGCCCTCGATCGTGACGGCCCGTGGCCATTGGCTGTCATCACCTTTGGGCTCGGGGTGGCCATGGCCTTCTACTACCCCGCCTATTCGGCATGGCTCCCGTCTCTCGTCCCGGCGGAGCAGCTGCAAGCCGTCAATGGCTTTGAGGGCATGATCCGCCCGGGACTGCACCAGGCCATCGGGCCGGCGGTGGCAGGTGCGGTGGTCGCCGCCCTCAACCCGGCCGCCGCGATGACGATCGCGGTGATCGCCTCCGCGCTGGGCCTGCTCGCGCTCGCGACCGTGCCCCGGACCGCAGTCCGACGGGACCTCACGGACACCCAGGACCACGCCGTGGGCGCGGTGCTCAGGGATCTGCGCGAAGCGGTCCGCTACCTCGTCACGACGTCATGGCTCTTCGCCACACTGGTCTTCGCCTCGCTCATGATCCTCGTCATGATGGGCCCCCTCGAGGTCCTCATCCCCTTCCTCATCAAGGACCACTTGGGAGGCGGACCGCGGGACCACTCCTACCTGCTCGCCGCCTTCGGGGTGGGAGCGGCCCTCGGCTCTCTCGTCATGGCCGCCCGGCCGATGCCGCGGCACTACCTGACGTCGATGATCCTCATGTGGGGGGCCGCCTGCCTGCCCTTTGCCCTCATCGCCACGACTGACCACATGGCGGTCGTCGTGGCCTCTGGTTTGGTGATGGGTGTGCTCTTCGGAGCGCCGCAGGTCATCTGGGGGACCCTCCTCCAGCGGCGAGTCCCCTCGCACATGCTCGGTCGCGTCGCCTCCCTCGACTTCTTCGTCTCGATCGCCCTCATGCCGGCGTCGATGGCGCTCGCCGGGCCGGTCTCCCATGTCATCGGCCTGCACAACACCTTCTTCATCGCAGCCCTCGCACCGATCGTGTTTGCGATCGCCGCGATCGTCCTGCCCGGGCTGATGCGCGATGAGGTCGCCCACCCGATCGATCTCGGACCGGACGGCTCCCCGGCTCAGACCGCTGGGGTGTCGGACGACAACCAGGTCACCCGCCCGTAGTCGAAGGCGTCGCAGGCCGCCCGGAGGTTCGGGTGGATCAAGGACTCGTTGCGCAGGAAGAGGCCATCGCTGGTGTCGTGCCCCGAGGCCAGCACCGTGGTCGTCGTGCCCGTCCGGCGCACCAGGGTGGTTGGCAACTCAGCAGTGTTGGTGGCGCCCTCGGAGAGGAAGAGCACGACATCGGCCGGGTTGCCCCGCACTCGCGTCCGCGCGTGGATGATGAACCGCTTCACCTCCGCCAGCGGCAGGGCGATGGACACGTCCATTTGGGGTGTCCCGAAGCCTCGCTGCCTCTTCCTCGCCTGCCATCGTTTGGACCCGGCATTGACGAAGGACACTGCGCCGGAGTGCTTTTCGATGACCGCGCCGAGGACCACAGACACCCCAGGCGGCAGGGCCAGCCGCGCGCGAAGGATGCCGTCGCTCTTGGCGTCCGGGTTGAAGACGGCGGTCGGGCGTTGGTCGACGACCAGTCGGTGGTGAGTGGTGAGGGTGGAGGCGGCGAGGCCTCGCGGACCAGTCCGCGGCGCGTTGCGCCGGGCGGGGATCGGCGTCTTCGGCCCGACTCCCGACACCCAGGCCGCGCCCGTCGAAGGGGTGAGGTCCAGTCCGTTGGCGGTGCGCGCGAAGCGCTCACGCAGAAAACTCTCCTGCACCCGCAGCTCCCGGTCATCGTGCTCGGCTTGCGCGCGCAGGACGTCACCGGTCACTTGATGGAGCAGGTGCAACTGGTCGAGGATCAAGCGATGGCCCTCGGGGCTCTCGGCCGCCGACCCACTGTTGCAGTAGGCGATCAGAGTGTCGGGCAGGTAGCGATCGACGATCTGGAGCAGGGTTTCGCTGATCTCGTGGCCGAGCGGCGGCGCGGCATCGGCGACGGCGCGCGCCAGGAGGACTGCGTCCACGGGGAGCGTCCCGTCGAGGGAATTCGTCAGGCGGACGGCCTCGTGCCCGGCCCGCCGTGGTGGGCGGACCGGGCTTCGCCCGGAGGCCAGGTATGCCGTGAGCTCACCCGTCGTCCATCCCGCGGGATCGATTCGGGGCCGGAGCGTGGGAACTTTGGGCAGGCCCGGCACCTTGGGCACCTTCGGGAGCGGGGGCAGGGCAGATCGCACCACCTGGCGAGGTGTGCGTGGCATGCGGTTCTCCTGGTCTGGTGCCGGTGTCCCGCGGGCGGGTCGAGGTGAGTTGCTCGCCCGCTGGACAACATCGCGGGACCCTTCATCATGCCCGAGCGTCGCGGGCTACATTGGGCGCAGGCGCCCGGGGGGTCCCGGGCAGGGGAGGAAAGTCATGAGCGCACCAGCAGGGTGGTACCCCGTCCCAGAAGGACGCGAGCGCTACTGGGACGGCAGTGCATGGACCGAGCAGATGCGAGACCTGGCTGCACCGGCGACCGGCCCAGCCCTCGACCCGACGCCGGAGCCCACCGACCATCTCGACCAGTCCACCCTCGACCCCACTCGGGCCATTGACGACGGCGGCAACTGGTCGTCGGGAGACGCCACTCAGCAGCTGTCCGTGGATGCGACCAGCGTGCTCCCCCAAGGTGTTGCCGAGGAGGTGGCCGCCGCGGGAGCCGGGCAGCGTCTCGACGGTGAGCACACGGCATACGGTCAATCCGCCCATGGGCAGCCCCAGTACGGGCAGCAACCGCAGTACGGCCAAGCGCCCTATCAACAGCAGCAGTACGGCCAGCCCCAGTATGGCCAGACCCAATACGGTCAGCCGGCCTACGGACCGCCGCCGGTCACCCAGAAGAGCGGCGCAGGCAAGGGTTGCCTCATCGCAGCCCTCATCGTCGGCGGCCTGGCGATCGTCGGCGTGATCGTCGCTGTCGTCCTCCTCGCACGTTTCGCGACCAAGGTGCAGGAGGATCCCTCGATCATCTTCCCGTCCCCTGCGGAGTCGAGCATGGGCGTGCCCGTGCCTTCCGACTCCCTCCCGACACCGACATCGCCCACGGACCCCGACATCGTGCAAGCGCCCGTCGAGGCCGCGGTCGGTGCCGGGTTCGTCATCAGTGAGGCAAAGATCAACGAGGGATGGACGCTCGAGCCCAACCCCCTGGGCTTGGCCATCGAGAACATGACCGCGGACTCGCCCGGCAAGAGCCTGGACGGTCTGCCCGTCATGTTCGATCTGGTCTTCCTCGACGGCGACACCGAACTCGAGACCACGTTCTGCACTCTGGGTGAGGGATCAGCACCCATCAAGGTCATCTGCCTCCCGGTCTCCGAGGACGCCGGCAAGGCCACGAAGGTCCGCGCGACGACCTTCTGACGGGGTCAGCCCCCGGTCGGGATCGCCGCGAGCGTCTTCACGAGATCGTTGACCCGGAGGTCCTCGGCGTCGGGGCTGAAGCCCAGACGGACGACGACCAACTTGGCCGAGGGCACGACGACGATCCGCTGGCCGTCGTGTCCGCGGGCGTCATAGGTGTCGGCGGGGAGCGCCGCGTCGATGACTGAACCGTCCGCGCGCACGTTCGCGCGCCAACCCGCCGCATAGCCCTCGTCGTCGGTGCCCTCGGATGCCGCGACGACGGAGGTCGTCTCCTTCATCCAGTCTGCGGGCAGCAACTGCTCTCCCCGCCACTGGCCTTCCTGCAGGGCGAACTGGCCCACGGCCGCCCAATCCCGGGGGGTGGCCCACATGTAGGACGAGCACACCGGGAGGCCGACGGCGTCGGGCTCGAGCACGGCCGAACTCAGACCGAGTGGCTCGAAGAGCAGGGTGCGCGGGAAGTCGGCCGGAGCGTCATCGGCGTGACCGTTGCGCTCCTGGATGACACGGCACAGGAGGTTCGTCGAGCCCGAGGAGTACTGCTGGTAGGTCCCCGGCTTGTGCGCGAGGGGTAGGTCGGCCACGTAGTCGGCCATGCTCCCCTCGAGGTAGAGCATCCGGGTGATCGGGGTGCCCAGGTCGTAGGTCTCGTCCCACTGGATGCCCGAGGTCATTCGCATGAGTTGGTCCACAGTGATGTCGGCGCGCCCGTCCGTCCACTGCGACATCAGGCCCTTGTCGGTGACCTTGAGCTTGCCCTCCTGAGCCAGGCGACCCGCCATGAGCACTGCGACGCTCTTGGTCATCGACCAGCCCAGCTGCGGGGTGGTGGCGTCGAAGCCGTCGGCGTAACGCTCGCCGACGAGGGTCCCGCCGCGCAGGACGACGATCGCTCGGGTCCCGAGGGTCTTCCTGCCGGCCTCGTCGAGGTCATCGCCGAACGCCTTGGCGATGGCCTCGCTCACGTCCGGCCGCATCGTCGGCGCGGGAGTGGACGTGTAGGGGTTCTTGCCGGCCGGCACCGCCGTCACGGTCCCGTACTCGCCCTTCTCCTTGGCCACAACGCAGCCCAGTCCCGGGGTGAACCACGCCTTCTGCCCGGCCAGCAGTCCCTTGATGCTGCTCGAGGCCATCCCTCCGTCGGTGCCGAGCTTCTCGGTCGTCGTGTCGAGATAGGGGACGAGTGGGTTGGGGGGCAGGTCGGTCTGGGGGTCGTCCCGTCCCGTCACGAACTCCACGGCGCAGGCATTGTGCGCGGCGTAGCCCGTCCCCGTGAGGAGAAGGGGCCGCGCGTACCAATAGCCACCCACCAGCGCGACGAGCACGAGGGCGAGCAGTCCGGCGAGCACACGGCGCACGATCCGCCCGGTGCGGCCGCGACGAGGAGGCTGGGTCATGTCGGGACCGTACCGGAGGCGGGCGCGTGCGTCTGTCACCTCGGGCGAGTTGGCGTCGTTGCCCCGCCTCAGGATGCCTCCAGCTCCAGCAGCGCCGCCTTGGCACCTGGTCCACCGGCGTAGCCGCCGACGTGACCGCCGACGCGGCCCGTCGAGGGCAGCACCCGGTGACAGGGCAGGACGAGGCACAGCGGGTTGGCACCCAACGCCGTGCCGACGGCCCTCGCCGCTCCGGGGTGGTCGATCGCTGCGGCAAGTGCCCCGTAGGTCGTCGTGCTCCCGTATGCCGTCCGCTCGAGACCGCGCAACACCTCCCGTTGGAAGGGGCTCGCCACGGCGAGCTCGGCAGCGAGGTCGAAGACCTGCCGTTTGCCCTCGAGGTAGTCATCGACCTGGCGGCGTGCCTCGTCGAGCCGCGACGGGTGGCGCAGGATGCGCGGACTGACCGCCCCCGCCATGCGCCTGAGGTGAGCCTCGTCCGCGGACTCGTCCACGGCATACGCGCACATCACGAGGTGACCACCCGCGGAGGCGAGGAGAAGTCGCCCCACGGACGAGACGTGCACGGCATACGAGACGTCGGTCTCCGGGAGAACGGGGATGGTGACCGGTGGGTCGAAGGAGGCGAAGGGGTTGTCGAGGTCCGGTGATGTCATCGGGGCTCCTGGGTGGTGCGGAGGGTCGCCAGGGCATCACTGACGAGGCGGCGGCTCATGGCGGGGGTGGTGGCGAGGATCGAGGCGATCTCG
>DAOLRO010000181.1:0-2824 GCA_035418665.1 Phycicoccus sp.
GCTCGACCGGCTGGGCCACCGTCTCCTCGCGCTCGAGCACGGCGGTGCCCGTGGACGGACCCGACGGCTCGTGTTGGGGAGTAGGGCCACCTGGCCCCATGGGCTCATCGAGAGACGCGCTCGGTGTGGTCATGGCGCCCAGTCTCCCACGCGGCCCGCTCTTGCCCCGGTCTCAGTTGATGCTGGGGTCCTCGGGCAGCAGCGCCACCCAGCTCAGTTGGCCGTCCTGACGAGCCAACACGGCTCGCCACAGGTCCCCGGGAGCGCGACTGAAGGCGTCCTCGGTGGCCGCGTCCACGGCATACCAACTCCCCATGGCCAACTCGGTCTCGAGTTGCCCGGGCGACCACCCGGCATACCCGACGAAGATCCGGACGCCGTCGAGCTCGGGCGCCAGCAACCCGGGCATGGCATCGAGGTCGACGAGCCCAACCCGGCCAAAGAGCTTCTGGACCGACGTCGGCGTGACGCTCCCGATGGCGACCAGACCGAGCGCCGAGTCCACTTGGACCGGCCCGCCCTGATAGAGGGTCTGCGGCACGCTGACATGCTCACCCCACCCGGGGAGGACCTTGTCGATCTCGGCCTCGAGCGGCTTGTTGAGCACCACGCCCTGCGCACCGTCAGCGCCGTGCTGCAGGATCAGCACGACGCTGCGGTGGAAGATCCCCTCCTCGATCTGCGGTGTCGCGACGAGGAGCCGGCCGGTCAGCCAGTCAGCGCTCATCCCGCCATTGTGCCCGCGGGCGCTGTCGGTCAGAGGAGCGGTCAAACGATCCCGTATGCCGTGAGCCGCGATCGTCGCGACCGCGGCGACCGCCGTGGTCGGGTCGACCGCCGCCGTGACCACGCTGCGGGGCGCCGACGCGGCCCCGGCGCTGCTTCGGGCCGCCTTCGAGGATGGGGCGCCACAACTCGTCCGGGACCGGGGTGCCGGACGGAGCCGAGCCGCCCGTGGCCGCGATCGTGGCGTCGCCGGACTTCACGCGCACCGGCTCGGTGTCGACACCGGCCGACTCGAGGAGACGACGCATCATCGCCTTCTGGTGCGGGAGCGCCAAGGTGACGACCGCTCCAGACTCCCCCGCGCGGGCGGTGCGACCCGAGCGGTGGAGGTAGTCCTTGTGGTCGCGCGGCGGGTCGACCTGGAGGACCAGACCCACGTCGTCGACGTGGATGCCACGAGCCGCCACATCGGTGGCGACGAGGACGGGCATCTTGTTCTCACGGAATGCGCCGAGGACGCGGTTGCGGACGGCCTGGGAGAGCCCGCCGTGGAGGGCTGCGGCGAGCACGCCGCGCTCCCGGAGTTCGCGGGCGATGCGGTCGGCACCGAGTTGGGTCCGGACGAAGACGATGGTCTGACCGTCGCGGTTGGCGACCTCGGCCGTGATGGCCTTCTTGTCCTGGGGGTCGATGAGCAGGACGTGGTGGCTCATCGTCGTAACGGACGCCTGGGCGTCGTCCGTGCTGTGGGTGACCGGGTCGACCATGTACTTCTCGACGAGGGTGTCGACGCCACGGTCGAGGGTTGCCGAGAAGAGCAGACGCTGGCCGCCGTCGGGGATGGCGTCGAGGATCGAGGTCATCTCGTCGACGAAGCCCATGTCGGCCATGTGGTCGGCCTCGTCAAGGATCGTGATCTGGACCGAGCCGAGTTCGACGGCACCACGGTCCATGAGGTCGACGAGACGACCCGGCGTGGCAACGAGGATGTCGATGCCCTTGGCGAGCGCGAAGATCTGCTTGTCGTAGGACAGGCCACCGGCGACGAGCTTGTGCCGCAGACCGGTCACGTGGACCAAGGGCTCCAGGGCATCGCTGACCTGCATGGCCAGCTCACGAGTCGGCACGAGGATGAGGGCGCGCGGGCGCTTGCTCTGACGCTCGTCGGTCGCCGCCTTGAGGCGGGCGATCGTCGGCAGGCCGAAGGCGAGGGTCTTGCCCGAGCCCGTGCGCCCACGGCCGAGGACGTCCTTGCCCGCGAGGGCGTCGGGGATCGTCGCGGCCTGGATCGGGAAGGGTTCGGTGATGCCATCGCGAGCGAGGCGCTCGACGAGGGCGTCGGGGACCCCAAGGGCGGCGAAGCCGTTGTCCTCGGTCACCGCGGCCGGACCCGTCTTCGTCTTGGACTCGTAGTGGGTCCAGGTGTCGGCCTCGGCGCGCTCGGCCTCGGCCTCCTCGAAGGATTGCGGGGCGAACGGCGCCTCGGTCAGATGGCGACCTTCGTGTCGGTCACGACGGATCGGGTCGGCGACGCGCGGCTCACGGCGCGGTCGGTCGTCACGGTTGAAGGACCGCTGCGGGCGGTCGTCGCGCTCGAAGCGACGTGGGCGATCATCGCGCTCATACCTCTTCGGCCGGTCATCACGCTCGAAGCGCTTTGGCCGGTCATCCCGGTCATAGGAGCGTGCCGGACGGTCGTCCCGGTCGAACCGCTTTGGACGGTCGTCGCGGGCGAACCGCTTCGGCCGATCCTCCCGGTCAAAGGAACGGGCCGGACGGTCGTCACGGTCAAACGAGCGCGCAGGCCGGTCATCACGGTCAAACCGCTTCGGACGCTCGTCACGCTCAAAGCGCTTGGGTCGGTCATCCAGGTCAAACGAGCGCGCAGGCCGGTCATCACGGTTGAACGACCGCTGGGGGCGGTCGTCACGGTCGAAGCGCTTGGGCCGGTCGTCACGATCGAACGAGCGAGCCGGACGGTCATCACGCTCGAACCGCTTCGGGCGGTCATCCCGATCGAACGAGCGTGCCGGGCGGTCGTCGCGCTCCCAACGCTTCGCACCAGCCGACGGGCGCTCGCGTCCCTCTCCCGCGACAC
>DAOLRO010000181.1:2924-5950 GCA_035418665.1 Phycicoccus sp.
ATGCGCCGGGCCACGTCGGGGACGGCCACGCGGGACCAAGTGGGAGACGGCATACGAGTCATTGAAGCCGACCCTCCCGGTCGGCGGCCAATCACTCCCCCACGCTCCCCTACTCTTCGGTCATGACTTGGCTCGATGCCCTCGGGTGGTTCGGCTCCGCCCTGCTCGTCTTCTCGCTGATGCAGGCGCGGGTGCTGCGCTTCCGCATCCTCAACTCGATCGCCTGCGTGATCCTCATCGTCTTCAACGGGATCCTCGAGATCTGGCCGATGGTCGCCATGAACGTCGTGCTCTGCGCGATCAACGTGTGGTTCATCGCCAAGTTGCTGAGGGAGAGACGAGACGACAAGGCGTATGCCGTGGTGGAGGTAGCCGACGACGACGCCTTCCTCAAGCACTTCCTCGACGTCGAAGGGCGCGAGATCACCACCCTCTTCCCCAACTTCCAGGGGGTGGCCAACTCGGCCGGGCGCACGGCATACCTCGTCCTCAACGGGCACGAAACGGCAGGTGCGGTGGTCGTTCGCGACCTCGGCGACGGTGTGGCTCGTGTGGAACTCGACTACGTGACGCCGAAGTATCGCGACTTCACCCCCGGAGAGTTCGTACACCGGCAATCCGGGCTCTTCCGGAGTCGCGGATTCCACACTGTGCAGACCCCACCGGGCATGGTGGGGGCGTATTACGACAGACTCGGCTTCAGGCGTGTGGGAGATCACTGGGAGCAGGACGTTCCGCAGGCGTGACCGCGTCTGGACCTTCCGCACGTGGGTACTACAGTCGGTAGTAACAAATTCAATGACCCGGGAGGTCGGCAATGGCGCCTTATGTCCACGATTTCGAGCACGGCAGCAAGGACGCCAAGGACCTGCTCGGCGGCAAGGGAGCCAACCTCGCCGAGATGACCAACCTTGGCATCCCCGTCCCACCCGGCTTCACGATCGACACCGATGCGTGCCGGGCCTACCTCGCCGAGGGGGCCATGCCTGAGTCCCTCGCCGCGGAGGTCGACGAGCATCTGGCGTCCCTGGAGGGCAAGGCCGGCCGGCGACTCGGCGATGCCGGTGACCCGCTGCTGGTGTCGGTGCGCTCGGGCGCAAAGTTCTCGATGCCCGGGATGATGGAGACCGTCCTCAACGTCGGTCTCAACGACGCCTCTGTGGAGGGTCTGGCCGCGAAGACGGGCAACGAGCGCTTCGCGTGGGACTCCTACCGCCGACTGCTCCAGATGTATGGCAAGACCGTGCTCGACCTCGAGGGTGAGCGCTTCGAGGACGCGATGGACGCGATCAAGAAGGCCAAGGGCGTCACCGGAGACCTCGAGTTGGACACCGACGACCTGCGGCAACTCGTCGAGGCCTACAAGGCGATCGTCCTCGAGGACCACGGCAGCGAGTTCCCCCAGGACCCCAAGGCCCAACTCATGGGTGCGGTCGAGGCCGTCTTCAACTCGTGGAACTCCGATCGCGCCGTGCTCTATCGCCGTCGCGAGCGCATCCCCTCCGACCTCGGCACGGCGGTCAACGTGCAGGTCATGGTCTTCGGCAACCGCGGCATGGACTCCGGCTCCGGTGTCGCCTTCACCCGTGACCCCTCGACCGGAGCGGTTGGGGTCTACGGCGACTACCTCCAGAACGCCCAGGGCGAGGACGTCGTCGCCGGCATCCGCAACACGCTGACGCTGGCCGACATGGAGCGCATCGACAAGAAGAGCTACGACGACCTGATCGCGATCATGAAGCAACTCGAGGCGCACTACCGCGACATGTGCGACATCGAGTTCACCGTCGAGGACGGCAAGCTCTTCATGCTCCAGACCCGCGTCGGCAAGCGCACTGCGGGAGCGGCCTTCCGGATCGCCGTCGACATGCTCGACTCCGGCCTCATCAGTGAGGACGAGGCGCTGCAACGGGTGACCGGGGACCAGTTGGCGCAGCTGATGTTCCCCCACTTCGCCCACGACGGCGCACAAGCCTTGCTCACCAAGGGCATGAGCGCCTCGCCCGGCGCCGCCGTCGGCAAGGCCTACTTCACTTCGGATGCCGCCGTGGCAGCAGCCGAGGACGGCACACCAGTCATCCTCGTGCGCCGCGAGACCAACCCCGATGACCTGCACGGAATGGTTGCGGCACAAGGGATCCTGACCTCACGCGGGGGCAAGACATCACACGCCGCAGTGGTTGCTCGCGGCATGGGCCGCACCTGCGTGTGCGGCGCCGAACAACTCGAGGTCGACGTAAAGGGAAAGAAGTTCACCGCGCCGGGTGGCATCGTCGTCAACGAGGGCGACACCATCTCGATCGACGGCGCAACGGGTGAGGTCTTCCTCGGCGAGGTCCCGGTCGAGTCCTCCCCCGTCGTGCAGTACTTCGAGGGCGAGATCGATCCCGACGCCGAGGACGCCGATCCGATCGTGCGATCGGTGCATCGCCTCATGCAGATCGCCGACCGGGTGCGCCATCTGCGCGTTCGGACCAACGCCGACACCGCCGAGGACGCTGCCCGCGCCCGCCGTTTCGGCGCGGAGGGCATCGGTTTGTGCCGGACCGAGCACATGTTCCTCGGCGAGCGTCGCGAACTCGTCGAGCGGCTGATCCTCGCCGAGGGTCCTGACGAGGTCCAGGCCGTGCTCGACGAGCTCCTTCCGCTGCAGCGGGGCGATTTCGTCAAGATCTTCGAGGCCATGGATGGCCTGCCCGTGACGGTGCGCCTGCTCGACCCACCGCTGCACGAGTTCCTGCCGAGCCTGACCGACCTGTCGGTCAAGGTGGCACTCAACGAGGCCAAGGGCGTGGTCAACGAGCACGACGACGTCCTGCTCGCGGCCGTGCTCCGCCTGCACGAGCAGAACCCGATGCTCGGCCTGCGCGGTGTGCGCCTCGGCCTGGTCATCAAGCACCTGTTCCAGATGCAGACCCAGGCCATCATGGAGGCGGCAGCCATCGTCGCCACGAACGGCGCCGCGGTGACCGCCGAGATCATGGTGCCGCTCGTCGGCTCCGTGAACGAGCTGGCGCTGATCCGTC
>DAOLRO010000182.1:0-5946 GCA_035418665.1 Phycicoccus sp.
GGGGTCGCGGGCACCGACGTCGAGACCCGGACGATGAGCGAGCGCGGCTCGACCTCGATGAGCGAGCGGTTGGCCTCGCCGATGACGTCGCCGTCGATCTCGACCTTCTGGGCCTCCTCGACATGCACTTCGAGTCGCCGAGCCGTCCACCGGTCCAATTGGGCGTGGCTCTCGGGCTTGCGCGCCAGGATGTGCGTCGCGGCGCCGGCGAGGCCATAGATGCCCTTGGCGGTGATCGCCACGACGTTGAGCTCGCCGTCGTCGACGACGGCGTCGGGCATGAGCTGGATCCCACCGGTCAGGCGCCCGCAGTTGCCCGCGAGCACGGTCCGCGCCTTGCACGTGATCGGCTTGCCACCGTCGATGATCAGTGTCGTCGTGAAACGCGGGCGCAGGATGTGCTTGGCCCCCTGGGCGAAATAGGCCGCCCAGCCGACTCGCGCCTTGAACTCCTCGCTCGTGTCCTCCATGACCCGCGCGTCAAAGCCCATCCCGGCCATGACGAGGAAGGCTCGGCGCACTGGGGCATCGATCGGCTCCGTGTCCTGCGTCTCCCCATCTTCCACGCCGGCGTCTTCGGGAGAATCGTTGGCCACCTCATCGACTTCGAGGGTGATCCAGCCGACGTCGATGTGTCGGTTGCGGCCGCCCGTGGCCACTGCCACTGCTGCCTCGAGCGACTCCATCGGCACGAGCAGGTTGCGGGCGAGCAGATTCCCGGTCCCGGCGGGCAACAGCCCCATCGGCGTTGTCGTGTGCGCGAGTTCCTGGGCGACGGCCCGCACGGTGCCATCGCCACCCATGGCGCAGACCAGATCCACGCCCGCCCCGAGCGCCGCCCGTGTCTGCCCGAGCCCCGGGTCCTCGGCCGTGGTCTCGAGGACGATGGGCACGTCCCAGTCCTGGGCTGTCATCGCCGCTTCGAGCCGTCCACGCAACTCGGCCATCGACTCGACCTTCGTCGGATTCACGATGACCGCAGCCCGCTTCTTCGGCGGTGGCTCTTCCTCCTCGACCTGACGGAAGGAGTCGCGCGACGGTCGCGTCTTCGCATGACGCCCGGCCGCAGAGCGACGATCGGAGCGGATCGCGAGCGCGATCAGCACCAACAGGGCGATGGCCACGATGCCGACGACGATCGCCAGCGTCTTGAGCCACTGTTGGTCCACGGGCGAGACGGTATCGCACGACCGGCCTACGACGAGTGCAGCCGACCACCACCCGACCTAGAGCTACGGTCGAGCCATGAGCGCCATCGTTCCCGACGACAAGGACTGGACCTGGACCCTCGAGCGGGCCTGCCCCGATTGTGGCTTCGAGGCGGCCACGGTCCCGGCGGCCGACATCGCGAGGCGAGTCACGGCATACACGGCCGATTGGCCGGACCGGCTCACCCAGCCGGACGTGCGCTCCCGCCCCAACCCCGCCACCTGGTCGCCGCTCGAATACGGCGCGCACGTCCGGGACGTCTGCCGCCTCTTCACCCAGCGCACCCAGCTCATGCTCGACGAGATCGACCCCGCCTTCGCCAACTGGGACCAGGACGCGACGGCGATCGAGGACGACTATGCGGGTCAGGACCCCGAACGGGTCGCCGCCGAGATCGTCGCTGCCGGCGATGGGTATGCCGCGTTGCTGGCCTCTGTCGACGGCGCGAGTTGGGAGCGGGCCGGGCGTCGGTCGAACGGCTCGGCCTTCACGATCCTGACCCTGGGGCAGTACGGACTGCACGACCTGGCCCACCACCTGACGGATGTCGGAATCCCTCGGCAGGACTGACGGCCCGCTGTCACACTTGCGCGGTGCCCTCCGCCGCCCACCTGCTCGCCTTCGCGATGACCTCGGTCGTCATCGTGCTCATCCCCGGGCCGAGCCTGCTCTTCACCATCGGACGGGCGATCTCCGCGGGTCGACGCGACGCGATGCTCACCGTCTTGGGCAATGCCCTGGGTCTCTACACCCAGATCCTCGGGGTGGCGCTGGGAGTCGGGCCGATCATCGCGGCGAGCGCGACGGCATACACGGTGTTGAAGGTGATCGGTGCCGCCTACCTCGTGTGGCTCGGCATCCAGACCTGGCGGCATCGCCGGGAGGCCACCGCAGACCTGGCCGTGCTTGACCGGCCCGCGAAGCCGAGTCATCACGCGGTGCGCGATGGCTACCTCGTGGGGCTGACCAACCCCAAGACGATCGTCTTCTTCGCGGCGCTGCTGCCGCAGTTCGTCGACCATGGTGCCGGGCCGGTGTGGGCGCAGTTCGCGATCCTCGGTCTGGTCTTCATGGCGATCGGCATCATCGGCGACACGACCTTTGCGCTGCTGGCCGGGCGTGCGAGGGACTGGTTCGCCCGCTCCCCGAAGCGGATGGAGCGCATCGGCGGCACGGGCGGCGCGATGATGATGGCCCTCGGCGTCGGCGTGCTCTTCACCGGTCGGCCGGACTGATCCGGGGTTGACGGGGCGGGCCGAGGGGGCTAGACCGAAGGGAACGCCAACGTCCACCTGAGGGGCTGATCCGATGACCGCCATCGTGCACGCGATCGAGAACGACACAAAGCTGGACAAGGCGGCCAAGGTGTATGCCAGGTGGTCCGGCGCCTTGACCAAACCCAAGGCGCTCAAGAACCTCCTGTCCGGCGGCTGGCTGGGTCATCAGGTGCACCCGATGCTCACCGACCTGCCGATCGGCGCTTGGGGTGCGGCGACCTTCCTCGACCTGACCGCGGGGGAGAAGGGAGCAGCGGCCGCTCAGCGCCTCGTCGGTGCCGGGCTGCTCGCGACCGTGCCCACCGCAATGTCCGGCGCGAACGACTACGCCGACACCTATGGGGCCGAGCAGCGGATCGGCTTCGTCCACGGGATGACCAACGTGGTGGGTGCTGGCTTCCAAGCCGCCTCCTGGTTGGCCCGGCGTCGCGGCAACCGGGCCCTGGGGATTGTCCTCAGCGGCGTCGGCTTCGGCATCACGTCCGGCGCGGCCTACCTCGGTGGCCACCTCACGTTGGTGCGCGGGATCGGTGTCAACCACACGGCATACCACGACAACGTGGGCGACTGGACGGATGTCGCTGCCCTCGACGACCTCACCGACGGCACTCCTCACAAGGTCACGGCCGGGGGCGTCGCGGTGGTGCTCGTGCGGGCCGGGAACACGGTGCGGGCGCTGTCCGATGTGTGCACCCACGCGGGCGGTCCGCTCCACGAAGGCACCGTGGCCGATGGGTGCATCGAGTGCCCGTGGCACGGCAGCCGCTTCCGGCTCAGTGACGGGAGCGTGGAGCGCGGGCCGGCGTCGGTGCCCGCTCCGACCTGGGAGGTGCGCGTCGACGGTGGCCGCGTGGCGGTGCGATCGTCCGACTGACCGGCGCGGGACTGGTGCCGCTCGCTAGGGTGATTGCATCGCCCCAACGACTCCCGCAGGACGGTCGCCATGCCCATTCAGCAAGTCGTCGGACCCTCCAGCCGGGCCGGCATGTTCCTCGTCCTCACCATCCAGGAGGGCGGCGAGGCGACGGTCCGCGATTTCCTCGCCGACCTGCCGGGGCTCGTGCGCGGCGTGTCCTTCCGCTACCCCGAACACGAACTCATGACGGTGGCCGGCATCGGGGCGAACCTCTGGGATCGCCTGTATGCCGTGCCTCGCCCTTTGCATCTGCACCCCTTCGCCGAGATCAAGGGGGCCAAGCACACGGCGGTGTCCACTCCGGGTGACCTCCTCATCCACTTGAGGGCTCGACACCTCGACATCTGCTTTGAGTTGGCGCGGCAGGTCTCGGAGCGGTTGAAGTGGGTCGGCGAGGTCGTCGACGAGGTGCACGGCTTCAAGTTCTTCGACGATCGCGACCTGTTGGGCTTCGTCGACGGCACCGAGAACCCCGAGGGCGGCAAGGCCGAGGCCGCGGTCATGGTCGGTGACGAGGACGCGACCTATGCCGGATCGAGTTATGTCATCGTCCAGAAGTACCTCCACGACATGGATGCCTGGCGAGCGCTGAGCACCGAGGACCAGGAGAAGGTCATCGGGCGCAGCAAGCTCGAGGACATCGAGATGTCCGACGACGTCAAGCCGAGCAACAGCCACATCGCGCTCAATGTCATCGAGGACGCCGACGGCACCCAGCGCCAGATCGTGCGCGAGAACATGCCGTTCGGGCAGATCGGGACCCAGGAGTTCGGCACCTACTTCATCGGCTATGCCGCGGACCCCGGGATCACCGAGGAGATGCTGCGCAACATGTTCATCGGCAAGCCGGAGGGCAACACCGACCGGATCCTCGACTTCTCCACGCCGGTCACGGGGTCGTTGTACTTCGTGCCGACCGAGGACTTCCTCGACGACCAGCCCGCCGCTCGCTGATCAGACCGACCCCGCTCAAGGGCGTCGCTGAACCGGAGCCGAATCGGCGACGTGGCTCAAGGGCGTCGCTGAACCTTGAGTCGCTCGGCGATCTCGCGCACCTCGCGAATCTCGCCCGAGGCCACCTCCATGACGAGGTCGAAGGCCTCGTCATGGGTCACGCGCACGCAATGGCCGTTGAGGCCGAGGAAAGTCACCGTGCTCAACCATGCGAGACGCTTGTTGCCATCGACGAGCGGGTGGTTGCAGGCGATGGAGTGCAGCAGAGCGGCTGCCTGGAGTCCCACCGTCGGGTAGGCCAGCTCGCCGAACACGGAGCTGCGGGGCCGTGACGCTGCTGAATCGAGAAGGCCGACGTCACGCACAGGCCCCGCTCCCAGAGCTCGTGTCAACGTCAGCAGGTCCTCGAGGTCGAGGAACGTGGTCACACCGATCCCAGCCGGTCGAGCACGTCCTTCCACTCGACGAGTGCCTCGCTCATGACCTTGTCGACCTCAGCCCGGTGGACAGTGCGTCCGTGCCGCTCGAGCACGGCCAATCGGATGACCTCCTGCTTGGACCGCCCCTCGGCCTCGGACAACTCGCTCAGGGCAGCGTCAAGCTCCTCATCGGTGCGCAGGGTCATGGCCATGACGCTCATTGTAGGCCTCCTGGTATCGGATTGGTATCGCTTTGATTGTGCACGACCTCGCGGTGCTGAAACTGCTTTTCCACAGCCCCGATAAACTCAGCGGGTGATCGACATCAGGCTCATCCGCGACAACCCCGACCTCGTCAAGGCGAGCCAGCGCGCCCGGGGTGAGGACGAGTCCGTCATCGACGCCATCCTCGAAGCCGACACGGCCCGCCGAGCCGGGCTCACGGCATACGAAAATGCTCGTGCCGAGCAGAAGACCATCGGCAAGGACGTCGCCCGCGCCCAGGGTGAGGAGAAGCAGGCCCTCCTCGCCCAGGTCAAGGACCTCGCCACCCGCGTCAAGGAGCTCGACACCCAGGCCAACGCAGCCCAGGCCGACCTCGACACCCTCATGACGCGCATCGGCAATGTCGTCGAGGACGGTGTGCCGGTCGGCGGCGAGGACGACTACGTCGTGCTCGAGACCCATGGCACCCCAAGGGATTTCGCCGCCGAGGGCTTCGAGCCCAAGGATCACCTCGACCTCGCCGAGGCACTCGACGCCATCGACATGGGTCGTGGAGCCAAGGTCGCCGGGTCACGCTTCTACTTCCTCAAGGGCGTCGGCGCCCGCCTCGAAATGGCCCTCCTGGGCCTCGCCATGCAGAAGGCCATCGCGGCCGGCTTCATGCCGATGATCACCCCGACGCTGGTCAACCGCGAGACGATGGCCGGCGCCGGCTTCATCGACAACCACCTCGACGAGGTCTATCACCTCCCCGCCGACGACCTCTTCCTCACCGGCACCTCGGAGGTGGCGCTGGCCGGCTATCACGCGGGCGAGGTCATCGACCTCAGCCAGGGCCCGATTCGGTATGCCGGTCAGTCCAGCTGCTATCGCCGCGAGGCCGGGTCCTATGGCAAGGACACCAAGGGCATCATCCGGGTCCACCAGTTCAACAAGATCGAGATGT
>DAOLRO010000183.1:0-5941 GCA_035418665.1 Phycicoccus sp.
ACGAGTTGGTTGCCCATCGAGGCGTCCTTGCCCTGCCGGACCTGGACCTTGATGCCGGTGTCGGTCTCGAAACCCTTGACCCAGGCGTCGACGAGATTCTTGTGCTGGGCGCTGTAGATCGTCAGCTTGGTCGGGTCGAGCTCGGGCTCGGCGGAGTCGCTGGAGCCACCACAGGCAGCCAGGGTGAGGGCGCCGGCGAGGGCCAGCGCCACGGGGGCAAGACGGCGGATCATGAGGAGAGTTCCTTCATCGGGGTCGGTCGGGAGGTGCTTCGGTCAGAAGTCGAGTCAGCGGGTTGGCCAAGGGCACGGGTTGTTCGTCGTCGCCTCAGGGAGGGTCGATGGCCCAGCGCAGCGGTCACGCGGGAGACCAACCACCAGGTGAGGATGCCCAGCCCGAGGCTGAGGGCGAGGTTGAGCGCGGGGATGCCCGTGGCCTTGTAGACCTGAAAGTGCGTCAGGTAGATGTAGAGCGAACTGCTCGCCAGCACGCCGAGGGCAGGCACGATCAGCCTCGGCACGGGCACGGTCGGACACCACACGAGCACCATGATGCCGATGGCGATCGTGACCTCCCGGATCGGGTTGTCCATGAAGCCGGGAAGTCCGATCGCCAGCAGGACGCAGACCCAGAGGCGCTCCCGGACACGGGTCGCTTGGGCGGCGGCCCAGCCGAGCGCGAACAGCCAGAGGACGGCAGGGGCGGTGCCCCGACCCGGTGGCGACGTGAGGTCGAGGACGTCGAGGCGGGCGACGAGGGCCATGGTCGCCACGGTCGCAGCCAGCACGAAGGGTGCGCGATCATGCCACCGCTTGACGCGAGGGAGAGCGAGCAGTGCCGTGACACCGACCAGGATCCACACCAGCGCCTCGATGAACCACAGCCGCCAATGGCTCGTCCAGCGATCAGGGCCGAAGACCCAATTGACGAGGAAGACGTTGGCCAGGGAATAACTACCGGTGATCAGGCCGATGGTGCCGGTCCACAGGGCCGTCGGTATCGCGATCTTGAGGATCGTCGAGCCGGTCGCGCGGATGCGATCACTGGCCCCGGGAAGGGCTGCCGCGAAGCGTGCGAAATTGAACCCAGCCACCGCCAAGAGGATGTGGGCGCCGCCCAGGAGGACGGCGAATCGGGTGTGTCCCGCCACGATGGCCGTGATGGCAAGGGCGCGAACGACCACGGTGGTGTCGAGGCGAGCCCAACGGCGCCCACGACCAGGGATCATGGTCACGTCCGCCGCGGGATGGTCGGCGAGGGTGCGAAGGCTTCGGCTCGGCCAGTTGGACGGGAGCGTGCCCAGCCGCTCCTCGAGTCGGACGGCCACCTCGACATAGGACAGGGAGTCGCCGTGGAGCCCGACAAAGGTCGAGTCCGGGCTCACATCGGCGCGACCGAGGCAGGTCGCGTAGAGGTCGATCAGGTCAGCCAGGACATCGCGGGTCGGCTCGGTCGCCAGGTCGGTCCCCGGGGTGATCGGCGGTGGCGTCGCCCCGGCCACTGCGGCCGCGTATGCCGCGCGCGCAGCCACCCGGTCCGGCTTTCCGGAGTCCGTGCGCTGGATGGCGTCGACCACGGCCACGCCGATGCGATGGTGGGGGAGGCCGGTCCGTGCGGTGGCCAGAGCTGAAGCGTCCGCCGCGACCCTGTTCGCCGCGTCCGCGTCCGCGTCCGCCGCGCCGGGCTGGGCCACGAGCAGGTGCAGTCCGTCGTCGTCACCGCCGACGACCACGTCATGGCCGGCCGTGGCCAGGGCGTCCTCGACGCCCTGGATGTCGATCCGCAGGCCGAGCACCTTGAGGAATCCGGAGCGGCGTCCCACGATCTCGAGGGTCCCGTCGGCATGGAGCCTGGCGAGATCGCCAGTCTCGAGTTCGGTGACGGTGCGCCCCAGGGCCAGGTCCGCGGGGTGGTCGGCATAACCGAGCATGACGTTCGGTCCCTCGTAGACGAGTTCGCCCGTCTCGCCGGTCGCCACAGTGCGACCATGGGAGCGGATCGTGAATCGGCCACCGGCGACGGCGCGTCCGACCCGCTCGGGGTGGACCAACACTTCCTCGGATGTGGCCGTGGCCATCCGTGCGGTGGCTTCGGTCTGCCCGTACATCACGCGCAAGTCCCAACCCTCGCGCTGTCCCTGCGCTGCCCAGGTGCGAGCGCGCTCGGGTGACATCCGGCCGCCGGCCTGGGTGACCTGTCGGATGGTCGGAACGTCCCCGGGGGATCGCCGGGCAGCCGTCAGGAGGTCAAAGGTGTGCGGCACACCGCTGAGTGACGTGACCCCGGTGGTTCGCAACAGGGGCCAGAGGTCGTCGTCCGCCACCGAGAGGTCGGTCAGGACCATGGCCGCACCGACCGCAAGGTGGGTGTGCAGCACCGACAGCCCATAGCAGTAGTGCAGGGGAAGGGTGGTGACTCCGACATCCTGCGGGCCCAGCCCGAGAGCCCGCACGATGGCGGAGGTGTTGGCGGTGAGGTTGCCCCACGACAGACGCACCAGCTTGGGACTGCCGGTCGATCCGGACGTGCTCAGCAGCAGTGCGAGGTCCGGATGCAGGGTGTGAACCGAAGTCTTGCGTGCATGCTCGAGCGTCCAGGAGCCCCCGACGATGCGACCGATGGAGTCCGGCCGGTGGACCTCGGCGATGGTCGACGACTGGCCGTTCCCGGTCAGAATCACCGCATGGCCAGCGGCCAGCGCGATCAGGTAGGCCGTGACCGACTCGATCGTGGGCAGCAACTCGAGCTGGAGGAGACGCCGTGCGGGGCCGAGCGACTGCCACTGCTTGACCCCGCCGGACACGGCCGCAGCCAGCTCCGCATAGGTGACGACACCGGACTCGCCGATCAGCGCTGGGGCCGTGCCGAAGCGGTTCAGTCCATCAACGAACGGCAGACCGGTGCCCTGACGCGGCGTCGCCGGGGGCAGTTCGAGGAGGGTCATGGCTAGGCAAGGCTATCCTCACTCAATCGCCTCGGGCGCGGAGCCCTCCCGTTGCTGGTCACAGCCGTTCGCTGCCGACCTTCCAGAATCCCGAGGCCATCACCTTTCGGCGTGACATGCAGCGCTCCTTGACCAAGTGGCGCCGTGCCCCCGCAATGGTCGCGGCCTCGGCGCACACCCACGCGTAGTCAGGGCGACCGAGGGCCAGGTCGGACAGCGCGGGCAAGAGGGCGCTTCCGGGCGCGCCCTCACCTCGATACACGACATCGATTCCCGCTCGGTGGGCGTCGTCGGGGAGGTGACCCTGCCCGGGCACCTCGAGGAGGACCGTGAGTTGCGGACGCGCCGACGTGGGGAGCCTGGCGGACGCGTCGAGGACAGCAAGCGCGCCGGGGAGGCCGGTCTCGTCCGCGAGCAGCACATGGTGCCCGTTGCGGGGAGCGCTCGCATAGGGGGCACTCCCGATCCGCAGACCGATGCTGTCATCGACCCGGACCCGGCCGATCCATCGTGCACCTGGCCCGTCATGACCCTTGCTGACGATGTCGATGTCGACCTCGCCATGGGCGCGGCGATGAGCGCGGATCGTGTACCAACGCAGGTCGGGCCGGACCTCCACGGGAAGCCTGCTCAACGCCGGCCGAGGGTTGAGAGAGTCCTCCGGTAGGTACAGGTCGACGCCAGGGGAGGGGAGGTAGAGACCGACATACTCGTCGGGTCCGAGAAGAGTCAGTCCACGCAGTGGAGCCGCCTGCAGCGTGACCCGCCGAAAGGCCGGTGCGAGGTCCTGCACCGCAGTCACCGTGGCCGGGAACTGCGGGTAGAAGTCGCGACGTGGCGGCAGGGCCATGGTGGCGCCATACATCGCGCTGTAGGCGGCGATGGCGCCGCGTTCCCTCCGGCTGTAGGTGGTCGTCGTCACCAGGCCCCCTCGGATCAGTTTAGGTAAGGCAACCCTAATCACTGGGTCAGATCCTGCGGGACCCGGGGCGGAGCGGACGTCGGCCGCCCTTCCTCCCGAACATCCACGATGTGGACGCCGTTCGACCGCCGCGAAACAGCGGTGGCAGGGTGAGTCTCGTGACGACGATGCCTGCCGCGACCGCGGTCCTCATTATCGAATAGCGCGACGAGCCTCCCTCGTCGCGCAGACCTCCCACACCCGGGGGGTCTTTTTGTTTGGCCGATCACCACAGCGGCCGACAAGAGCGGGCCGACCCCCACCCACGGGGCGAGCCGGGCGCGAGGTGGAGGATGAGGAGCAACACGCGTCACACGGTGCAACGCACCACGACCCCGACGACCGGCTTGAGGCGAGACACGATGACCGACCTGCACGTCTACGACACCACGCTGCGCGATGGTGCCCAGCAAGAGGGGCTCAACCTCTCCGTGACGGACAAGTTGGCCATCGCGCGTCACCTCGATGATCTCGGCGTGGGTTTCATCGAGGGAGGCTGGCCCGGCGCGAATCCGAAGGACACCGAGTTCTTCGCTCGCGCCGCGAAGGAGCTCGAGCTCCGCAACGCGACGCTGGCCGCGTTCGGTGCGACGCGGCGTGCCGGTGGCGCCGCGTCCACCGACCCCCTCGTGCGGGCCCTGCTCGACAGCCAGGCCTCCGTCGTCACCCTCGTGGCCAAGTCGCACACCGGCCACGTCGAGCGTGCGCTGCGCACCACGCGAGAGGAGAACCTCGCGATGATCCGCGACACCGTCTCCTTCCTCCGTGGCGAGGGGCGTCGCGTCTTCCTCGACGCCGAGCACTTCTTCGATGGGTATGCCGTGGACCGGGCTTACGCTCTCGAGGCACTTCGCGCGGCGGCTGAGTCGGGGGCGGAGGTCCTTGCGCTGTGCGACACCAACGGCGGCATGTTGCCCACTCAGGTCGCGGAGGTCGTCCATGACGTCGTGACCACACTCGGCCTGCCCGCGAGCGGCGACACCCGTGTGGGCATCCACTGCCACAACGACACCGGGTGCGCCGTCGCCAACTCGATGGCGGCTGTCGATGCGGGCGCCCGTCACGTCCAGGGCACGGTCAACGGCTACGGCGAGCGCACCGGCAACGCCGACCTCGTCTCGGTCGTCTCGAATCTCCAACTCAAGAAGGGGCTTCCACTCGTCGAGCCACACCAGCTCCAGGAGGCGACGCGCATCAGTCACGCGATCAGCGAGGTGACCAACGTGGCGCCCTACTCGCGCCAGCCCTACACGGGGTCCAGTGCCTTCGCGCACAAGGCCGGCCTGCACGCCAGTGCGATCAAGATCGACCCCGACCTCTACCAGCACATGGACCCCAAGCACGTCGGCAATGACATGCGAATGCTGGTGTCCGACATGGCCGGTCGCGCCTCCATTGAACTCAAGGCCAAGGAACTCGGCTTCGCGCTCGACGCCAATGATGAGCAGGACAGCAACCTGATGAAGCGTGTCCTCGCCGGTGTCAAGGACAAAGAACTCCGCGGCTTCACCTTCGACGCCGCCGACGCGTCCTTCGAGTTGCTCCTTCGTCGCGAACTCGAGGGCGGGCTGCCCGACTACTTCGACGTCGAGTCCTGGCGGGTCATCACCGACGCGCGGGGGACCGGTGACGCGCTGTCCGAGGCCACGGTCAAATTGTCGGCCGGGGACAAACGCTATGTCCGCACCGGCGAGGGCAACGGCCCGGTCAACGCCCTCGACCAGGCGCTCCGATCGGCGCTGTCCAAGGCCTATCCGGAGATCGAGCAGTTCGAGCTCGTGGACTACAAGGTCCGCATCCTCGATGCCTCGCACGGCACCGACGCCGTGACGCGGGTCCTCATCGAGACCAGCGTCGGCACGACGACGTGGACGACCATTGGCGTCGCGGCCAACATCCTCGAGGCAAGCTGGGATGCCCTCGTCGAGTCGGTGACCTACGGGCTGCTGCGCGCCAAGGTCGAGCCCCGCTGACCCTGCTTCCCGCTGATTCGATGTATTAGGGACACAGATTCTGTGTCCCTAATACATCGAATC
>DAOLRO010000184.1:0-5906 GCA_035418665.1 Phycicoccus sp.
CAGGCGAAATTGCGCCGCGTGTCGTGCACTCTCAACGCGCCGGTCAGGACTGGATCGCGTTCAGAGATCGCAGGGCTTCGTCGCGGCGGCGTCGGAGACGCTCCGCGCGCTTGGTGACGACGGACAGTTGGCGTTCGGCGGCTGCCACCGCGGCTTGAGCGCGTTCCAGGTTCTCGTTGGCAACGGCGATTTCCTCTGACACCTCGGCCAGTTCGTCCTCGGCATCCTCGAGAGCCATCCGAGCCGCCGCCAGCTTTTGCTCGTGGTCGGGGTCAACTGTCGGGTGGTCGGCTGCGTCCATGTCGGCGTCAGATGCTCCCGGCTCGTTGGCATCGGCCAACGACCCCCCTCCGCCCCCGCCGGAGATGACGCCCAGGACCCTGCCGGTCTTGGTCAGCACCACGGCATCGGAGAGGTCGACCTCGCCAAAACCGCTGTAGGACAACGCTCTTGTCAGGGTCCCGGAGGCCATCACCATCTCGGCCGACGCATCAGCCAGCGCCGCAATCGCAGTGGCCCGCACCTCATCCAGACCCGATGCCGCGAGTGGACGACCCGCATCCGCAGTCACACGGGCGGCGGCGGACACATAGTCCGAGACGGCCGACTCGCGCTCACCCCGCATGCCCTGGACACTGGCCATGTCCATCCGCGACTGGGCATCCCGCATCCGCGCACCGACATCGCGTAGAGCATCGACGACCTCGGGCGCCCCACGCACCACCGCATTCATCGCCCACGCCGAGACGCTCGGCTTGCGCAGCACCCCGATCGCAGCCGCCGCCTCTTTGTCGCCAGCAGCCTTGGCAGTGGCGACCCACTCCTTGCGGGACGCGATGAACTCACCCGGCTCCACGGCATACACCGCGGTCGCCGCCTGCGAAAGGAGGTCAGTCACCTTCGGCGTGACGCGCGCGCTGGACGATCTTGGGGTCCGGCGCAAAGACGACGTCGGTGTCCTTGCCCTCGTAGTCGAACTGGTTGAGGAAGGCGCGAATTGCGTTGATCCGCCCACGCTTCTTGTCGTTGGACTTGATCGTGATCCAGGGCGCGTTCTTCTTGTCCGTGAACTCGAACATCGCCTCCTTGGCGGCCGTGTAGGCCTCCCAGCGGTCGAGGCTCTCGAGGTCCATCGGCGAGAGCTTCCAGCGCCGCACGGGGTCGAGTTGGCGGATGGCGAAGCGGGTGCGCTGTTCCTGTTGGGTCACCGAGAACCAGAGTTTGGTCACGGTGGTGCCGGAGTCGACGAGCATCTTCTCGAAGGTCGGCGCCTGCTTCATGAAGACCTGGTACTGGTCCTCGGTGCAGAAGCCCATGACCCGCTCGACGCCGGCGCGGTTGTACCAACTGCGGTCGAAGAGCACGATCTCGCCCGCCGTCGGGAGGTGCCGGACATAGCGCTGGAAGTACCACTGGCCCAGCTCGTCCGAGCTCGGCTTGTTCAAAGCGACGACGCGCGCGGCACGTGGGTTGAGGTGCTCCATGAAGCGCTTGATCGTGCCTCCCTTACCGGCGGCATCGCGGCCCTCGAAGACGAGCACGTGCTTCTGGTTGGTGTCCTGGCTCCAGTACTGGAACTTGAGGAGCTCGACCTGCAGCCGATACTTCTCCTCTTCGTACTGCGAGGTGTCGATGAGGTGGCTGTAGGGGTAGTCCTCGCGCCACGTCTCGACCGCGCTGCCGTCGGGCGCGAGCAGAATCGGGTCCTCCTCCTCGCTGCCGTGGACGGTGTAACCCTCGCTCCGCAGAGAGTCGATGTATTCGCGCAACGCCATCTTCTGGGCCATGGCTCCATCCTGCCGAACCCCCGCGCGCAGCGATAGGTCAGGTCCCCCTCACTCGGCCTGCGTCGCTGCTCTGATCTCGGCGATCTTCGCGGTGAGGCGATCGAGCTCCTCGTAGGTCGGCCGGATCCCCAGTCGGGCGAGTTGCCGACCGATCTCGTGGGCGTCCGTCGGGAGGTCGGTATGCCGGGTCGGGACTCCCGGACGACGCTCGGTCACGCCGTCGAGACTCAATCCCAGAACGCTTCCCTCGGACGGACCCCGCCCCAGTCCGCCGACGACCAACGAGGACCGGAAGTAGGTCAGGGGGTGCGTGCTCGTGTAGTGATGCGCCACCTCGACATCGATCGGGTGGATGAGGCTGTCCTCGATCCAGTGCATCGGCTCCCACTGGTCACAGTTGATGCGCGCCAACTCCCATGTGACAGTGCCGAATTCCTCGCGTCGGGTCAGCCGGAACCGCCAACCGTCCTGCGTCACCTCCGCGCCATCGACCAAGGGCATCGGCTCGAGCAGCGTCCAACCCATACCGACATCACAGAGGAGTCGCTGACCATCGAGCTCGATGACCGACACCAGATGGGTCCGCGGCGAGGTGCGCGGATGCCGCGTGCGGGAGAGGTGACGGCGCACGGCATACCCAAGTCGTTCGAGTGCGGCTGCGAGCAAGACCGACTGTTCGAAGCAGTAGCCGCCCCGCGGCAGGCCGAGCAGTTTGGCCTGCACGGCCGCGACGGACACCCCGGGATGTTGGTCGAGGAGGACATCGATGTTCTCGAACGGGAACGTCCGTCGATGGGCTCGGTGGAGGGCAGCCAGGGCTTCTCGGCTCGGCTCCCGCTCGGGTTGGCCGATGCGGTCGAGGTATGCCGTGAGGTCCAGATCACGGGTCCCCCACGGGTCGTCGGTGGTCGAGTCGGGCATGTGATGAGTCTGGCAGCGGGGCCGGGCGCGCACTGGCTGGACCCACGACTTCGGCTGAGCCGAACGCACACCCAGCCGGAGCCAAGTCCAGCCGCACGCACGCCCAGCGGCACGCAAACCCAGCCCCCCGGCATACTCAGCGCTTGTGGCCCTCCTTCGCGCACTCGTCGACGTGATCCTCCCGGTGGTGCTCGTGGCCGGGGTCGGGGCCTTCCTCGCGCGACGCTTCACTCTCGACCGGGTGACGATCACCAAGGTCGCCCTCAATGCCTTGGTGCCAGCCCTGGCCTTCCAGACCATCCTCACGACGGAGGTGTCCGGGCGGGTCGGGCTCCAGTTGGTGATCGCCTTCGTCATCGTCACCCTCCTCGCCGCCGGGCTGGGCTGGCTCGGGACGTTCGGCAGCACCGGTCACGCGCGTCGCTCGGCCGCGGTCGCCGTCGCGATCGGCAACAACGGCAACATGGGCCTGCCCATCGCCCTCTTCGCGCTCGGTCGCGAGGGCCTCGACCAGAGCGTGCTCATCTTTGTCTGCTCGGTGGTCATGACCTTCGTGTTGGCGCCGCTGCTCTATGGCGCGCATGAGGGTTGGCGGGGAGCCCTGCGCGGGATGCTGCGGCTGCCGGTCATCTGGGCGATGGTGGCGGCTCTGCTCATCCGCGCCAGCGGCATCGCCTTGCCGACCGGGATCGGTCGCGGGATCGAGTTGCTCGCCGCCGCCTGCCTCACGATCATCCTGCTCACCCTGGGCATCCAGCTCGGCCAGAGCGGTCGGGTCCGCCTCTCCCGTCCCGTCATCATCGCGTCGGTCCTGCGGGTGGGCGTGCTCCCCTTTGTCGGCCTGCCCATTGGGTATGCCGTGGGCTTGCGTGGCGTCCCCTTGCAAGCCTTGGCGCTGTCGCTGGCCATGCCGACCGCGGTCAACGCCTTCCTGCTCGCTCAGGAGTATGAGGGGGACGTTGAGTTCGTCGCGCACACGGTGACCGTGTCGACGGTGTTGTCCTTCCTCGGGGCGGCGATCGTCACGGCCTTCTTGCCGTCGATCGGTGCGCTCTGAGGCTGCGCTTGCCGCGGGCCGGTCAGGCGGCTTTGGCGGTCGAGTCCGCCGGCGGGCGGACCATGCGGACGAGGACGAAGCCGAAGATCGCGGCGATCGGGAACATGACGATCCCGTAGATCGCCGAGGGGATGGCCATCGTCGTGTTCTCCAGAACGGTGAGCGCGACGGCGATGGCCAGCGTGCTGTTGTGGATCCCGATCTCGAAGCCGCTCGCGATCGACTGGGGGACGGTGAGGCCGGCGATGCGCGGCACGGCATACCCGACGACGAGTGAGGTGACGCAGAAGAGCGAGGTGACCAGGCCGACCTGGAGGAAGTAGTCGACCGCCTTCTCCTCGCCGAGGATCGCGCCGATGACGACCAGCGCGAGCAGGATCGCCGAGGCGATGCGGACCGGCTTGTCCATCCGGTCGGCGAATCCGGGGGCCTTGGCGCGGACCAGCATGCCGAGGGCGACCGGGACGAGCACGATCGCGAAGACCTGGATCATCTTGCCCGGCTGGATGCCGACGGTGTCGCTGCCGGCGCCGAAGTGGTTGAGCGCGAGGTTGACGACGAGCGGGAGGGTGACGAGGGCAAGGATCGAGTTGATCGCCGTCAGCGTGATGTTGAGGGCAACGTCACCGCGGAAGAGGTGGCTGTAGAGGTTGGCCGTCGTGCCGCCGGGGCTCGCGGCGAGGATGAGCAGGCCGACGGCCAGGGCTGGCTCGAGTCGGAATCCCTTGGCCAGCCCGAAGGCCACCAGCGGCAGGAGCACGACCTGCACGAGCAGGATGATGACCACGGCCTTGGGTGAGCGCCCGATCCGCGCGAAGTCCGCGGGCGTGAGCGAGAGGCCAAGGCCGAACATGATGATCGCCAGCGCGATCGGCAGTCCGACGGAGACGAGCGCTGAGTCCATGGTGCGGCCTTTCGGGGAGGTCGCCCCGGCCCGGACACCGCGACGTGTTCGGGACATCATGGACGTTGCGAGCCGATCGGGGAAGGATCCCTCCCGTCTGCCTCCCATTTCCCAACCCGGTTCGTATGCCGTGGAGCACTCGGCCCGCGTGCCTCTCCAGTCCCAACCCAGTGCGTCTGCCGTCACGTGTCCGGGCCGGGCACCGTCCCATTTCCCAGCCCAGTTCGTGTGCCGTGCGGCATTCGACCCGCTCGGCTGCCCCATTTCCAACCAATGGCGTGGGCCCTGTCAGAGGAAGGCCGAACCCCCGGGTCCGGACCTCGCCCCGCCCCCAAACCCACCACTCGCCGATCGGGACTTTGCCTCCCGACGCGGCCACGCACGCTGGCAGGCAAACTCCCGAATTTGATTGCGCTGTAAGCGAACTCGACACGATTAGCACTTGTGTTCGAGCCCGATCTCGGGACACAATAGGACATGGACACGACGAGCACCACGGCACGGTTGGCGGAAACCCCGCTGCCCGAACTCGTCGCCGAACTCGGCCAACTCACCGCTTCCGTGAACGCGATCAAGGCACGTCAGGTGGAGTTGGTCGCCGCCATCACCCACACCCACACCATCGAAGCCGAAGACGGGACGTTGTTGCACCTGCCGATGAGTGACACCTACGCCCGACTCGACGCCGCCGCCCTCGTCGCGGGGTCACTCGGGGTGTCGCAGCAGGCCGCGCAGCATTGGGTGGACCGGGCCGAGAAACTGACGGGACCGTTGGCGCCGGTGCATGCCGCGATGGCCGACGGTGTCCTCGACGAAGCCCGAGCCAAGATCATCTGCGACGAACTCGACGAGGTCGATGACGAGGTCGCTGCCGTCGTGGCCGAACACCTCATGCCAGCCGTTCGTGCTGGACTGGTCGAGGACCCGTCCGGGGAGAACGGGGCCCGACTCAAGCGCCGCGTCCAAACCGCGCTCGCGCAGGTCGACCCCGACGCCGTCAAAGACCGAGCCGACAAGAACCGATCCGATCGGTGCCTGCGACGCTGGACCAGCAAAGCCGGCGTCGAAGAATGGCTCGCCACCCTCCCCGCGACCCAATCCATCCGAGCCTGGGCAGCCATCGACGCCCTCGCGCGTGAGTTCATCAACAACGGACGCTCCGAGACCCTCGACCAAGCCCGAGCCGACGCCATGATCGCGCTCATCGAAGGCCAATCCACCATCTCCTACGTCATCA
>DAOLRO010000185.1:0-1693 GCA_035418665.1 Phycicoccus sp.
CGGGTGTACGGCTTCTCCGCGACCGAGGTGACGGACACGTCGGCGGCGCGCACGGCATACGCAATGCCCTCCGCCCGCGACCGGTCGAGGTGGGTGACCTTGGTGTTGGTGAGGGTGCCGTCGTCGGCGAAATCACGGCCGGTGGCCACCCGCTGGCCGTCGACGCCCGTGAGCCTCGCGGTGAAGAGGTTGCTCTGGCCGTCGGGAGTGAAGTCGCCCTCGACGTCCCAGTAGTTGGCGGCGACGAAGGCCATCCGCTCGCGCTCGCGCTCGACGACCAAGCGCGTCGCGACGGACTGCACTCGGCCAGCCGACAGGCCGGCGCGCACCTTGCGCCACAACACGGGAGACACCTCATAGCCATAGAGCCGGTCGAGGATGCGGCGGGTCTCCTGGGCATCGACGAGGGGCATGTCGATGTCACGGGTGTTGTTCGCGGCGCGCTGGATGGCTTCCTTGGTGATCTCATGGAAGACCATGCGCTTGACGGGGACCTTGGGCTGCAGGGTCTCCTTGAGGTGCCACGCGATCGCCTCACCCTCGCGGTCCTCATCCGTGGCGAGGTAGAGCTCGTCGGCCGACTTCAGCGCCCGCTTGAGCTCGGCGACCTTCTTCTTCTTGTCGGCGTCGACGATGTAGTAGGGCGCGAAGTCGTCGTCGATGTCGACGCCGAACCTCCCGAACGGCCCGCGCTTGATCTCGGCCGGCATCTCGCTCGGCGTGGGGATGTCGCGGATGTGGCCGACGGAGGCCTCGACGAGCCAGTCCTTGCCCAGATAGCCCGCGATCGTCTTGGCCTTGGCCGGGCTCTCGACGATGACCAGTTTGGTCCCGCTCATGCGTGATCGATCCTTGTCTGTCCGGTCACGTGCAGCGGATTCGTCGCTGCTCCCGACGTGGTCGAACGGCACCGACGGTAGCCTCAAACGCTCATGTCTGCACACACCGACCCCGCGGGCAGCGGGTCGGGTGGGCTCATTTCACCTCGCGTGTCATCACGCGATAGATGCCGATGGCGAGTGGAAGGCCCACCCAGAAACCCACGCCGGTGGCCAGGTGTTGCCAGTCCTCACCGGACATCCTTCCCCCCATGAGCGGGTCGAGGACCCGGTTGAGGTCGAGCCAGACGCCGGCCTTGTTGACCCAGTCGATCATCGACGATGCGATCGACCACAGCGTCGGGAGCACGAGCGCGGCCACGATGGCGGCCGGGGTGTTGAGCACCGTGAAGCCGAAGCCGAAGCCCTGCAGCACGAAGATCGTCAGCGCCACGGTCAGCCCGAGGATCATCCCCCAGGGCACCTCCCACGAGCCGCTGGCGCCCTTGCTGAGGGCGATGAGGTTCGCGCCAGCGGCCAGCACGAGGGCGACCGCAATGAGGACGAGCCCGAGGAGCACGCCGGCGATGAGCTTGGCCGTGACCACCCGCCCGCGTCTGGGCTCGAGGGTGAAGGTCACGAGGCCGGTGCGCTGGCTCCACTCGCTGGTGGCCGCCATGATCCCGAGCACGGGGAGCAGCATCATGAGCGGCAGCCCGATGATCCCGATGAAGGTTTCGTAGTCCAGGGCCTCCGCCGGCGCGGTGAGCAGGACCGCGATGACCGCGATCCCAGTGGCCGCCGCCATGACGATGCACATCCACAGGCCAGCCCGCGTGTCGATGATCTTGCGGAACTCGACGTGCACGAGTCGA
>DAOLRO010000185.1:1793-5879 GCA_035418665.1 Phycicoccus sp.
ACCGACGCCGTGACGACGAGACCACGCGCCGTGCGTTGGGTCTGGAGACCGGCGGTGGTGAGAGCAGCCGACAGCGCCGCGTCATCGAGCGAGCTGACCTTGACCCCACCACCGGAGAGGAGGTCCTCCTTGAGGCCCTGAGCCACGATCCGGCCGCGGCCGATGATGACGAGCTCATCGGCGACGACCTGGACCTCGTGGAGCAGGTGCGAGGAGAGCAGGACGGTGCCACCCCGGTCGGCGAACCCCCGGAGCAGACCACGCATCCAGTGGATGCCCTGCGGGTCCAGCCCATTGGCGGGCTCATCCAGGATCAGGACCTCTGGTTCGCCCATGAGGGCCGACGCCAGGCCGAGGCGCTGCCGCATGCCGAGCGAGTAGTTGCGCACGCGCCGGGTCGACTCGTCATCGGTGAGACCGACGATGTCGAGCACCTCCTCGATGCGCGAGCGCGGGACACCGAGCTGGATCGCGCTGAGCCGCAACACTTCCCGACCCGTGCGGCCCGGGTGTTGGGCAGCGGCATCGAGCATCACGCCCACTCGACGTCCCGGGTTGCCGATCTGGCGATAGGGGCGCCCAAGGACCGTGGAAGTCCCCGACGTGGGTGGCGTGAGCCCGGTCATCATCCGCATCGCCGTGGACTTGCCGGCGCCGTTCGGGCCGAGGAATCCGACGACCTGACCGGGACGCACCTCGAAGGAGATGTCGTCGACCGCGGTGAATCGGCCATAGCGTTTCGTGAGGTGCTCGACGGTGATCATGGAAGGAGTCTGTCTGGCCGCTGGCCAGAATCCGACCACGACGAGCCGATCCAAGGGTCGACCTGGGGTGCCGATCAGGGCCGACCCTGACCTATCCTCGCCCCATGCGCCAACCCGTGCTCTACCTCAGTCATGGCGCCCCGCCGTTGGCCGACGACGCGACCTGGACGGCCGAACTCGCGAGGTGGGCGGACGGCATACCCCGTCCGACCAACATCCTCATGGTGAGCGCCCATTGGGAGCAGGCACCCATCTCGGTCTCTTCGACGAGCGGCGACACCCCGCTGACGTATGACTTCTGGGGGTTCCCGCAGAAGTACTACGAGGTGACCTACGACGCCCCCGGCGCGCCCGAACTCGCGCAATCCGTCGCTGGTCTGCTCGAGGGTTCCGGCGAGACCCTCCACCAGGACCCGAGCCGCGGCCTCGACCACGGCGCCTACGTCCCCCTCGTCGAGATGTTCCCCGAGGCGGACATCCCCACCCTCCAGCTCTCGATGCCGACCCTCGACCCACAGCGCCTCTTCGACCTCGGGCAGCGACTGGCCCCGCTCCGCGACGAGGGCACGCTCATCGTCGGCTCCGGCTTCACCACCCACAACCTGCGGTGGTTCAACCCCGGAGCGCCGGCGGACGCCCCCGCTCCGACCCCCTCGACCGAGTTCGACCACTGGGCGGCCGAGACGATGGCGGCTGGCGACGTCGATGCCCTGCTCGACTTCCTCGACAAGGCACCCGCTGCTCGCGAGGCGCACCCGCGCACCGAGCACTGGGCACCCCTCTTCGTCAGCCTCGGCGCGGCCCACGCCTCCGGTGGCATCGATGCCACCAGCGTGATCGACGGCTTCTGGTTCGGCCTGTCCAAGAGGTCCTGGCAGCTCAACTGAGCGGTCGGTCGTGCCGGCCCGCCACCCGCGTGGCAGAGTCGGGTCATGGATGTGCACGCACCCTGCCTGATCCCCGTCGACGACCACATCGGCGGCCTGTCCGAAGCCGCGGCCGTCCTCGCGCGGTCAGCGGGTCACACGTGGCTCGGCGCGCGCGTGCCGACCTGTCCCGACTGGGATGTCCTCGACCTCGTCGCCCATCAGGGCATGGTGCACCGCTGGGCCATCGCCGCGATCCGGGGCGACGAGGCAGGCATGGGCAATGCGGCCCTGACCGAGACCGAGGGGCGCACCGCCAGCGACCCGATCGCCTGGCTGCGCGCTGGCGCCCGGGAGTTGGAGCACGCCTTCGAGCAGGCGCCGCCTGACCTACAGGCCTTCACCTTCCTCAAGGAGGCCCCCTCCCCCAAGGAGTTCTGGGCACGCCGCCAGTGCCACGAGACGACCATTCACGCCATCGACGCGCTCGCCGCCGAGACCGGTCGCGTGGCGCGGGCCGACGACACGTGGTTCGGCCAGGATCTGGCCGCGGACGGCATCGACGAACTCCTCATCGGCTTCTGGCAGCGTTCCCGCGGCGGCTTGCGATCCACCAGCCCGTATGCCGTGCACGTCGTCCCGCACGACGCCCCCGTCTCGTGGGTGGTCCGGGTGAGTGACCAGCCGGTCCGCGTGCGACGAATGACCGCCGAGCGCATTGAAGGCAGCACCGGCGCGGACGAGGGCGTGCCCGCCGACGCCCTGACGCTGTCGGGGGGCGCTGTCGACCTCTACCTCGCGCTCTGGAACCGCGGCGGCACCGTCGATGATCCCGACGAGGTCCTCGCCCGCTGGCGTTCGCCCGCCAAGATCACCTGGTGACCGTGGCCTCGCTCACTTCGTGACGGCCGCGAGGCGCGCAAGCGCCTCCTGTCGCTCCTCGGCGTGGTCGACGATGCATTCTGGATAGCCCTGGGTGTATCCGTTGGGGACGCGCCACGGCTCGTGCGCACTCTTTCTGTCGAGGTGGCGCAACTCCGGCACCCACCGACGGACATAGTCACCGTCGGGGTCGAACTTCAGCCCTTGGGTGACCGGATTGAAGACCCTGAAGTAGGGCGAGGCATCGGTGCCGGTGCCCGCAACCCATTGCCAGCCATGGGAATTGGAGGCCAAGTCACCGTCGACGAGATGGTCCATGAAGTGCTGTGCGCCGAGCGGCCACCAGATGTGGAGGTCCTTGGTGAGGAAACTCGCGACGATCATCCGGACGCGATTGTGCATCCATCCGGTCGCGAGCAACTGCCGCATCCCCGCATCGACGATCGGATAACCGGTGCACCCCTGCTGCCATGCCTCGAACTGATCGCCAGCATCGTCGTAGGCCATCCCGATCAAGGTCGGCCGAAGGTCTGTCCACGCACTGGTTGGGTTGTGCCACAACACATCCGCGTAGAACTCGCGCCAAGCCAACTCAACGGCGAAGGTCTCTGCACCAGGCCCGGCCTCCCCGTCGAGGTCAGCCAGGAGGGTGCGCGGATGGATGCTCCCGATCTTGAGGTGGGCGGACAGCAGGGACGTCCCGTCCCGATCGGGCCGATCCCGATCCGTTGCGTATGCCGTGAGCCCGCCCGCTGCTCTCCACTCACGCCAACGTCGGAGGGCGGCCCCCTCCCCCGCCTCGGGCAGGTCGACGTCGAGGTCCTCCTCGTCCAGATCCGCCAGCGCCGAATCCCGCTCTCGCGCTTGGGTTTTGGTCGGTCCCACGAGGCTTAGCCCGTCGGGCTCCACAGCCGGTGCGGGCCAGCCGTGTTCGCGCCAAGCCCGCAGGAAAGGGGTGAAGACCTTGTAGGGCTCACCATCGGACTTGGTCACCAGACCCGGCCCCACGGCATACGGGGTTCCGGTGGGGACGAAGCGGACGCCGCCGCCCGCCAAGACCTCGGACACCGCAGCATCGCGACGGACCCCGAAGGGCGTCGTCTCGCGGCTCACGTGCACGGATCCGGCACCCACCTCCTGGGCAAACGCTGGCACCACGACCCTCGGGTCGCCGACCCGCACGTGCAGGGCCCCGTCATAGGACCTGACGGCCGCCTCCAAGGAGCGAGCGAGCCACGTCCGTCGCACTCTGCCGGCTCCCGACAACAGCGCCGGATCCATGACGAAGAGCGGCGCCACCGACCCATCGCCCGCCGCGGCCGCAGCTCCGAGTGCAGGGAGGTCGGAGCGACGCAGGTCTCGACGCAGCCACAGCGCCGCAGGTGCACTCATGGCGCCCCCGTCAGGTCAATCGTGGACATTCCGTTATTGTTCAAGGTTTGTCGAATGTTGGTCAAGTACCTGAGACACCCATGTTCAACCTTTGTCCAATCCCATTTCGGGGTGGTCCACGCCCTACGATGGGTGGCCATGACGACCCAGCCCATGACGATGCGGATCGGCGAACTCAGCCG
>DAOLRO010000186.1:0-5819 GCA_035418665.1 Phycicoccus sp.
CGTGTGGGTGGCGCCGAACTTCTTGGCCTGCTCGAGCTTCCGGTCGTCGACGTCGACCGCGATGATCGTCGTCGCACCGGCCACCTTGCCGCCCTGGATCGCCGCGTTGCCGACACCGCCGCACCCGATGACGGCGAGCGAGTCACCCAGGCCGACACCGCCGGTGTGCACTGCGGCGCCGAAGCCCGCCATGACGCCGCAGCCCAGCAGGCCCACGGCCGCCGCCTCTGCGTCCTTGTCGACCTTGGTGCACTGACCTGCGGCCACGAGGGTCTTCTCGGCAAAGGCGCCGATACCCAGCGCCGGGCTGAGCTCAGTGCCATCGGTCAGCGTCATCTTCTGCTTCGCGTTGTGAGTGGCGAAGCAATACCAGGGCTTGCCCTTGAGACAGGCGCGGCACTGACCGCACACCGCACGCCAGTTGAGGATGACGAAGTCGCCGGGGGCGACCTCTGTGACCCCCTCGCCCACCGACTCGACGACCCCCGCCGCCTCATGCCCCAGCAGGAAAGGAAAGGCGTCGTTGATGCCGCCTTCGCGGTAGTGCAGGTCGGTGTGGCAGACCCCGCAGGCCTCGATCTTGACGACGGCCTCGCCCGGTCCCGGGTCGGGTACGACGATGTCGACGAGCTCAACCGGCTCGCCCTTGGCGCGAGCGATGACGGCCTTGACGGTCTGGGACATGGAGACTCCTTACGGGTGAGAGGGCTGCGGGTTCGATGGGCGTTGTGGCCAGTCAACGCACTTGCGATGCCTCGTGCAAGGCTCCCTGCCGTCGGAGCGTCAAATACCCGTCCACGGAGACGCTTTGACACCCCCAGGGGTTCGGGATGGCCAGCCGCACCTGACGGTCGGTGACATCCAACGAAGCCGGGTGACTGTGGAAGGGCGCGGACGGCATACCCGGGATGGCTAGGGTGAGGAGCATGAGTTCGCGGTTGACCTTCGCTTCGGCCCTGCAGTTCATGGGGCCAACGGGTCGGTGAACGGCTACCCCTTGCCCCAGCTCCTGCTCGGCTTCCTGCCGAGTATTGGCTTCCTTCTCCTGTGGCTCGTCGGAGGGTTGCTGGCCTGGCGACATCGCGATCGCGGCCCATGGCGTGGACTGGCGATCAGTGGCTTCCTCTGCCTCGCCGCCTGGGTGGCCCTGGAGACCTATCCGTCCGTCATCGTCCTGGCGACGGGTTCCGGGAATGTCTCGTCGTTGATGCCCCTGCTCGACGTGGTCGATTTCATCCGCCTCGCGTTGCGGGTGGTGGGCACCGCGCTGGTGGTCGCCGCGGTCCTCATCGGACGCCGGGACTCGCGCGGTAACGTCGTTCCCGCAGGTGTCGACCGGGAGACACCGAATGGGGGGATCGAATGTTCTCGATGAGCTACGTCTTCAGTCTCGTGCCGAGTGTGCTCGTCCTGCTGCTCTGGGTGGCTGGGCTCGTCGCGAGTGCCGTCCATCCCGATCGCGGCAGATGGCGCGCCCTGGCCATGGGAGGTTTCGGGACCCTCGCTGCCGCGAGCGTTGTCGGCATGCTCCCCAACATCATCCTCATGACGTCCGGCTACCGTCCGCCGGTGCACGCCCTCCTCGCCGACTTCGGCATCGTCGGCCTGATCCTCTCCCTCATCGGGACGGGCTTGGTCATCGCCGCCGTCCTCACGGGTCGCCCGGGCCGTCCCGCCGGCACCACGGACACCATCGACCGCTCCGGCACCGCTGGCACCGACACGCCGGGCTGAGTTCGACGACACGCTCGAGCCAATCCGCCCGGCTTTCGTGCTCACGGGCCTGAGCGCAGGACCGAGCGTGTCGTCGAACGTCGGCAGATCAGGGGGTGCGAACCACCAAAGCTGTGGCAACGGCGGCCACACCCTCACCACGCCCGGTCAGTCCGAGCCCATCGGTGGTCGTCCCGCTGACGGACACGGGGGCGCCGGCCGCCGACGACAGCACTGCTTCGGCCTCAGCACGACGTGCACCGATCCTGGGTCGGTTGCCGACGACCTGGACGGCGATGTTGCCGATCTCGAAGCCTGCCTCGCGCACCAAGCGGGCCGCCTCGGCGAGCAGGGTGCAACCCGAGGCGCCCGCGAACTCCGGCTGCGAGGTGCCGAAATGGGCACCCAGATCACCGATCCCAGCGGCGGTGAAGATCGCGTCACAGGCGGCATGAGCCGCGACGTCGGCGTCCGAGTGTCCCTGGAGCCCCTGCTCCCCTGGCCACAGCAGGCCCGCCAGCCAGAGTTCACGACCGGGCTCCACGGCATACGCATGGACGTCGGTCCCGATCCCGACCCGGGGAAGTCCACTCACCTGTTCGCTCCAACCTCTGCTGACTCACGGTGCATCAACGGGACCCCAAGGTGTTCGGGGTGCGTGAAGTGCCTGAGCAGAGGCTACGGGAGCGCGCGGACGAGGAGTTCGGCGCGGGCGAGGTCGTCGGGCGTGGTGATCTTGAAGGCGAGCGGGTCGCCCTCGACGACCCGTACATGGTGGCCGATCGCCTCGACGAGGGCGGCGTCGTCGGTCGCCGTCAGACCGGAGGCGTATGCCGTGCGCAGCACCGTGGCGTCGAACCCTTGCGGCGTCTGCACCGCCCACAGCGTGGCGCGATCGGGCGTGCCCGTGATGACACCTTCACCGTCGACCACCTTGATCGTGTCGACGACGGGCAACCCGGGCACGGCACCGGCGGCACCGCCGCGCACCGCAGCGATGACCCGCTCGAACACGGCCACCGGCGTCAGGCACCTGGCGGCGTCATGGATCACGATCAGGTCACAGGCGGGGTCGAGGCGCTCGAGGCCGATCCGCACGGAGTCGGATCGCTCCGCTCCCCCCGCCACCACCGCTGCCTCTGCGGATCTGGCGCCCACTGCGACCAGATCCGCAGACGCAAGGGGGATGAGGTCAGCACGGGCGGCATCGAGGTGTGTCGCCGGTGCCACCATGACCAACGACGCCAGCCCGGGGACCTGCGCCACCCGCTCCACGGCATACGAAAGAAGCGTGCGCCCGGCCACCCTGACGAATGCCTTCGGCTCGGCCGCGCCCAAGCGCGACCCAGACCCGCCGGCGACAATGACGACGCCGACGCGCCCAGTGGGTGCGTCGGCGTCGCTCACGTCTGCATCAGATCACAGCAGGTATGCCGTGTGGTCCGGTCCGGAGACGGCCCGGACTCAGGAGGCGAGAACCTCGTCGAGGATGACCTCGGCCTTTTCCTCGTCGGTCTTCTCGGCAAGCGCGAGCTCGGAGACGAGGATCTGTCGGGCCTTGGCCAGCATGCGCTTCTCGCCAGCGGACAGGCCACGGTCCTTGTCTCGGCGCCACAGGTCGCGGACGACCTCGGCCACCTTGATGACATCGCCGGAGGCGAGCTTCTCGAGGTTGGCCTTGAAGCGGCGCGACCAGTTGGTCGGCTCTTCGGCGTAGGGGGCGCGCAGGACCTCGAAGACGCGGTCCAGTCCCTCCTTGGACACGACGTCGCGGACACCCACGAGATCGCAGTTCTCAGCAGGGACCTCGATGACGAGATCGCCCTGGGCCACCTTCAGCTTCAGGTAGAGCTTTTCTTCTCCACGGATGGTGCGGGTCTTGATCTCCTCGATCCGGGCGGCCCCGTGGTGCGGGTAGACGACCGTCTCTCCAACTGTGAAAACCATGTGGTGTTGTCCCCTTTCGCGACCTCAAGGATAACACGACATGCCGACGTCCCCGAACGCAGCCAGTCTGCGTTTGTGCAGGTCAGGGCGGGTTTCTGCCGATATCCACAGGCAAGAAGAGGCTTGACATTTCCTCAATCATGAGGCACGCGCGCGAGCATGCGTGTCAGATCAGCGTTCGCATCGGTGACTGCCACCACTCGGGAGGAGCGACAGCGTCGCGTCGCAACAGCGGTGGCCCGTGATTCATCCGACCTTCGGTGCGGCGACCGGGGCCGCTACGCTGGCCCCGTGATCTCGACGCGCCGGGCGCTGGCCGCCCTCACTCTTGCCGGTTCGCTCTTGGTGACCGCGGGCTGCGCCACCATGTCCCCGGTGCAGACCGATGTGCCCTACCAGGCCGCGGACGGCGTCAACCTGACCCTCAGCAAGGACTACGACGTGCGCAGCCTGCTCGTCGTCGGTGGGGACAAGGAGGGTGGACCCGGCCGCATCTCGGGACAGTTCGTCAACAACACGGGGAGGACCGCCACCGTCACCTTCGCCACGGCCGATGGGGCCACGGTCGAGGCGGACGCCCCAGCGGGATCGACCAACTTGGCCGATGAGGACCTCACCCTCTCGTCCGTGCCCGGCAAGGCCGGTGACCTGGTGACGATCACCATCAGCGTCGAGGGCAGCAACGACGTTCTCCAGATCCCACTGCTCGAGCCCACCGGCGTCTACCAGGACCTCGCGCCGACCTCCTGAGTCCGACGCCGGCGCGGCACGCAGGACAGCCGCAGTTGCTCAGAGGTCGAACTTGTAGCCCAGTCCACGCACCGTGACGATGTGCTTCGGGTTGCCCGGATCGGGTTCGATCTTGGCGCGAAGGCGCTTGACGTGGACGTCGAGGGTTTTGGTGTCGCCGACGTAATCACTCCCCCACACGCGATCGATGAGTTGCATCCGCGTCAGGACACGCCCCGCGTTGCGCAGGAGCATTTCGAGCAGTTCGAACTCCTTGAGCGGCAGGGCCACGGCCCGGCCATCGACGGTCACCACATGCCGCTCGACGTCCATGCGCACCGGGCCTGCTTCGAGGGTCATGGGCAGCAGTTCTTCGGGCTCGGCAAGGCGGCGCAACACCGCCTTGATGCGCGCGAGGAGTTCACGCGAGGAATAGGGCTTGGTGACGTAGTCATCCGCCCCGATCTCCAGGCCCACGACCTTGTCGATCTCGCTGTCCTTGGCGGTCAGCATGATGACGGGGACATTGGACTTGGTCCGGAGCGCCCGGCAGACGTCCACGCCGGAGAGCCCTGGCAACATGAGGTCGAGCAGCACGAGGTCGGCCCCGTTGGCATCGAACTCGGCCAGCGCCTCCGGTCCGGTCTCGGCCACCGCGACCTCGTAACCCTCCTTGCTGAGCAAGTAGGACAGCGGGTCTGAGAAGGACACTTCGTCCTCCACGACGAGGATGCGATTCATGCGCTGAGTTCTCCTTGGACGGGTGTGCCTGGTGCGAGGATTCTCGCGGAGTCATGTGCAGACGTGGGGTTGGGGCGAGTGGCAGTGGCGCGAATGTGCGGAGGGGCCACCGGCTTCGGAGCGGCCAGGGGAAGACGGACCGTGAACGTCGAGCCGTGCCCCTCGGCGCTCCAGACCGAGACATCGCCGCCGTGGTTGGCGCAGATGTGCTTGACGATCGCCAGACCGAGGCCCGTGCCGCCGGTGGCTCGAGACCGTGCCGCGTCGACGCGATAGAAGCGCTCGAAGATGCGCTCCTGCTCAGATGCCGGGATGCCGTGGCCTTGGTCGGTCACGGCGATCTCGACGATCTCCTCGGTGCGCCGGCCGCCGACCGCGACCTTGGTGAAGTCGTCGGAATAGTTGACGGCATTGCTCACGAGGTTGCCGATGGCCGTTGTGAGGAGCTCGCGATCGCCATAGACGGCCAGCTCGTCCTCGATCGCCACCTCGATGGTGATCGAGCGCGCCTCAGCGGTCACTCGCACTCGGTCGACCGCCTCAGCGACCACACGATTCATGTCGACGAGCTCCGGCTCGTGGAGGGTGTCCTGCACCTGGAGTCGGGACAGGTCCACGATCTCCTTGACGAGCCGGGTCAGCCGATCGGACTCCACCCGGATCCGCTCCCCGAAGCGCGCGACCGCCTC
>DAOLRO010000187.1:0-5810 GCA_035418665.1 Phycicoccus sp.
CCGCCCCACCAGCCGCACGACCGACTCGGCATGTGCGGCGGACAGGCCCGGCACGTGCTGGGCGACGATCTGCTGCTCGAGCTCGGGGGAGGGGTAGTCGATGTGGAGGAAGAGGCAGCGTCGACGCAGGGCTTCGGACAACTCGCGCGTCGCATTGGAGGTCAACACCACGAACGGGCGCTGGGTCGCCGCGATCGTCCCCAACTCGGGCACGGTCACCTGGAAGTCACTGAGGATCTCGAGCAGCAGACCCTCGATCTCGACGTCCGCCTTGTCGAGTTCGTCGACGAGGAGCACCACGGGCTCGGGGGAGCGGACCGCCTCCAACAACGGTCGTGCCAGCAGGAATTCCTCGGTGAAGATGTTGTCCCGCAACGCATCCCACTCGCCGCCGTGATCGCCGGAGCCCTTCGACGCGGTGATCCGGAGCAGTTGCTTGGCGTGGTTCCACTCATAGAGTGCGCGCGCTTCGTCGACACCCTCATAGCACTGGAGCCGGATCAGCCGAGCACCCGTCGCGCGAGCCACTGCCTTGGCCAACTCGGTCTTGCCGACACCAGCCGGGCCTTCGACGAGTAGAGGCTTGCCGAGCCGGTCGGCGAGGAAGGTCGTGGTGGCGATGGCATCGGAGGCGAGATAGCCGGCTTCGGCGAGCCCACGGCATACGTCATCGACGGAAGTGAAGCGATCGGTCACCCGCCGATTGTCCGTCACGGCATACTCGGCACTGACATCACGAAGGAGTGACATGAGCGACAACCAGCGCCAACTCGAGGACAGCATCACTCGGGACTTCTCGACGGACTCGGAGAACCTGTCCTACGGCGCCTACCTCGACCTGGCCCGACTGCTGTCGTCACAGCACCCGCGGAGCACGCCGGTGCTGCACGACGAGATGCTCTTCATCATCCAGCACCAGGTCGCCGAGCTCTGGCTGAAGTTGCTCCTCCACGAACTCCATTCCGCCCGTGACCTGCTCAGTGGCGACGAGCTCGCTCCGGCCCTCAAGCGACTGGCTCGCATCAAGCACGTGCTCAAGCAACTCGTCGAGCAGTGGGATGTCCTCGCGACCCTGACGCCGAGCGAATACGCGCAGATCCGGCCCTTCCTCGCGACGAGCTCGGGCTTCCAGAGCTGGCAATATCGCTCCGTCGAATTCATCCTCGGCAACAAGAATGCCGACATGATCCGGGTCTTCGCGCACGACGCGGGAGCGCAAGCCGATCTCACGGCGCTCTGGGAGGAGCCGACGGTCTATGACGCGTTCCTCCGGCACCTTGCCCGCAATGGGTATGCCGTGCCCTCCTCGGTCTTGGAACGCGACGTCCGTGAGCCCTATCGCGAGCACCCAGAGCTGGTGCCGGTCATCGCGGGGATCTACGCGGACCCATCGACTCATTGGGGTGCTTATGAGGCCTGCGAGGAGTTGGTCGACATCGAAGATCTCTTCCAGCAGTGGCGATTCCGTCACCTGCAGGTGGTCCTGCGGACGATCGGGCAGCAGAAGGGGACCGGCGGCTCGAGCGGGGTGTCCTTCCTGCGGCGCGCACTGGACCTGACCTTCTTCCCCGAGCTCTATTCCGTGCGCTCGACGATCACCTGATGGCGGAGGTGCATCGGGCCCGACCAAGGGTCATCCACACGGCACAGGCGCTGGTCGACGAGGTCGCCGAGATCCCCGAGTTGCCGCGTCGCGGCCAGAACGCGATGGCGACATCCTTCACCCGGTATGCCGCGTCGGCCGTCAACATCCTGCTCGCCGCCGCTCGATCGGGCGCGACCTGCGTCCACGCGGGGACCGTGGGGACGGGGCACAACGCCGACCTGATCAGGGAAACCCTCGCCGCCGAGTCAGTCGCGATTTCCAGTCAGCCGCTGCCCGACCAGGACACCGGGATCTGCTTCGTCATGATCGAACCCAGTGCCGAGCGGACCTTCGTCACGACGTTGGGGGCCGAGCGGCACATCACGGTCGAATCACTCGCGACGTCGGCGCCAACGGCTGGGGACGTCGTGTGTGTCTCTGGCTACAGCCTGGTGGGCGCGACGCGCGACCCGCTGTTGTCGTGGCTCGAGTCGTTGCCCGCTGGCGTGGTCGTCGTGCTCGATCCCGGCGCGATCTTTGCGGGTCTACCGGCGCCGATTCGTGAGCGGGTCCTGGCGCTCACGACGGTGTGGACGAGCAACGCAGAGGAGGCAACCGGCCTCACCGGGTGGACCGGCCTCGAGGACACGGCGCTGGCGCTCTCGACGCGGCTCCCCTCGGGCAGTGTGGTGGTCGTCCGGGACGGGCCGAAGGGGTGCGTGGTGCGCGAAGGGGGCAGCACGGCATACGTTGCGGGTTTCCCACGCGATCCGGTCGACACCAATGGTGCCGGTGACTGCCACACGGGGGTCATGGTCGCGGGGCACGTCGCCGGGCTCTCGTGGACGGACGCCGCGCGACGGGCCAACGCTGGCGCGGCCATCAAGGTGACTCGGCGCGGTCCGAACAGTGCGCCGACTGCGGCGGAAGTGGATGCCCTGCTCGCCGACGAGGACCAAGCCACGGGCGCCGATCAGGTCGGGTGACCCTCGACCTCGTCGGGCTCGGAGCCGTCGTAGACAGGGTCGCCTTCGGCCAGTGCCTGGGCTCGGCGCCGGTCCAGCAGCACCTTGGCCAAGCCGCCGATCACGACGGCGCCGACCGTGCCCGACATGATCCAGGCAAAGGCCGAGTGTTCGTCGGAGCGGTCCGCATCGTTGGCGCTCATGCTCCACTGTCCCACGAGGCGCGCGCGGTGACCATGCCTCGAGCGATCAGGAGGGCTGGATAGGACCGCGTCAGCCCAACCGGTCGAGGTCGGTCCGGCAGCGCTCGGCGAAGTCGCTGAGCTCGATCAGGGCGTCGTCGATGTCTCGCCGGCGCTGCTCCAGATCGGCCCTTCGGGCATCGATCTCGCCCAAGACGTATTCCAGTTGGCTGCGCCGGCCGCGAGGTGCGTCGTAGAGGTCGATGATCGTGCGGATCTGTTCGAGGGGGAAGCCGAGCCGCTTGCCGCGAAGGATGAGGTTGAGCCGCGTGCGGTCGCGTCGGTGGTAGAGCCGGACCGTCCCGCGGCGCTCCGGTGAGATCAGCCCCAGGTCCTCGTAGTGTCGGACGGTGCGATGGGTGACCCCGAACTCCTCGGCGACCTGCGCGATCGTCCGGGTCGCGTCGTCGCGGGCTGGCATACCCGTGAGTATTGCTTTACGTTTACGTCAACGTCAAGGATGACCCTCCGCGACGATGACCGCGTCACGGCGGTCGCGCCCCTGTCGCCACCACTGATCGAGGTATGCCGTGTTCGAGTTGAGCCAGGACCACGAGGACTTCCGCAAGGTCGTCAAGGAGTTCGCCGCCGCTGAGGTCGAGCCCCATGTCGCGCAGTGGGATCGCGACAAGCACTTCCCCAGCGACCTCGTCGGAAAAATGGGCGATCTCGGCCTCTACGGCCTCGTCGTGCCGGAGGAGTTCGGAGGCAGCCTCGAGGACTCCGACGGCGGCGCCTTCACGAGCCTGTGCATCGCCATCGAGGAACTCGGCTATGTCGATCAGTCGGTCGGCATCACCCTGTCGGCCGGGGTCGGCCTGGGCATCAACCCGATCCTCACCTACGGCAGCCAGGAGCAGAAGGAACGCTTTCTGCCCGACCTCGTCGCCGGCCGCACCCTCGCTGGCTTCGGCCTGACCGAGCCGGACGCCGGCTCCGACGCCGGTGCCACCCGCACCCGCGCCACCCTCGCCGACGACGAGTGGACGATCAACGGAGCGAAGGCCTTCATCACCAACTCGGGCAGCGCCATCACCTCCGTCGTCACTGTCACCGCGCGGACCGGAGAGACCGCGGACGGCAAGCCCGAGATCTCCGCCATCATGGTCCCGTCCGGCACCCCCGGATTCACGGTCGAGGCGCCCTATGCCAAGCTCGGTTGGCACATCTCCGACACCCACGGCCTGACCTTTGCCAACTGTCGGGTCCCGGCCGAGAACCTTCTCGGCGAGCGAGGGGCTGGCTTCAAGCAGTTCCTCAAGACGCTCGACGACGGACGGATCGCGATCTCGGCGCTCGCTGTCGGCATGATCCGCCGGATGCTCGACGAGTCGGTCGCCTATGCCAACTCCCGCACGGCCTTCGGCAAGCCGATCGGCATCAACCAGGGTGTCTCCTTCCCGATCGCCGACCTCGCCGTCATGGCCGAGTCCGCGCACCTGCTCACCTACAAGGCCGCCTGGCTCAAGGACGAGCACGATGCAGGGCGTCGCTCGGTCGCCGAGGTCAAGAAGGCCGCCGCCCTCGCCAAGCTCTACTCGACCGAGGCCGCCGTCACCGCGACCCGGATCGCGACGCAGGTCTTCGGCGGCAACGGCTTCATGGAGGAATACCCGATCGCTCGCTTCTATCGCGACGCCAAGATCCTCGAGATCGGCGAGGGCACCTCGGAGGTGCAGCGGATGGTCATCGGTCGTCACCTCGGCCTCCCGCAGGGCTGAGCGAAGGCTGACAAGATGACTGGTATGCCGTCCGCTTCCGATCCCGAGACCTCTCCACCTTCCGCTGTGGCCGGGTCTGAGGCGGAGGCTTCCGTCGCGGTGCCTGCCAACGGGGGCGACCCGAGGGTGGCTGATGTGCGCGGGAGGCTGCGCACGGCATACGCGAAATCGGCCTCGGCCCCCGACAAGTCGGCCGCCAAGCTGGCCCAGCAGGGCAAGCTCTATGTCCGCGATCGGATCGCGCTCCTGCTCGATGAGGGCAGCTTCGTCGAGGACGGACGCTATGCGAACGCGACGGCGGGTGATCTGCCGGCCGACGGTGTGGTGACCGGGCGCGGCGCGATCGAGGGTCGGCCGGTGATCGTCATCGCCAACGACCCGACGGTGAAGGCCGGCTCGTGGGGGAGTCGGACGGTCGAGAAGATCGTGCGGGCGACCGAGATGGCGCTGCGTGAGGAGTTGCCGGTCTTCTGGCTCGTCGACTCGGCGGGTGCGCGGATCACCGATCAGGTGGAGATGTTCCCGGGGCGGCGGGGCGCCGGGCGGATCTTCCACAACCAGGTGGCGCTGTCGGGGAAGGTGCCCCAGGTCTGCTGCCTCTTCGGTCCGTCGGCCGCGGGCGGGGCCTACATCCCCAGCTTCTGCGACATCATCATCATGGTCGAGGGCAATGCCTCGATGTATCTCGGCAGTCCGCGCATGGCCGAAATGGTTGTGGGAGAGAAGGTTTCGCTCGAGGAGATGGGCGGTGCGCGGATGCACTGCACGGTCTCCGGTGTGGGCGACCTGCTGGCCGCTGATGATGCCGAGGCGATCGAGTTGGCGCGGCTCTACTTCTCCTACCTCCCCGTGAATTGGCAGTCACCGCTGCCGACCTATCACGCAGAGGAGCCTGCGGTTGCTCTCACCCGGGACGTCGTCCCCGAGAAGGAGAGCACCCCCTTCGACGTGCACGACTTCATCGACGGGCTCGTCGATGACGACTCCTTCTTCGAGATCAAACCCTTGTATGCCGGGGAGCTGGTGATCGGCTTCGGTCGCCTTGGCGGGGAGAGCGTCGGCATCGTCGCGAACAACTCGGCGGTCAAGGGAGGGGTGCTCTTCACGGACTCGGCCGACAAGGCGGCGCGCTTCATCTGGCTGTGCGATGCCTTCTCGATCCCCTTGATTTATCTGGCCGACGTCCCGGGCTTCATGATCGGGTCCGAGGTCGAGCGCGGGGGGATCATCCGGCACGGCGCGAAGATGGTGTCGGCGGTGTCGTCGGCGACGGTGCCGCAGTTCTGTGTCGTCGTGC
>DAOLRO010000188.1:0-5749 GCA_035418665.1 Phycicoccus sp.
TCCCGATGGACCGGCTCATCTGCGGCGACGTCGGCTACGGCAAGACCGAGATCGCGGTGCGGGCGGCCTTCAAGGCGATCCAGGACGGCAAGCAGGTGGCGGTCCTTGTGCCGACCACCCTGCTCGTGCAACAACATCTCCAGACCTTCACCGAGCGCTATGCGCAGTTCCCGGTGCGAGTGGCGGCGCTCTCGCGCTTCCAGTCCGATCGGGAGTCCAAGGCGGTCAAGGACGGCATGGCCGATGGCTCGATCGATCTGGTCATCGGGACCCATCGCCTCCTGTCCAAGGACTACCAGTTCAAGGACCTCGGGTTGGTCATCGTCGACGAGGAGCAGCGCTTCGGCGTCGAGCACAAGGAGCAACTCAAGTCGATGCGCACCAACGTCGACGTGCTCGCAATGTCCGCGACGCCGATCCCGCGCACGCTCGAGATGGCCGTGACCGGCATACGCGAAATGTCCACTCTCGCAACGCCGCCCGAGGAGCGGCACCCGGTCCTCACCTATGTCGGCTCCTATGACGAGCGCCAGGTGAGCGCGGCGATCCGGCGTGAGCTGCTGCGCGAGGGGCAGGTCTTCCTCATCCACAACAAGGTGTCGAGCATCGAGAAGGCCGCCTCGCGCATCCGCGAACTCGTGCCCGAGGCGCGCGTCGCCACGGCGCACGGGAAGATGGCCGAGGGGCGGCTCGAGCAGGTCGTGCTCGACTTCTGGGACAAGAAGTTCGACGTCCTCGTCTGCACGACGATCGTCGAGACCGGGCTCGACATCTCCAATGCCAACACCCTGATCGTCGAGCGTGCCGACCGGCTGGGGCTCTCCCAACTCCACCAGTTGCGGGGGCGGGTCGGCCGGGGTCGCGAGCGGGCGTACTCCTACTTCCTCTATCCGCCAGAAGCGCCGCTCACGGAGACGGCGCACGACCGGCTCCAGACCATGGCCAGTCACACGGACCTGGGCGCGGGCATGCAGATCGCCATGAAGGACCTCGAGATCCGTGGCGCCGGCAACCTCCTCGGTGGCGAACAATCCGGACACATCGCCGGTGTCGGCTTCGACCTGTATGTGCGGCTGGTCGGCGAGGCCGTCGCGAACTATCGCGGCGAGAGCGACGAAACCCCGACCGAGATCAAGATCGAGTTGCCGGTTGATGGCCATCTGCCGCACGACTACGTGCCGGGGGAGCGGCTGCGGCTGGAGGCCTACAAGAAGTTGGCCGCCGTGGCCGACGAAACGGTGCTCGCCGAGATCGAGGCCGAGCTCATCGACCGCTATGGCAAACCTCCGGAGCCGGTGCGCAACCTCCTCGAGGTGGCACGACTCCGCACGGTCGCACGGGCGGCGGGCATCGGCGACATCGCGGTCCAGGGCAAGTACGTCCGCTTCGGGCCGGTCGACCTGCGCGAGAGCCAGACCCTGCGGCTCCAGCGCGTCTACAAGGGGTCGATCGTCAAGCCCGGCACGCACCAGATCCTCGTGCCGGCCCCGACGACGGCCGTGATCGGCGGCAAGCCCCTGCGGGACCGAGCGGTGCTCGAGTGGGCCACGTCGCTCATCCGGGCGGTCGTCATGGACAATGTGGGTGAAGCGGCCCGCGTGGCCACGGGAGCATCGACTGGTGCAGCCCGGTGAGGAAAGGACAGCAGTTGAAGCGCTTGGTTCGTGCCGCCGTCGTGTCGGCGGCTCTGGGCAGCACCCTTCTGGTCTCCGGCTGTGGCACCTCGGACGTCGCCGCCGTCGTCGACGGGCACGTCATCACCGAGGCCCAGGTGGCCGACGTGACCCGCGAGATCAACGAAGCCTTCAAGCCACAGGCCCCGTTCGCCCCGCAGCAGGCCCTCAACTTCCTCATCCACTCGCGGGCAGTGCTCGACTACGCCGCGGAGAACGGCTTCCCGCAGAGCGAGAGCGCAGCCCGCGCCGAGATCCCGATGTCGAACCCGTCACCGGCGACCATCGACGTCCTGCGCACCAATGCCGCCTACGGCAAGGTGACCCAGGCCGACGAGGTGCCCCTGTCGCAGAAGATCCAGGCGCTCAAGGTCGAGGTCAATCCGAAGTACGGCACCTACGACAGCCAGACCGGGGCGCTCGGTCCGTCGACGCCCGATTGGCTGAAGTTCTCCGCCGCCAACCCCGCCCAGTGATCCTTCCGCGGACCTGACCCGTGGATCCTGCCGGCTCTGTGGAGCCGCCCCCTGATCTTGGCCCGCCCACTGGGCTGGTCCTCCTGATCACCACGCCGCGCGTGGTGCCCGGTCTGCTCTCGCGTGCGGCCTGGCAGGCGCTCGATGCGGCGGACGTGCGGTTGACCGCTTCACTCGACGAACCGTTGGCGGTCGCTGTCGCCGAATCCGGACTCCCCGTCGAAACCCTCGCTTCGCTCGACGCGTATGCCGTGGAGCCGGCCACCGTCGGCGGCTTGCCGTCGCCGAGTGGTGAGCCCACGGCATACGAAAATGCTTTGCTGGCAAGGGAACTCGTGGATCGGGCATTGCGTCAGCGCGTGGTGTGGCTCGGCTCGGCCGACGGTGATGAGGGGCTCTCGGATGCCATCGCGAGCGAGGTGTCGCGACTCGAGCACCCGCCGGAGATCGAGATCGTCGTCGGGTCGTGGGACGTGCCGGGGTCGCGTCTGCTCGATGTGGTGGCGGTCATGGATCGGCTGCGGTCGCCGGGGGGATGCCCGTGGGACGCGAAGCAGACGCATGAGTCCCTCCTGAAGTATCTGGAGGAGGAGTCCGGGGAGTTCGCGGAGGCCGTGCGTAGTGGCGATCGCGCGCACATGGCCGAAGAACTCGGTGACGTCCTGCTCCAGGTGGCCTTCCATGCGCGGGTGGCCGAGGACGACCCGGAGCAGCCCTTCGACATCGACGACGTCGCTGCTGGATTGGTGGCCAAACTGGTGCGTCGCCACCCACACGTCTTCTCCGACGTCGAGGCCTCGACCCCCGAGGAGGTCGAGGCCAACTGGAAGCTCATCAAGGCACAGGAGAAGGCCGTGGCCCGGGGGGACGTGTCGTGATCCTCGTCGTCGGCGGGGCGAATCTCGACTCCACGCTGCGCACGGCTGCCCCCGCTGTGCTGCACACGAGCAACCCTGCGGCCCAGACCCAGTCGGCCGGTGGCGTGGGCCGCAACATCGCCGAGAACCTCGCTCGTCTCGGCCAGCCGGTCAGTCTCATCGCTGCCATGGGTGACGACCCGGCCGGGCACCTGCTGGCCGAGTCGGCGCGTGCGCTGGGCATCGACACCCAGGGCCTCATCCTCAGTCCTCGCCCAACGGGCAGCTATGTCGCGGTGCTGGACGACTCGGGTGAGTTGGTCATCGGTGTCAGTGACATGAGCGCCACCGATTCGTTGACCGTCGAGGACGTCGCCGGCGCCGGGGCCGACCGCCTCGTCTCAGAGGCCGAGGTCGTGGTGCTCGACGGCAACCTCCCTGCGCCGGTCTGTCGCTGGCTCATCGAGCGGGCAGCAGTGCATGGGATCCCCGTGATCGTCGACCCGGTGAGCGTGGCCAAGGCAGTTCCCTTTGCGGACACCCTCGACGGGACCCGGCCGCTCCTGCTCTTCACTCCGAATGTCGACGAGCTCGCGGCCGTCCTCGGTCGGGCTGTGGCCGACGACGACGCGTCGCTGGCGACCGCTGCCGCTGAGTTGCACGCCCGTGGCGTGGAGCACGTCTGGATCCGCCGGGGACGTGGCGGAAGCGTGATGTCGACGAGCCCCGCCGCCGCTGGCGCCACCGACGCCGCTGCCACCACCGCCGCCACCGCTCCCGACGCCGGTGCCGCTGACGCCACTGGCACAGCCGTGAGCGAGGGGGTGCTGACGCTTCACCGGCTGGCGGCTCCGGAGTGCCTCGTGGAGGACGTGACCGGCGCGGGCGACTCGATGACGGCGGGCTTCGTGCACGCGTGGGTCGACGGCTCTGACGTCGTGACGGCAGCCCGCTTCGGCCAAGCCGTCGCCAGTCTCACGGTCGAGTCACGGCATACCGTCCGTCCCGACCTCACCGCACAGCTTGTCCACGCACGCCTCGCGCAGTCCCAAGGAGATCGATGACCCACCAAGCCCGCCACGAGCGCCACCCGATGCTGGCCCTCACCCCCGAGGTCGAGCAGGCCCTGCGCAATGGTGGCCCGGTCGTCGCCCTGGAGTCGACGATCATCAGCCACGGGATGCCCTACCCCCGCAACGTCGAGATGGCGCGCGAGGTCGAGCAGATCGTGCGCGACGGCGGTGCGGTGCCGGCGACGATCGCCGTGCTCGACGGCATCCCTCGCATCGGCCTCTCCGAGGACGAACTCGAGTTGCTCGGCTCCGCCGACGACGTGATGAAGGTGAGCATCCGCGACCTGCCGCTCGTCGTCGCGGCCAAGCGACACGGCGCCACGACGGTCGCGAGCACGATGCGGCTGGCCGCGCTGGCGGGGATCTCGGTCTTCGTCACGGGTGGTCTCGGCGGCGTGCACAAGGGCGCGCAGGACTCGATGGACATCTCCGCCGACCTGACCGAACTCAGCCGGACCGATGTCGCTGTGGTCTGTGCCGGTGTGAAGTCGATCCTCGACATCGGCCTGACCCTGGAGCGGCTCGAGACCCTGGGCGTTCCGGTCGTCGGCAATGGCACGAGTGAGTTCCCGTCGTTCTATTCACGCAGCAGCGGCTTTGCCGCGCCTCTTCGGGCGGACTCGGTCGACGAATTGGCCGCGATGATGCGCGCCAAGTGGGGCCTGGGCCTCGAGGGCGGGCTCGTCGTGGCCAACCCCGTGCCCGAGGCCGATGAGATGTCGCGCGACGACATCGACGGTCTCATCGCCCGCGCGCTGGCCGAGTGTGACGAGCGCGGGATCCAGGGCAAGGACATCACGCCCTTCCTCCTCGGCCGGATCGTCGAGCTCTCCGACGGTCGCTCGCTCGAGACCAACATCGCGCTGGTCCGGGACAACGCTCGGGTGGGGGCGGCGCTGGCCGTCGCGTATGCCGGGCCGCCGCCCCAGGCCTGAGTCGGCCGACCGCCAAACCCAACCACCCGGCATACCCACCAAACCGAGCCACCCGGCATACCCGGCGCGCGCTACGGCGCTGTAAGTGTCGCTGCAACAACACTTACTGCGCCGTAGCGCGAGAGAGATGCGCCCAGCATGCGGGTTGGTGTCAGGGCTCCACCCCTTCGCCCGTTAGGCTCGGGATGGACAGCGCCCAGCGCTTGCAGGGGCGCGCCAGGGACCACTCGAACCCACTCCTGAAGGAGCCCAGCATGGCCACCATCGAAGCCGTCGGCGCCCGCGAGATCCTCGACTCGCGCGGCAACCCCACCGTTGAGGTGGAGGTCGCCCTCGACGACGGCACCATCGCCCGCGCAGCCGTCCCCAGCGGTGCCTCGACCGGAGCCTTCGAGGCCGTCGAGCGTCGTGACGGCGACAAGAAGCGCTACCTCGGCAAGGGTGTCGAGAAGGCCGTTGACGCGGTCATCGAGGAACTCGGTCCCAAGTTGCTCGGCTTCGAGGCATCTGACCAGCGCCTCATCGACGGTGAGATGCTCGCCATCGACGGCAGTGCCAACAAGGGCAAGATCGGCGCCAACGCGATCCTCGGCGTCTCCCTCGCCGTCGCCCGCGCCGCCGCGGACAGCGCAGACCTGCCGCTCTTCCGCTACGTCGGTGGCCCCAACGCGCACGTCCTTCCCGTGCCGATGATGAACATCCTCAACGGCGGCAGCCACGCGGACTCCAATGTCG
>DAOLRO010000189.1:0-5705 GCA_035418665.1 Phycicoccus sp.
AGCGGTTGTTGTCGCTGATCCACTCGCGCTCGTAGTGCTCCGGCATGATCGTGGGGAGCATGCCGATGGCCACGAGTTTGGAGCCGACCTCGTTGGCCCGCTCATCGGCGCGGTTGAGCGAGGTGCGCAGGTCGTCCTCGAGTTCCAGTGCCGAGTCGCCGGGGAGCGGGCGGGGTTGGACGTTGAGCTCGATGTTGTACTGCGCGAGCTCGGTCTGGAAGTCGGGGTCGGCGATCGCCTCGAGGACCTTGGCGTTGTGAAAGGACGGGCTCATCTCGTCGTCGACGAGGTTGAGTTCGATCTCCAGGCCGGTCATCGGCTTGTCGAACTCGAAGGCGCTCTGGGTGAGCATCCGCTCGAAGACATCGAGGTTCTGACGCACCTTCTCGCGGTAGCGCTGGCGCTGCTCACGCGAGTAGCTCTGGGCGTTGACCTCGACTCCCATGGTCACCCTCTCGCCGCGGCCGCGCCCCGTTGGCCGACCTGTCGAGGCAAGTCAACAACACGAGTGGCCTCATTGGGTATGCCGTGGCGTCTTCGTTTCGCGTTTCGGTCACCGGCGTTGTCGGTGCCTCCTCCTAGCGTGTGTGTCATGCGGATCCTGCACACCTCCGACTGGCACCTGGGACGTTCGTTCCACGGTGTCGGCCTCTTGGGTGCCCAGGCGGGATACCTCGATCACCTGGTGGAGGTCGTCCGCAATCAACGGGTCGGGGCCGTCCTCGTGGCCGGTGACGTCTACGACCGCGCTCTTCCCGCCCCCGACACGGTGTCCCTGCTGTCCGAGACTCTCGTGCGCCTCGTGGACGCCGGCGCCCAAGTGGTCATCTCCAGCGGCAACCATGACTCGGCCATCCGGCTCGGCTTCGCTTCGCCCTTGTTGGAGCGATCAGGGCTTCACCTGCGGACCCGGGTCGAGGACATCGGCCGGCCCGTCGTCATCGGCGATTGCGCCGTGCACGCCCTCCCCTATCTCGAGCCCACGCTCACCGCCGGCGCGCTGGGCACCGAGGAGCGCACTCACGCCGGCGTGCTTCGGGCCGCCATGGCACGGGTCCGACCCGGATTGGGCCGCGTGGGGCATGACGTGGTCATGGCCCATGCCTTCGTGTCCGGCGGCGTTGGCAGCGACTCAGAGCGCGACATCTCGGTGGGTGGCGTCAGCGCGGTGTCGCCCGAGGTCTTCGACGGCGCTTCCTATGTCGCGCTCGGGCATCTGCACGGCCAGCAGCAGGTGGAAGCAAACGTCCGCTACTCCGGGTCGCCTGTGGCCATGTCCTTCGGCGAGGCCGGGCAGCGCAAGGGCAGTCTGTTGCTCGACGTCACCACCGGGGGGGTGACCGCCGAGCTCCTCGAGGCACCCGTCCCCCGGCCGTTGGCCGTGCTCCGGGGTGACCTCGAGGACCTCTTGACCGACCCCCGGCATGCCGCTGCCGAGCACGCCTGGTGCCAGATCACCCTCACCGACGGGATCCGGCCCCAAGGAGCCATGGATCGCCTTCGGCGACGATTCCCACACACTCTCGAGCTTCGCTTCGAGCCGCAGGGCGTGGCGATTCCCACGCGTTCATACACCGAGCGTGTCCATGCGCGCTCGGACGTCGACGTGTGTTGTGACTTCCTCGAGCACGTCCGCGGCGGGGCCAGCGCCACCGACGACGAGCGTGAACTCTTCCAGCAGGCCCTCGAGGAGTCCCGGGTCCATCGTCAGGAACTCGACGATCGCGGACGCACGGCAGCGGGCCTCGCGGGTCGGGCAGCAGGTGCGGCATGAGGGTGCACCACCTCGAGATCGAGGCGTTCGGACCCTTCGCCGAGCGCGTCGAGGTCGATCTCGACGACTTGGGGTCCGCGGGTCTCTTTCTCATCCATGGACCCACCGGGGCTGGCAAGTCCAGCCTGCTCGACGCCATCTGCTATGCCCTCTATGCCAATGTCCCCGGATCGCGGACGAAGAAGGGGCTACGCAGCGACCATGCGCCCCTCGACCGGGTGCCCAGAGTGACCGTCGAGTTCACGGCATCCGGCGGGCGCTATCGGTTGACCAGGTCCCCTGAGTTCCAGCGACCCAAACTTCGCGGCTCAGGCGTCGTTGACGTCCCGGCCAAGGTTTCGCTGGAGATGTTGACCGGCCGGCAGTGGCAGGTGCTCAGCACCTCTCACACCGAGGTTGCCGACCGCGTCCTCGACCTCGTCGGGATGGGGCTGGCCCAGTTCAGCAAGGTCGTCATCCTGCCGCAGGGTGAGTTCGCGGCCTTCCTTCGAGCCGGAGCGGAGGAGCGCCGCGAGCTCCTCGAGCGACTCTTCGACGTCACGGCCTATGCCGACGTCGAGGCCTGGCTCGTGGAGCGACGCAAAAGCAGCACCCACGCCGCCGATCTGGCCACTGAGGCCGTCACCACCGAACTCGTCCGTTTGGACGACATCCTCATGCCCCACAGCTCGAGCGCGGCCCCTGGGGAGTCGGGAGGAGGGGACGCTGCGGCTTCGATCGACCTGACCCGAGTCGAGGCAGCCGCCCTCGCATCGGTCCTCGGTGACCTCCTCGAGGTCGAGGACGCCCATGTCAGCACGGCCATGGCGCACGCCGACGCCTGCGCCCTGGCCGAACGTGCCGCCGCCGGCGCATTGACCGCCGCCCGTCAGCGGGCCGAGCACCGGGCACGCGGCGACCTCGCCCACCAAGCCTTGGTCGCGTTGGCGGCCCAAGAGGGTTCCCACCGGGAGCGGCTCGCAGAGGTGGACGCCGCACGGCGCGCACACGGCTTGGCCGGCCACCTCGCCGCCCGCACACGCGCCGACCGACGGCTGGCTCAGGCGACGCTACGAGTCGAGGACCGCGTCGCGGCCCTGACAACGCACGGCATTTCGGCGGACACGGCCACCATCACGGATCGACTCCAGGCCCTCCGCGGTCTCGACGACGAGGCGGGGCGGCTCGGGTTGGTTGCTGATCGTCTGGCCGCGATCACCGCTCGGCACACCACCCTGACAGCCGAGTTGAACGCGGCAGAGCATCCTTTGGAGAACTTGGTCACGACGCGGTCCCGCCAGATCGCGGCTGCCGAGGAAGCAGCCCGGGTGTTGGCAGCGACCACCGCCAGCGTGGCCGAACTGCCGTGTCTCGACACGGAGTTCGCTGAGATCGCACGCCTGCGTGCGGCACTGCGTCGCCTTCGGGAGCACGAAGCGAAGTGCGCACGCTTGGCTGATGCGCGCAGATCGGCTCACGACCTCGCGCTGATGGCCAGGTCGGCGCATCTCGATCTGCGGGCTCGGCATCTCGACGGGATTGCGGCCGAGCTCGCACAGACCTTGGCCGACGGCTGCCCATGTCCCGTGTGTGGAAGCACTGACCACCCGGATGCCGCCTCGACCAGTGACCCCGTCGATCGGGGCCAACTCGAATCCGCCGAAGAAACCGCGCAGGACAAGGATCGCGAGTTGAGGGAGATCGAACTCCGACTCAGCGCTGCCGAAGCCACCGTGGCCGCGTGCAGATTAGATCTGGGCGACACCGACGAGGCGGGACTGATCCGGCGAGAGGCTCAGGCAGATGAGTCTCGCGAGCGGGCGACCACCCTGATGGGGGCACAGGAGGCGGCGAGCGCGGCGCACCTGTCCGCTCTCGAGGTCTTGGAGAGAACGACCCAGGCGATCCGGCAGTTGACCGAGACCACCGTCTCGGTTCGCGCGGTCGTTGCCGAACTCGACCTCGAATTGCAGGCCCTGCTGGACCAAGCCCAGCAACTCGCCGAGGTGCACGCGCCCTGTCCCTGCTCGGCCGGCGACGTTGTCACGGTCGTCCCGGTTGAGGTTGCTCACGAGACTGTCATTGGCAGTCGCGCGTGCTCTGATCTCGAGGATCGCCCCACGGTGGGCGACCCGCTCGGACGCCACCAACTGGTCCGCGCCCTTCTCACGGAAGCGCACGAAGCCCTCGCCGAATTCGCCAGCGCCACAACCGAGGCCGATGCGGTTCGGACCGGGACGGATGACGCGCTCGCGCAGGGCGGCTTCGGAGATATTGCTGAGGCCGAGTCGTCCATGCGCACTGCCGATCAGTTGGCCTCCCTCGAGCGGGCCATTCGTCACCACGGAGACGAGCACGCAGCGGTCAGCGCCGTGCTCGAAGACCCCGTGGTCGTCTCGGCCCAGCAGGGCGACCCCGACGACATCGACGCGCTCACCGAGACCGATCGACTGGCCCGGCAGGAACTGCTGCAATCGACTCGGGCCCAGACGTCCGCCGAGGCGCGTCGTGCCACGCTCGCCTCAGCCGTGCCCACGATCGTGTCCCGGGCCGAGGGGCGCGACGCACTGCGCGCTGAGGCGCACCGCATCCGTGAACTCGCCGACACGGTTTCAGGATTGGGAGCCAACAATCCGCTGCGGATGAGGCTGGCTGCCTATGTGCTCGCGGCTCGTCTCGAGCGAATCGTCGCCTTCGCCAACGAGCGACTGACCGTCCTCGGCAGTGGCCGCTATCTCCTGGAGCACACCGACGAGAAGACGGGAGCCGCCCGGTCCGGTCTGGGCCTCCAGGTCAATGACCTGTGGACCGGTCGCGTCCGCGCGACGAACACGCTGTCCGGCGGCGAGACGTTCATGGCCTCCCTCGCCCTCGCACTGGGTCTGGCCGATGCCGTTTCCGCCGAGGCGGGAGGGCGTGACCTCGGCATGCTCTTCGTCGACGAGGGTTTCGGAAGCCTCGACGACGAGAGCCTCGAAGAGGTCATGGCCGTTCTCGACGGCCTCCAAGAGGGTGGCCGCTCGGTCGGCGTCGTCAGCCATGTTGCCGACCTGCGCACCCGAATTCCGCACCAACTCGTGGTGACGCGCACGCCCGACGGCAGCTTCGTGACGGCTCGTACCGGTTCCGATCACGCGGCGTGAGCCCGCCTCAGTCCGCCAAGGCTCCCTCAGCCCTTCAAAGCATCCCTCAGTCCTCGAAGGCCTCCGGTGACGGACAGGAGCAGATGAGATTGCGGTCGCCGTGGGCGCCGTCGATCCGCCGAACCGGAGCCCAGTACTTCGCCCGCGGGTCCACTCCCTTGGGGTAGACAGCGGTTGCCCGGTCATAGTCCACAATCCAGTCGCCAGTCAGGCACAGAGCTGTGTGCGGTGCATGGCGCAGGACACTGTTGGCCGCATCGACCCGGCCCGAGGCGACCTCGTCGATCTCCTCGCGGATCGCGATCATCGCGTCACAGAAGCGATCTATCTCACCCTTGTCCTCGGACTCGGTGGGCTCGACCATCAGCGTGCCGGCGACCGGAAAGGACATCGTCGGCGAGTGGAAGCCGTAGTCGATGAGCCGCTTGGCGACGTCGTCGACGGTGACGCCGGTCTCGCGGGTGATTCCCCGCAGGTCGAGGATGCACTCATGGGCGACCAGGTTGTGGTTGCCCGAGTAGAGGACCGGGTAGTGATCCCGCAGTCGTGCGGCGATGTAGTTGGCGTTGAGCACGGCGATCTGGGTGGCACGCGTCAGGCCGGCTCCCCCCATCAATCGGACGTAGGCCCACGAGATGGGCAGGATCGACGCGGATCCGTAGGGTGCCGCGGAGATCGGGCCGACGCCCGTCGACGGTCCGGCCTCGGGGTCCAGTGGGTGGTTGGGCAGGTAGGGCGCCAGATGCTCACGCACGGCCACTGGGCCCACGCCAGGGCCGCCGCCGCCGTGCGGGATGCAGAAGGTCTTG
>DAOLRO010000190.1:0-5667 GCA_035418665.1 Phycicoccus sp.
GGTCGATCCCCACGGAGTTGGCGCCGATGACGTAGACGTGGTTGTCATAGGCGCGCGCGCGTGAGGTGAGCTCCCAGATGTCGGCCGACCGAAGCAGGGCCGACGGGCGAGCGATGACCTCGGCTCCCTGCACGGCCTGGATGCGTGACAACTCGGGGTAGTCACCGTCGAAGCAGATGATCATCCCGATCTTGCCGAGTTCGGTGTCACACACGGTGACCGTGTCGCCGGGCGTTACCCAGCCGCCTCCGCTCACGATCTCGGAGCAGAAGGGATGGGTCTTGCGATAGACCCCGAGCACCTCGCCGGCCGGGTCGATGAGCACCGAGGAGTTGTAGACGACCTCGGGGGAGGGACCGCGCTCGTAGGTGCCCACGACCACGTGGACGCCGAGTTCGCGGGCCGCCTCGGCGAGCGGGGCCACGATCGTCCCCTCGGCTGTTCCTGAGGCCGGGAGTTCCGTCATGAACTCCCAGAGGTCCGCGGTCGCGATCCCAGGGGTGAAGCCGGTCGTCGCCGACTCCGGCAGTACGATGAGCTCGGCACCGGTCGACTCAACGCAGCGGCGGACGAAGTCGACGCACTTGTCGAGATTGGCCGTGACCGACTCCGCCGTGAGTGGGCCGGGCACGGGCGCGATCTGGACGGCAGCCGCCGTGAACGCCCTCATCGGCGGCGACCCAGTCGTGAGCCGACCAGGACGCCGATCGCCACCAGGGCCCCACCGAGCACAGTCCCCAGAGCAAAGCCTGCGGCGCCCTCCATCGAGAAGGAGGCGTTCGCGTTGGCGGTGCGCCCGGCATACGTCTGTCCGACGACGGCACCACCGGCGATCGGCGAGCCCGCCGGCACGGCGACGCCGCCACCGATCGGCGCGTCGATCGCCACGGCGTCGGGTGCCGGTCGCTCGCCCGCGATGTCGGCGTCGAGGGCGTTGAAGAACTGACCCGCCATCTTCTTCGTGACCCCGGCCAGCATGCGTTGGCCGACACCGCCGATCGCTCCGCCGACCGACGCATCGGCGTCATAGGTCAGATCGGTGCCACCCGAGGCCGAGGGCGCGAGCTTCACGGCAACGGCCGCCTCGATCGTCCCGGGCGCCCCGGCGCCGCGCGCCTTCATCGTCAGGGAGTGCGGCTCGTCGAGGTCCAACAGGGCGACACTGCCGTCATAGGTGCCCTTGATCGCGGCCACTCCTGCCGTCACGCGCATGATGTGGCTGTGCGGCCCTGTGGGCGTAAGGGATTCGCAGCCGGGGATGCAGCGCGCGAGCACCTTGGGGTCGAGCAGCGCATCCCACACCTTGTCGACGGGGGCGGCAAGGGTGTTGGAACCGGAGATCTTCATGACGCACCTTTCGTGCTGCTGGATGTGCTGGCGCTGTGCTGGCGGCGGAGGTCCCACAACTCGCTCGGACTGATCGGCATCGACCGGATGGGGAAGCCCTCGGCATCTTCGATGGCCGAGGCGATGACCGCGGACACCGGGATGGTGCCGGCTTCGCCAGCACCCTTGATCCCCAAGGGATTCAGCGGGGAGGGCGTCTCCAGGTGATCGGTCTCGACGTGCGGCACCTCAGAGGCGTAGGGCATGAGGAAGTCCATGAAGGACGCATTGAGCAACTGCCCGGACTCGTCATAGGCCATCCGCTCGTAGAGCGCGCCACCGACTCCCTGCGCCACGCCGCCGTGGACCTGACCCTCGACGATCATCGGGTTGATCATGACGCCGCAGTCGTGGACGACGCAGTAGCGGAGGATCTTGATCTCCGCGGTCACGGGGTCGGTCTCGACGATGGCGGCGTGCATGCCGTTGGCGAAGGTCGCCTGCGTGGGGGAGTAGACCCCCTTGCCCTCGAGGCCTGGCTCGTCACCATCGGCCACCGGCGGTTTGTCCGGGTCGAAGGTGCCCGCGAATTGCGTTGCGGCCTTGGCAGATTCGTCGAAGGCATAGCGCAGAGGGTTGGAGAGCACGGCGACCGTGGACAGAGCGATCTGGCTGGCCGGTGCGCCCTTGACGGAGATGATCCCGTCCTCGATCTGCAGGTCGTCCGGATTGGCCTCGAGCACGTCGGCGGCGATGCGGATTGCCTTCTCGCGCACCTCTCGTGCCGCCGCCGCAATGGCGTTGCCGCTCATGACCGCAGCGCGCGACGCGAACGTCCCCACGGCATACCCCATCCGGCGGGTGTCCCCGGTGGTGACGTGGACGTCCTCGATTCGCACCCCCAACTCATCGGCGACGATCTGCGCGAAGGACGTCTGGTGGCCCTGCCCCTGCGTGGTGAGTCCGGTCGCGACGTTGACCCGACCGGAGGTCTCGACGTGGACATGTCCGGCTTCATACGGGCCGACACCGGTGCCCTCCACATAGCAACCGATCCCCAAGCCAACTCGCCGTCCAGCGGCCTCGGCATCCTTCCGGTATGCCGTGAAGTCGTCCCAGCCGATGAGCGCCTTGAGCTTGGCGAGGCTGGCCGGGAAGTCGCCCGAGTCGTATTTCAGGGGCCGCCCGTCCTGGAACATCAGGCCGTGGTCGTAGGGCATCTCCTCGGGGAGGATGAAGTTGCGCGAGCGGATCTCGGCCCGGTCGACGCCGAGGTATTCGGCGATGGCGTCCATGGTCCGCTCCATGGCGAAGACGCCCTGAGGGCGGCCGGCGCCGCGATATGGAGTGACGATGACGGTGTTGGTGAACAGGCTCCAGAACTCGCAGCGATAGGTGCCCGGCTTGTAGGGGCCGAGCAACTGGGTCGCCGTGATGATCGGGACGATGATGCCGTAGGGCGTGTAGGCGCCGTTGTCGTGCCAGACCTTGACGTCGAGGGCGAGCAGGCGCCCCTCGTCGTCGAATCCGACCTCGACCTCCTGGAGCTGACCGCGCTCGTGCGCCGCGGAGATGAAGTGCTCGCGCCGGTCCTCGGTCCACTTCACGTCGCGGCCCAGCAGGCGCGAGGCCCAGGGGATGAGCAACTCCTCGGCCCACGGGTGGACGATCTTGACTCCGAAGCCGCCACCCACGTCGGGGGCGATGCAGTGGATCTTGGCCAGGGGCAGGCCCATTCGCGCGGCGACGGCTGCGCGCACGCCGGTCGTGGTCTGGGTGGAGCTCCACATCCGCATCGACTGGTCATCGGCGTCCCAGGAGGCAAGAACGCCCTTGCCCTCCATCGGCATGCAGGCACTGCGCTCGATGGCCAACGGGATCGTGAGTCGGTGGGGAGCGGCGGCCAGAGCAGCGTCGACATCACCGACCTCTTGCACGAGATGGGCCGCCACGTTGCCCGGCGCGTCCTCGTGGACCAGCGTCGCGCCCGACCGTGCGGCCTCCACGCCGACGACCACCGGCAGGATCTCGAAGCTCACCGAGATCCGACCCACGGCGTCCTCGGCGAGGTAGCGGTCACGGGCGACCACCATGACGATCGGCTCGCCGACGTGGTTGACCTCGTCCTTGGCCAGGGCGTACCCAGTGCGGGAGTGGGTCAGCGCCGGGTGCGGGATGAGGACGGGCAGGGGGAGGGCCATGCCCTCCTCGAGGTCCTCGAAGGTGTAGATCGCCTCGACCCCCTCGACCTCCCACGCGTCGGTGATGTCGATGTCGGTGATCCGGGCATGCGCATGGGGGCTGCGGACGAAAGCCGCAGCCAGGGCACCTGCCCCGAGATCGTCGAGGTAGCGACCGTTGCCGGTGAGCAGGCGCGGGTCCTCCTTGCGCTGGACCGGCGCACCGAACTGTCGGGTTGTCACAGCGCACCTCCCGCCACGGTGGAGGACGAGGACGTGGCCGCCCCGTCACGCCTAATCTCGGCCGCCCGCAGCACTGCCTTGACGATGTTCTGGTAGCCCGTGCACCGACAGAGATTCCCCGAGACGCACTCGCGGGCCTCCTCCTCGCTTGGATCCGGGTTGTCCTCCAGGAAGGCTGTGATCGTCGTGATGAATCCCGGTGTGCAGAAGCCACATTGGAGGGCGTGGCACTCGGCAAAGGCCTGCTGGACCGGAGACATCTGAGCCGGGTCGTTGCCAATGCCCTCGACGGTCGTGATGTCCAGGCCCTGTGCCGAGATCGCGAACATCAGGCACGAGCGCATCGGCTGGCCGTCGACCAAGACCGTGCAGGCGCCGCACACCCCGTGCTCGCACCCGACGTGCGTGCCGGTCAGGCCGAGGTCACCGCGCAGGAAGTCCGACAGCAGCCGGCGAGCCGGCGCCATGCCCGTGCGGGGAGCACCGTTGACCCGCACCGTGATCGAGTGCAGTTGCTCGATGACAGGTCCCTCCGGGTCGATCCCGTGGACGTTGGTCGAGGAGAAGGGTGTGGTCGTCACGCTGATCGGTCCTCACGTGTCGCTGCGGCCTGAGTGAAGGCGCGCTTGGTCAGTTCGCCGACGAGCGCCCGGCGATAGTCAGCCGAGGCGTGGATGTCGGCCTGCGGGTCGACATGGGCCTGCACTGCGTCGTCGATCGCCGCCCAGTCGATGCCCTCGGGCTCGCGACCCCCGACCACCGAGGTCAGGTCGAGGACATCGGGCACATCGGTCACCGACACGAAGGATGCCCGAGCCTTCGAGACCACCCCGTCCGTGACGGTGAGGGCGACGGCCACCCCGGCCAACGCGTAGTCGCCGTGCCGACGGGCGGACTCGAGGAAGAAGGTCGACGTGCCCCCCGGCATACGGCCGAATCGAATGGCGACCACGAGCTCGTCCGCGGCCAACGTCGTCTCCAGCGGGCCTTCGAAGAAGTCCGCCGCCGCGATCTCCCGCGTCCCGCGGGTGGACGCGGCCTCGATGACGGCCTCGGTCAGGACGGCGACCGAGGGCATCTCACCGGCGGCGTCGGCGTGGGCGATCGACCCGACGGTGGTGCCGCGGTTGCGGATCGCAGGGTGAGCAACGTTCCGGAGGGCTTGCGACAACAACGGGAGGGTATGCCGTCCGCCCCCGTCCCGCTCCAACGCCGCGTGCCGCACGAGGGCACCGACGCGAACGCAGTCGTCGCGGACCTCGACCCGGTCAAGCGCGTCGGCGGTGATGGCGTTGATGTCGATGAGGTGACCGGGCTGGGCCAGGCGCATGTTGAGCACCGGGATGAGGCTCTGGCCGCCAGCGAGCACCTTGCCGTCGTGGCCGACCTGGGCCAGGACCGCCACGGCCTCCTCGACCGAGGTCGGGGCGTGATGGATGAACGGTGCGGGCTTCATTGGTCGATCATGGCGAACGTTGCCACCCTCCGGGTCGTCGAATCACCGTCAGTGGAGATCAGTGTCGTTGTCAACATCTGACGTTCCTCGCGGATGGGGAAGGGGCGGGAGCAGCGCGCTCCCGCCCCTTCCGATGTGACTGCTGTCAGGAGCGACGCGACCCGTCGCCGTCCTGGTAGAGGTCGTCGACGCCGTCCTGGTCGCCATAGGTGTAGTCGCCGACCGCGATGGCGGTGCCATCGACCGCATCGGGGTCGTGGTCGGCCTTCGGCGCGATCGCCTTGGCCAGGTGGTAGGCGCCGATGGCCACGATGGTGCCGAGGGCGATGCCGCCGAGGGTGAAGGTGTCGGAGAACTTCATCTTCACGTCACCGATGCCGATGACGATGCCGGCCGCGACCGGGACCAGGTTGATCGGGTTCGCGAAGTCGACGCCGTTCTCCTTCCAGATCTTGGCGCCGA
>DAOLRO010000191.1:0-5661 GCA_035418665.1 Phycicoccus sp.
CTAGGCTGGCCCGCGTGAACGAGATCGAGATCGGTCGTGGCAAGCGCGGGCGTCGCGCCTACTCCTTCGACGACATCGCGGTGGTGCCCTCGCGGCGCACGCGCGACCCCGAGGAGGTCTCGGTCGGGTGGCAGATCGACGCCTATCACTTTGATCTGCCGATCATCGCGGCGCCGATGGACTCGGTCATGTCGCCGGAGACCGCCATCGCCTTCGGTCGGCTGGGCGGCTTGCCCGTGCTCGATCTCGAGGGGCTGTGGACTCGCTACGCCGATCCGCGACCGCTGCTCGAGGAGATCGCCGGCCTGCCCGTGGACGGTGCGACCGCCCGGATGCAGGAGATCTATCGCGCGGAGATCCAGCCTGAACTCATCGTCGAGCGGCTGCGCGAGATCCGTGCGGCGGGGGTCACGGTGGCGGGTGCCCTGTCACCGCAGCGGACCCAGCAGTTCTGGCGGACGGTCGTCGACGCCGGGGTCGACCTCTTCGTCATTCGCGGCACGACCGTCTCGGCCGAGCACGTGTCCGGCCAGGCCGAGCCGCTCAACCTCAAGCGCTTCATCTACGAGCTCGACGTGCCGGTGATCGTGGGTGGCGTCGCGAGTTACACCCCGGCCCTGCACCTCATGCGCACGGGCGCGGCGGGCGTGCTCGTCGGTTTCGGCGGGGGAGCGGCCCACACGACGCGACGCACCCTGGGCATCCATGCGCCGATCGCTTCGGCCATCGCTGATGTTGCTGCGGCCCGACGCGACTACCTCGACGAGTCCGGTGGGCGCTATGTCCACGTCATCGCCGATGGCGGCGTCGGCACGAGTGGCGACATCGTCAAGGCGGTGGCGTGTGGAGCGGACGCGGTGATGCTCGGAGCGGCTTTGGCTCGGGCTGCTGAGGCGCCGGGGGCCGGGCACCACTGGGGGCCCGAGGCGCACCACTCGACCTTGCCGCGTGGCGAGCGGGTGGCCGTCGGGTCAGTGGGCTCTCTGGAGGAAATCCTCTTTGGCCCGAGCCGCACCGCGGATGGCACGACCAACCTCGTCGGTGCGCTGCGTCGGGCGATGGCGACGACGGGCTATCTGGACGTCAAGGAATTCCAGCGGGTCGAGGTCATCGTCGCGCCCCACCAGCGCTCCTGAAATCGGATCGGCTGGGGGGCAACTATCCGAGATACGTGAGACGAAGGTAGTCCAGGGCGAGGCTGTAGGTGCCCGTAGCGCCATTGTGGCCCTGGGTGGCGAAGGAGACGCGATACTGACATCCGGGCTGCAAGGTCGGGATCAGGCTCGCGATCGTGATGCCAGTGTCGACAGTGGAGTACTGGTCGATCGTGAGCGGTTGGGGGTCGCCGGTGAAGGGGTCGATGGGGTCGAGCGGGATGTTGGTCGTGTTTCCGCTGGCGTCCTTGGTTTGGGTGACGCTGATGGAGACCTCGCCGGACGTGGGCGCCATAGGTGCAGCGATCTGCACTTTGTAGGACCCGTCACTGGGTGCGGTGAGGGTCACGTCGGCTCGCATAGAGGTCGTTCCTGAGGGGGGCGCGTAGCTGCGTGCGGTCCCCGAGGAGTAGGTGGTCGTGGGGCCGCTGAGGGTCGTGGTGGTGGGAGTCAGAGAGCCGCCCGCGGCAGCAGAGAAGGTGGGGGCGAGGAGTTCGATCTCCTTGCGGTCCGAACCGCTGGTGGCTCCCGCATGCGCGGTACTGACGCGGACGGCGTAGGTCGGCAGATCGGGATCGGTGATCCCTGATGTCGTGAAAGGACGGACATAGACATTGGTCAGTCCGGCGGGCAATGAGGGCGGGATGGTGATCGTGGCGACACCGTTGGCGTCTGTCAGGGCGATTCCTCCGGTGCCACCCGCCGTGGCCGTTGGACAATTGGTCGTGGCCGAGGGTTCGCTGCCGAATTTGTAGGCGACCGAGGCCGCTCCCATGGTGTTCACGGCGATGGAGCCGCCGATTCCGCTGGGCTCACCGGCTGCGTTGTTGGGGTAGTCGACACTGCTGATGCGCGTGATCCGGGGCTTGTCGTTTTGGACGGTGAAGGTGATGGGCGAGGCAGCCTGCAAAGACCAGAGGTCCCCCTCGTTGTGGCTGTTGAGGACGGCGTAATAGGTGCCGTTGATGAGGTTGAGGGGCTGGCCGTGTCCCGCTTCAGACTTTCTGGCAGGCCGGTTGTGAGGGCATGATCGGCGTCTGAGCCAGGGAGGTGCCTCATGGGCCGTCCGCCGGTGATTCCGCCGGAGAAGAAGTCCCGGATCGTGTTGAGCATCCTTGCCGGAGAGGTCTCGATCGCCGAGGCCGCCCGCAAGGAGAAGGTCTCTGAGCAGTCGATCGGGCGGTGGAAGGCCGAGTTCATCGAGGCCGGCAAGACCGCCTTGACCGCTGGGAAGACCGGCCCCTCGACCAGGGAAGCCCAGCTCGAGGCCGAGGTCGATGACCTGACCCGGGCCCTGGGTGAGGCCGCGGTCGAGATCCGGGTGTGGAAGAAGAGCGCGGAGGGCCGGTTGGGCCCTTCGCGGACCTCGAGGTAATCCGCAGCGAGGCGGGGATGCCGACCGCGAGGTTCACCCAGCTGGTCGGCATCCCCGAACGGACTACCGGCGCTGGCAGGCCAAGGCCAGGGCGGGTCATCCACCGAAGGGGCCGTGGCCGGCGCCGTCTCGTGACGGGCACCGGCAGGTCGTGACAACGCTGGCTGGTCAGCACCCAGCGTGGGGGCATCGGAAGGTGTGGGCGATGGCCCGCCACGGCGGCCACCGGCTCTCGCAGTCCACGGTCCTGCGGATCCTGGCCGAGGAGGGCCTGCTGCTGAGCGCGTCCTACCAGCGGGAACGGCGCCAACTCGCTGCCGCCAGGAAGGCCGCCTTCGCGGCGCCCCCGACCGGGCCGAACATGGTGTGGCAGTTCGACTTCTCCGAGTACGAGACCACCACCGGCGGGACCTGGCGCGTGGCTGGGGTCGCGGACTACTGGTCGAAGTACGAGTTCGGGTGGCACTGGTCCCCGACAGCGAACAAGTACGACGCCATCGAAGCCGTCGAGCTGGCGCTGGCCGAAGCCGAACGGCTGCTGCCCGACGGGCAGTCACTGATCGAGTACCTGACCGACCCCGACACCGGCGAGATCGTCCCCATCACGCTCGTGACCGACAACGGCGGCCCGTTCCGCTCGTTCCTCTTCGAGTCCTTCATCGCCAAGCGTCCTGAGCTGCGGCACGTCCGCACCCGGGTCAAAACTCCTGGCCAGAACGGCGTGAGGGAGCGGGCCTTCCAGTCGCTGAAGTACGAGCGGCTGTACCGCGAGCAGATCGACGACGCGCTCGACCTGGTCCGCGAAGCCGAGGCCTTCCGCGTCGAGTTCAACACCGACCGACCGCACGAAGCGTTGGCGTGGAACCGTCCCCGAGAGATCCACCTCGGCCTCGCCGACCCGTCCACACCCAACTTTCCCGAGCCCCAAATCCTGCCAACTACTTGACGCGGGACACCTCTGACCCCTCCGACCAGCGTGACCTCGCAGTGGGATTGCTGGCCCGCATGCTCTTCGACCAATTGATCTGCGTGGGGGACGTTGGGGACGCGCACGTCCCGTGGGAGGGCACGCCGGGTGATGTCCTGTCCCGCGTGATTCGAGAATGGTCTGAGCGGGACGACCCCTACGTCATGCCGGGAGAGCTCTTCTGGGTGGACACCACGAGCGCGGGGCAAGCTATCGGCGAGGCTGTCCTGGCTCGGGAGGCAGGACGTTGAGTTCGGTGAACTGGCCCGCAGCACGAAGGTGGTGGCGTCTCTTCCCAGCTGCCATAGCCGCCCTGCTCTTCGGGCTGCTCGGAACCGGGACAGCGTCGGGCGCGGCCCTGCCCGAGGGTGAGACTCTGGTTGCGAGATCGCAAGGCAATGTCGCTCAGGCAGAATCGCCTACGACCATCGCCTACGGTGCACCAACCCACACGTACGACAGCGCGGATCCGCGTGTGCAGGGTGGCAGCGAGCCGGTCGCTTGGCGACGAGGGCCGGCACCGTCCACGGCCGCTCGCGCGGATAGCCCTGATTGGTCCTCGTCAGGTGGTGTTGCCGCAAAGTGCGGAGATGAAAGTCCTGGACGGTTGTCGGGTCGTTGGCTCTGACGAGGCGGCGCAGCTTGCCAAGTGGCCCTCTGGCCTGACCGGGTTGGGAACGAGGGCTCACACGACGTGTTGCCCCTCTGCGAACCCACCCGCATCCTCATGTACGACGAAGAAGCGGGGTTCTCCCGGACCGGAAGAACCCCGCTTCACCCTGTGCGTGACAGGGTCGATCTCTTCAGCTGAGGGCGGCGACGGCTGCCTCGTAGTCGGGCTCCTGGGTGATCTCCGGCACGAGCTCGGTGTGGATGACCTCGCCTGACTCGTCGAGGACGATGACCGAGCGGGCGAGCAGGCCGCGCAGCGGACCGTCGGCCATCGTCACGCCGTAGGTGTCGCCGAAGTCGCTGCGGAAGGTCGACGCAGTGGTCACGTTGTCGATGCCCTCGGCGCCGCAGAAGCGGCCGAGCGCGAACGGCAAGTCGGCGGAGACGCAGACGACCGAGGTGTTGTCGAGACCGGCGGCGAGTTCGTTGAACTTGCGCACGCTCGCGGCGCACGTGCCGGTGTCGATGCTCGGGAAGATGTTGAGGACGACGCGACGCCCATCGGGGCGGACGACCTGCCCGAGGTCGGAGCCGGTGAGGTCGTGAAGCTCGGGGGCGGCGGAGCCCGGTGCGGGCAGGTCGCCGACGGTGTGGACGGGGGAACCCTTGAATGCTGTGGTGGCCATGAGGCCAGTCAATCACGCACCGCAGGGCGAATGGCCTCGGGACTGGGACTGTCCGTCCCGCGCCCGGGTGCCTACTATCGGGTAATGACCGACCTCATCGCCGATCCCGCACTCGACCCCACCGCCACGTATGCCGTGGACCCGGCTGAGGTCCGTCGCCTCGCCCGCCGCGTCGTGGCCGGGCCGGGTGCTGAGACGATCCAGACTCGCACGCCGCTCACGGGCGCACCCTTGGCCACCTGGCCGGTCTCCAGCCGCGACGACGTGGTGCAGGCGATCCGCAACGCGCGGGCCGCCCAGGCGCGTTGGGCCCAGCTCTCGGTCATGGCCCGGGGCGAGGTCATGCTCCGCTTCCACGACCTGATGCTCGCCCATCAGGCCGGCCTGCTCGATGCCATCCAGCTCGAGTCCGGCAAGGCCCGCAAGCACGCCTTCGAGGAGATCGCCGACACCGCGGTCAGTGCCCGCCACTACGCGCGGGCCTCCGCCAACTACCTGCGCGAGCAGCGCCACCTCGGCGTGCTCCCGCTCCTCAGCCAGCCGGTCGAGCACCACCGTCCCAGGGGTGTCGTCGGCATCGTGTCGCCGTGGAACTACCCCCTGTCCTTGAGCATCTCCGATGCGATCCCGGCCCTCATGGCCGGCAACGCCGTTGTACTCCGCCCCGACATCCAGGCCGCGCTGACCACACTTCGTGCAGCCGAGCTCCTGCACGAGGCAGGGCTCCCCGACGGTGTCCTCGAGATCGTCCTGGGTGATGGCCCGACGACCGGTCAGGCCGTCGTCGACCTCGCCGACTACGTGAGTTACACCGGGTCGACCGCCACCGGTCGCGCCGTCGCGGTCTCGGCGGCCCAACGCCTCGTC
>DAOLRO010000192.1:0-4233 GCA_035418665.1 Phycicoccus sp.
GCGACGTCAGTGATCGTGCGTTCCACCGACGTGCTGCCCTCGGCGGTGGCCGTCACGGGGTCGGGGCACGCGCCGACGAGGCCTGAGGCTGGGTCACTGCAGGTGAAGGTGACGGTGGCCGACTCCGCGTTGGTCCAGCCGGCCGGTGCCACGGTCGCGACGAGCACCGGTGGGGTGTTGTCGAGCTGGACCGCGACCGACGTGGAGGCATTGTTGCCGGCCCGATCGCGGACGGTGCCCGTCACAGTCGTGCCACCGTCAACGGTCACGTCGACCGGCTCGGGACAGGCCGTTTCAGCGACGCCGGACTCAGTGTCACTGCAGGTGAACGTGACAGTGGCCTTGGCGGCCTTGATCCAGCCGCCCGCATTGGGTGCCGGGTCGACGCTCGCCGTGATCGTCGGTGGCGTGGTGTCGCCGCTGGCGATGAAGCCGCCGACCTTGCCGTTGGCGACGCCGACGTTGCCGGAGGCATCGACGGCCTGGACGAAGAAGGGCACGGTGGACGTCGCGCCCGGATGGACTCCGCTCCCCGTCCAGAGCGTCGGGTCCTCGCTGTCTCGGGCCAGGTCGGTGAAGAGCCACGCGCCGGAGGCGCCCTGGTAGCCCACCCGCACCAGCTGCACGGACCCGTTCGGGGTCGGGTCGATCGTCGTCACGCTGAAGGTCATGACGCCTGCGTTCGGCTTCCCGGTGGCCTGGGTGACCGTCGGCGCCGTGAAGTCGGTGTCCGAGGGATCGCGATAGAGGACGGACGCGCCCACCCTGTCGAAGAGCCGCTGCACGCCCGTGCCGTCGTGCGTGGATCCCGTGAACTGCCCGGGCATGAGCACGAGGTCCTGGGCAAGGCCCTCAGGCGAGTGCCACGTCGTGATGTTGGCGATCGATGCCGGCCAAGCGGCGTCATCGGAGCGCACCGACGGCGCAGCTGCGGTGGTGTCGACGACCGGGGTCGTGACGACCGGCCGCACACCCGTGACGTCGTGAGAGGTCAGCGAGGAGATGAGGGCCCCATGGGCCAGCTTTCCCGTCGCCGTGACCGAGAGGGTGGTCTTTGGCTGGGTCGGCTGGTAATGCGTGACCTGTGGGTCCATGCCATCCGCGGTCCAGAACCGGCCGTCGGCCGTCGTCACCTCGGTGAGGGTCGGCGTCATGGTGAAGGGTGCCTGCAACCCCAGGGTCGGGTCGGTGGTCGGTTCGACGGCCGCGGAGGACCTCGCTGCCGTGCTCGATGTGCTTGGCTGCGTCGCGTTGGTGCTCACCTCCCAGAAAGGGAGTCCGTAGAAGGTGCTCTGCTGCAGGATCTTGGTGTCATAGACACCGACCGCTCCGAGGCTGCCGTAGTAGGCCTGCTTGGCGTAGGTGAGCGCCTGACCGGCTGTCAGCGAGCCGTCGAGCAACTTCGCGTAGAGCGCCATGAGCCGCTCGGTGTAGGCGACGCTCGAGCTGTCACCGATCCCGTACCCCGTGTTGGCGACATACACCGCGACCTTGGCCTCCGCGAGGGTCTGAGCCCAGTCGCCCGCCGTTGCCGCGCCAGCGCCGCCGACATAGGCATCGGGGACGGCGAGGCCTGCGTGACAGCCCATCGTGAAGAGGACGCGTCCGGCCAACTTCTCTGCGCCGCCCAACCTCGCCTTCTCTGCCACCTGCGCGGCCGTGACCAGATCGGAGCCGTCACCGGCGTCACCGGCGGACGAGAGCAGCGCTTGGTGGTCGTAGTGCGCGTTGACCGAGGCCAGCATCGGGGTGGCCTCCCCGCTCGGGAAGAGTTTGCCGAGCAGGGCCGCTGATGTCCACGGGGTGCTCGTGCCGGGTTCATCGATGAGTGACCTGTCGACGGTGTGGCCTCCGGTCTTGAGGCGTTCGGCGGCGCTGAGTGCCCCGTCGGAGAGGAAGTCGTAACCGCTCACCAGGGCGGTGTGCGTGTCGAGAACGCCTGCGGCGCTTCGGTATGCCGTGAGCGCGCCAGTGATCTCGTCGGGCGTCTCCACGAGCCGACCGACCGAGATCTGCGGGACGAAGAGGGAGTTGCCGTTGCCCATTGAGGTGGGACTGGGGTCGCCGTACGGGTCGTCGGTGAGGGTGAAACCGCCCGTCGAGGAGGCGGCCAGCGGGTTGGGCGCGCCCTGGAAGGTGGAGGCGTATTCCGACTCGTTCCCGACTCGGGTCAGGTCCGCGACCCGGCCCATGGGGAGGAGGTCGTCGCCGCCGACGAGGGTGACGTAGTCGAGGTCATTGCCGGCGCTGCGAAGCCCGGCGAGGACCCCCGTGATCGCGGCAGTGACGCCGTTCGCCCCGGGCACACTGCACGGGTTGGCGTCCCATGCGTCGTAGGCCTCCTGCACAGCGGCGTAGGCATCGACCGGGACGACTGCGGCCTTGAGTCCTTTGGTGGTGTCCGCGTTGAGGTAGTCGACGGTCGCCTGCAGCTCCCCTGCGATGCCGTCGGCGGCGTCCTGGCCGTGGGTTGCCGCGAGCCGACTGGGGTTGGTGAGGAAGATCGTGTTCACGTCCGTGCCGACGGCTGGGGCGGCGCCCGCGGGAGGAGCGGCGTGCGGGAACGTCCGTGCGCTGCAGAACATCGGGTCATCGGGGGTGAAGCCGCGCACCCGCAGGACATAGGGGTTGATCGCGGTCTCGGTGTTGTGCCCGCTCACCTGGACGACATAGTCGCCATCCACGGGCGCGATGGTGCCGACCGCTTCGTTCTCGGTGCCGCGGTGCTGACTCATCGAGAGCGGGGTCAGCGCAGCGAAAACCCCGCCAGAGCTGGGCTCGGTGTAGCCTTGGTCGAGCCGCAACCCGGCCAGCGCACTCACGGCGAGCGAGGAGGCTGACTGGCCGATCGCCAGGCCCGGGTCCTCGATGAGTTGACCGGGCAGCCCGACCGCATTCTTGGGGAAGAGCGAGGGCGACGCCGCGAGGGTCGCCGGTCCGTAGAGGACGAGGTCGGCATCGAGTGGCAGGTTCGTCAGGTCCGCGGTGAGTCGAGTCCCTGCCTTGACGCCCTTGACCCTGAACCAGTCCACATCGCCGGCGTAGCTGATGTGGCCCGAGGCCAGGACGTCGACATACACCCGATCCAGACCAGCGCACGAGTCATTGCTGGAGGAACAGCCAGCGGGGTTGGTCGGCAGGTTCGGGATGCGACTGTCGGTCGTGAGAGGAGTTGTTGCCGCGTTCGGGATGGGGTTGTAGCGGGCCTCGAACGGTGAGTTCGGTTCCTGCCCATCGGAGATGTCCCAGGCGCCGGACAAGTCGGTCCGAGACGTCAGTTCTTTTCCAGTGGTGGGGTCGAGCATCGTCACGCCGAACAGTTGCGGGCCCAGCGTCGCGCCGAGGTCGTAGTTGAACTGGACGTGACCGTAGGAGTTGGCCGCCAACCTGAAATCCGGGACGATGAACTGGACGGACCCATCGGGCGCCCGATCCATGTCCACATCGGAGCCGAGGTCCTCTGCGTCGTCGGCGTCCTGATACTTGACGTCCCTCAGCGTCGCGCCGGGCGGCAGGGTGACTTGCACGTCGACGGGCGCTGTCACGCTGCCGCTGGGGTTGCCCAGTCTGATGGACTGGTAGTTCGCAGGGTGTGGCTTCAGCGTCGCCGAGGATCCGGTGACGCCGTCCTGGAAGTCCGGACCGATCGTGAGTCGGCCCGGCACGTCGAGTCCCAATGCCGAGAACGGGAAGTTCTCGTACGGGAAGGCCGAGGCGGGGATCAGGCCCAGGAGCACATCGGCCAACGTGATCGACTCCGGAAGGTAGGCCGCGAGGTCACCGAGGGTGATGTCCGCACCTGTCGGCAGCGTCCACGTGCCCAGGTCGCCCAAGGTGATGTCGCGGCCGGAATCGGTGGTGTAGGTGCCGATGTCGCCCAGGAGCAGATCGTCCAGGGCGCCACCGACCAGGTGGGAGAGCAGGGCCCCGAGCAGCAGGCCGTTGGTCCCACTCATGAGGTCGAAGCGCAGGTCTCCGAGGGTGATCTCCGGTGCCGTCGCGAGCAGGGTGCCCACGAGGCCAGCGACGGTCTCCACGTCGATGTCGAGCAGGTCCAGACGCAGGTCCCCGAGCGTCGAGTCCGCGGGGAGGCCGCCCAAGAGGTCCTGCAGGGTCAAAGAAGTGGGGGCGAAGCCGGAGGCCCCGATGGCCCCGAGCCGGGCGCCGGGGAGCAGATCGCCCGCGGCTTCCACGCTCCCGAGCGTGGCGTCTGCGGCGCAGGTCTGCGGAGTG
>DAOLRO010000192.1:4333-5600 GCA_035418665.1 Phycicoccus sp.
GATGCTCCGCAACGGGATGGACCGCAGGGGTGAGCTGGCCAGGTCGATCGAGCGCAGCGGGATCGAGCGCAGGGGGGAATCCTGGAGGTCGATCGACCGGAGGGGGATGGAGCGCAGCGGTACGGAGTTCAGGATGATGCTCCGCAGCGGGATCGAGCGCAGAGGTGAGGCCGTGAGGTCAATGGACCGCAGCGGAATGCTGCGCAACGGGAGATTCTTGAGGTCCGCGACCTTGATGCCGGCGCTGATGAGGGTCTCGTCCGCGAGCGAGGTGCCCAGGGGGCAGCTGCCGGCCTCGGCCTCGTTGAGGAGGGAACACCACTTGGTGGCCGGGTCACCAGCGCCCGGGAGGTCGATGTCCGTGAGTTTGGTGCCGCCGAAGGTGAAGGCGGCCAGCGGCAGGTCGCGCAGGATCGAGCCGCTCCAGTCGACGTCGCTGACCTTGAGGTCCGCCAGCCCGGGCGGATCGAGGGCGACGACCTGGGTCCAGGCCACGCTGATGAGCGGGACGCCGGCCAGGGAGGTGTTGGCGAGCATCGCCTGCCAGGTTGTGCTTCCTCGCAAGGGCATCGACGACAGGGGCAGGGCGACGGACAGGTGCTCCAGACCCAGCGATACGAGGGTGAGGTTGCCGAGGGGGGAGCCCGCCAGGTCCGAGCGGAGCACGGGGGCGGCTTGGACTCCGGAACTGCCGGCCACGCCTGTCACCGAGCCCGGCGTCGGGTTGGCGGGCTGCCCGGGCGTGCTGGTCGTGAGATTGACGATGCCGGCCGTTGCCCACTGCGGACTCAGGCTCCCCCAATCCAGTTCGGTGGCCACGGGATAGACGTCGCCCGGAGCAGCTGCCGCAGTGGGGACCTGGAGCCCCATGATGACCATGGTCGCGACGGCAAGACCGGCGATGGCACGGCTCGACCTGCCGACGATGCCGATTCCGGCGAACCGGCCCGGGACTCGCTGGCGGTGAGGGGGAACATTGTGTTGGGACATCGCGGCGCTCCTGCTCGAACCCACGAGGCGGCCTCCGCCGCCCGGCGGACACCGCCCCCAGAGGATGCTCGACCCACACCCTCAAGCACGTGTATAGCGTCAAAGCACCGCCTCTTCTGTCCGATTGGTGACATTGGTGCCGGCTGGTGACATTGGTGTCGGCCTCGTCCCCGACGTCGGAGCCCGCCCCGCAAGAGTGGCCGCGGACCCGGTCAGCGAGTTGCGCTGTCAGGGGCTCATGCGGGGGAGGAGTCGGTGGGGCGACGTAGGGTTGGGC
>DAOLRO010000193.1:0-5557 GCA_035418665.1 Phycicoccus sp.
AAGGGCTACAAGGGTGGTCTCATCGTCATCTCGCACGACGTCGACCTGCTCGATGTCGTCGTCAACAAGGTCTTCCACCTCGACGCCAACCGTGCCGAGCTCGACATCTACAACCTCGGCTGGAAGGCCTATCTTGCCCAGCGCGAGACCGATGAGCGGCGCCGCAAGCGCGAGCGCGCCAACACCGAGAAGAAGGCTGCAGTCTTGTTGGCGCAGGCCGACAAGATGCGGGCCAAGGCGACCAAGACCGTTGCGGCGCAGAACATGGCGCGGCGGGCCGAGCGCATGCTGGCCGGGCTGGAGACCGAGCGTGCTCATGACAAGGTCGCCAAACTCCGATTCCCCGAGCCGTCACCCTGTGGCAAGACGCCGCTGCGCGCCTCAGCACTCTCGCGCTCGTACGGGTCCTTGGAGATCTTCACCGATGTCGACCTGGCCATCGACCGGGGCTCCCGGGTCGTCGTGCTCGGTCTCAACGGCGCTGGCAAGACCACGCTGCTCCGAATCCTGGCGGGGGTCGATGCTCCGGACACCGGCGAAGTGGAGCCAGGGCACGGTCTCAAGATCGGTTACTACGCGCAGGAGCACGAGAACCTCGACACCTCGCGCTCGGTCCTCGAGAACATGAAATCCGCGGCTCCCGAGCTCGGCGAGACCGAGGTCCGCAAGGTCTTGGGCTCCTTCCTCTTTTCCGGCGACAACGTCGACAAGCCCGCGGGCGTGCTCTCCGGCGGCGAGAAGACCCGCCTGTCCTTGGCCCTGCTCGTCGTTTCCTCGGCCAACGTCCTGCTCCTCGACGAGCCGACCAACAACCTCGACCCGGCCTCGCGCGCCGAGATCCTCGGTGCCCTGTCCACCTACAAGGGCGCGGTCGTCCTCGTCACCCACGACGAGGGTGCAGTCGACGCGCTCGAGCCCGAACGCATCCTGCTCCTGCCCGATGGTGTCGAGGACCTCTACAACAGCGACTACCGCGACCTCATCACCCTCGCCTGAGACCAAAGGCGGGGTATGCCGGGAGCGGACTTCGCGGCATACCCCGCCATTGGTTTGGGCCGGGTCGTGTGGCCGGGTCAGGCCGGGATCTCCGGGAGGCGGGTGAGGGCCTTGGCGACCGACTCCTGGAGCTCGCTGTCGGCCCAGGTGTGGTCGATCAGGTTGCCGGAGAGGTAGGCGTCGTAGGCCGCCATGTCGACATGGCCGTGACCGGAGAGCGCGGTGAGGATGACCGTCTCCTCGCCATTCTTGGTCGCCTCGTTGGCGGCATCGATGGCGGCGGCGATCGCGTGTGTGGCCTCCGGCGCCGGGATGATGCCCTCGGTGCGGGCAAAGAGGACACCCGCGGCGAAGCAGTCCTTCTGCGTCTTGGCCACGGCCTCGATGTACTTCTCCTCGACGAGGTGCGAGATGAGCGGGCTCATGCCGTGATAGCGCAGCCCACCGGCGTGGATCGGGTCTGGCATGAAGTCGTGGCCGAGGGTGTGCATCTTCAGCATCGGCGTGAGACCTGCGACATCACCGAAGTCATAGGCATAGACGCCCTGGGTGAGCGTCGGGCAGGACGCCGGCTCGACCGCGCGGATGATCGGACCGGATCCACTCTGGATGGTCTCGCGGATGAACGGGAAGGTGAGTCCGCCGAAGTTGGAGCCACCGCCGGTGCAGCCGACGATGAGGTCGACCGTCTCGTTGATCTTGGCGAGTTGGAGCAGTGCCTCCTCGCCGATGATCGTCTGGTGCAGGAGCACGTGGTTGAGCACGGACCCCAAGGCGTAGTTGGCGTCCGGGTCCTGGGCGGCCACCTCGACGGCCTCGGAGATGGCCAGCCCCAGCGAGCCCGGGGTGTTGGGGTCGAGCGCCAACGCTGCACGCCCGGCCTCGGTGAGATCGGACGGAGACGGGTGGATGGTCGCCCCGAAGGTCTCGATCATCATCTTGCGATACGGCTTGCCGTCGTAAGAGGCGCGGACCTGCCACACCTCGCACTCGAGGCCGTATTGCGCGCACGCGAAGGCGAGCGAGGTGCCCCACTGGCCGGCGCCGGTCTCGGTCGTCAGCTTCTTGATGCCGGCCTTGGCGTTGTAGTAGGCCTGCGGCACAGCGGTGTTCGGCTTGTGCGAGCCGGCGGGGGAGACGCCTTCGTACTTGTAGTAGATCTTCGCGGTCGTCCCGAGCGCCTTCTCCAGGCGGTGCGCGCGGAAGAGGGGCGAGGGCCGCCACAGGCGATAGACGTCCTGGACCTCCTCGGGGATGTCGATGTAGCGCTCGGTCGACACCTCCTGGAGGATCAGGTCCATCGGGAAGATGGGGGACAGGTCGTCGGGGCCGACGGGCTGACCGGTGCCCGGGTGCAGCGGCGGCGGGGGCGGCGTGGGCAGGTCGGCGAGGATGTTGTACCAACGGGTCGGCATTTCCGACTCATCGAGCAGGACCTTGTGCTGCGGGACCGGTGCCACGGCATACCTCTCATCGGGACGAAACGTGCGAGCCGAGCCCACGACGGGTGGCCGCGCACATCGTCACCCACCGCGCGGCGAATGAGAACACCGGGTCCAGTCCGCGGGAAACCGGCCGCGGCGCGGGAATGCCTGTCGCACGCCGGTGGTTGACTGGCGGCGACGAGAGGACGACCAGCACGTGAGCATGAGCAACTGGCAGGCACTGCACAGCCTGACGCGGGACGGCAGCGTCAAGGGGCAGGAGTTGGCTCCCGGCACCACGCGGAGGGTCCTTTCGTATGCCGTGCCCTATCGCGGGCGCATCGCCTTCTTTCTCCTGTGGGTCGTCATCGACTCCGTCCTGGTCGTCGCGACCCCGTTGCTCCTCAAGTCCCTCGTGGACGACGGCATCCTCAAGGGCGATCGCGCCCTCGTGGTCACGCTCGCCATCGCCGTCGGCGTCATCGCGCTCGTCGGCGCTGCGGTGAGTCTGCTCGAACGGTTCGCGTCGTCGCGGATCGGGGAGGGGCTCATCTTCGACCTGCGCACTCAGGTCTTCGGGCACGTCCTGCGACAGCCCATTGCCTTCTTCACCCGGACCCAGACCGGCTCCCTGGTCTCTCGGCTCGGTAGTGACGTCATCGGGGCCCAAGGTGCCTTCACGTCGGTGCTCTCCAACACGGTCAGCAACGTCATCACCTTGGTCCTCATCATCGGGGCCATGGCAAGCCTGTCGTGGCAGTTGACCATCGCGTCGCTGCTGCTCGTCCCGCTCTTCCTCATTCCGGCACGGATCATGGGACGTCGTCTGGCCGACCTGACCCATCGTCAGATGAGCCTGAACGCCGAATTGTCGGGTCGGATGACCGAGCGTTTCAACGTGGCTGGAGCCCTGCTCGTGAAGCTCTTCGGGCGGCCCGCGGTCGAGGACGAGGAGTACGCCGCACGGGCCGCCAAGGTGAGGGACATCGGCACCAGCATCTCGGTCAACCGAGGGGTCCTGCTCGTTGCCCTCACGACGGTCGCCAGCTTGGGCACGGCCATCGTCTATGGGTTCGGTGGTGTCCAGGTCGTCAACGGGACGCTCACGATCGGGACGATGCTCGCGCTCACGACCCTGCTCGTGCGGCTCTATGGCCCGCTCACTGCGATCTCGAATGTGCGTGTCGACATCATGACCGCGCTGGTCTCGTTCTCTCGCGTCTTCGAAGTCCTCGACCTCAAACCGCTCGTCGCCGAATCACCCGATGCCCGACCCGTGCCGACTGGGCCGGTGCGGGTGGACCTGGACGCGGTGTCCTTCGGATATCCCTCCGCCGACCAGATCTCCTTGGAGTCCCTTGAAGGAGCCGCGCTGGGTGATCGGCGTGGGGGAGGCGAGGTCCTCAGCGATGTCACCTTCTCCGTCGAGCCGGGCCAACTCGTGGCCCTCGTGGGGCCCAGTGGCGCTGGCAAGACCACACTCACCGGTCTCGTGTCGCGGCTGTACGACCCTCTCTCCGGCAGCGTTCGCCTCAACGGGCTCGATCTGCGCGAGGCGACTCTGTCCTCGGTGAGCGACACAGTCGGCGTCGTGACTCAGGAGGCACACCTCTTCCACGACACCATCCGGGCCAACCTTCGCTATGCCGCCCCCGACGCGACCGAGGAGCAGATGTGGGCTGCCCTCGGGGCTGCTCAGGTGCGAGGCTTGGTCGAGTCCCTGCCCTCGGGCCTGGACACCGTGGTGGGGGACCGCGGTCACCGTCTCTCGGGCGGAGAGAAGCAGCGACTGGCCATTGCCCGACTGTTGCTCAAGGGGCCGGGCCTCATCGTCCTCGACGAGGCGACCGCTCACCTCGACAGCGAGTCGGAGTCCGCGCTGCAGAAGGCCCTCGATGTCGCACTGGAGGACCGGACGGCGATCGTCATCGCGCACCGGCTCTCCACCGTGCGGGGCGCGGACCAGATCCTCGTCGTCGACAAGGGCCACATCGTCGAGCGCGGCACCCACGCGGAGTTGCTGACGCTCGATGGCCTCTACGCCGACCTCTATCGCACCCAGTTCAGCTGACTCCCAGAGTTGGGTGCGCTCAGGTGGGCTGGGACCCACCTGAGCGCACCCAACTCTGGGAGTCAGGCGTCTTCTTCGTCCCAGATTCGGGTCTTCTTCGGCTTGGCCGGTTTCGGTGCGCGTCCCGCCGCCCGGTCGGCGGCCTCGCCCTTCATGCGCAGTTCGCGCCGGATCCCGAACCAGATGAGGACGAAGCCCAGCGGCATCGAGAGCCACCACTGGTAGGCGTACGCCTGATGTGGTCCGAGGGAACGGTCCGGGGGATCCAGCGGCAGGGGCCGCTCAGCCACCGCCCCGTTGGCCGCTTTCTCCTCCTGCATCAGCACGTATCCGCCCAGGAGCTGCTCCCCACTCGCTGCGGACGCCTCAGCCAGATTGATCGAGGCCAATTGTCCCTTCGGCAGGGAGCGGCCCAGACTCGGCTCACCCGGCATCGCCCAACCGACCAACGTCACCGTGCCATCAGGGGGAGCCGGAACGGGCGGCAGCACTGCTGCACCCTCGGCCGAATTCTCCACCCAGCCGCGGTCGACGAGCACGACTCCTCCGTCCTCGAGACGGAAGGGGACGACGATCTCGTATCCAGCCGACCCGAGGTTGGGACGGTTGCGGACGTAGAGGGGCGCCGACCCGGCATATGACCCCGTCGCCTCGACCCGGGTCCATTGCCGGGCCAACGGGAGGGGGGAGGAGGCCAAGACCTCACCCAAGGGCCGCGGGTCGGCGCGATAGTTGGCGTCCAGCCGGGCGTTGCGGTCGGCCTTGGCGACATGCCGCCCGTACTGCCAGTGACCCAGGTGATAGCTCGCGACCGCGAAGAGCCCAGCCAGCACCACGGCCCCCAACCAACGTGGGGTCACGAGGCGCTTGAACACGACGTCACCGTACTCGTCGTAGATTGGAGGCCTGATGCCCACTGCTCCCCAGCCCCGCCTCCTCGACCGCTTCGGCCGGATCGGTCGCGATCTTCGTGTCTCCGTGACCGATCGATGCAACCTGCGCTGCACCTATTGCATGCCCGCCGAGGGCCTGGACTGGATGGCCAAGCCGGAGATGCTCACCGACG
>DAOLRO010000194.1:0-5534 GCA_035418665.1 Phycicoccus sp.
ACCTCCTGCGGGTCGTAGCCGCCGCGAAACCTCGTCGGGGTGAAGGAGGCCGCGGCAACTTCACCCGAAGTGATCAGCTCCGCCATGTCTCAGTCCACCCAGACCCGCGCGTTGCGGAACATCCGCAGCCATGGGCTCTCCTGCTCGATGCGCCCCGACGTCCACGACATCTGGACGTTGCGGACGACCCGCTCGGGGTGCGGCATCATCGCCGTGAAGCGCCCGTCGGGTGTCGTCACCGCCGTGAGACCGTCCGGGGATCCGTTGGGATTCAACGGGTATGCCGTGGCTGGGCTGCCGCTGTGGTCCACGAATCGCGCCACCTTGGGCACGGCCGACTCGTCACCGCGCGCGGAGAAATTGGCGAAACCCTCGCCGTGGGCGACCGCTATCGGGATGAGTGAGCCGGCCATGCCCCGGGTGAGGATCGACGGTGAGTCGAGGATCTCCACTTGGGTGAGGCGGGCTTCGTATTGTTCGGAGCGGTTGCGGGTGAAGCGCGGCCAGGCGTCTGCTCCGGGGATGAGGTCCGCGAGAGCTGCGAACATCTGGGCGCCATTGCAGATGCCCAGACCGAAACTGTCCTCGCGATGGAAGAAGACCGAGAACGCTTCTGTGAGTGCGGGATTGAAAAGAACGGACCGCGCCCAGCCCTCGCCTGCTCCGAGGGTGTCTCCGTAGGAGAAGCCGCCGCAGGCGACGAGGCCGACCGCCTCAGCGAGGTCGAAGCGACCACTCTGGAGGTCGGTCATGTGCACATCGATGGGTTGGAAGCCGGCTCGGTGGAAGGCGTATGCCGTTTCGACGTGCGAGTTGACCCCTTGCTCGCGCAGGACAGCGACGATGGGTCGCGCGCCGAGGTTGAGGTAGGGCGCCGCGATGTCGTCTGCCGGATCGAAGGTGGGCGCCACCACCAAGCCGGGAGCCTCGGAACCGAGGGCCGCGTGTTCCTCATCCGCGCACGCCGGGTTGTCCCGCAGACGGGTGATGCGCCAAGAGACCTCGTCCCAGGCCTGGGCCAGATCGCGGACCGACTCGTCGATGACCTGCTGACCGGCAACCGTGACGACGACGCGACGCTCAGGCGTCGGACGCCCGACGACCCGACCCAGTGCGCCGATCCCCTTGGCGTTGAGGACGACCATGATGTCGGCGAGCCGGTCCGCGGGGACCTCGAGGATCGCGCCGAGTTCTTCGGTGAAGAGGGTGGGCATCGAGTCGACCTGGAGCTCGACACCGGAGCCGCTGGCGAAGGCCATCTCGCAGGCCGCTGCCCACAGGCCGCCATCGGAGCGGTCGTGATAGGCCGAAACCCATCCGCGCGAACGCAATTCGTTGACGACGGCGACCAGCGCGACGAGGCGAGCAGGGTCGTCGAGGTCAGGAACTGCTCCGCCGAACTCCCCCATGGTCTGCGCGAGGATCGAGCCACCGAGGCGGTTGCGGCCGGCACCGAGGTCGATGAGGAGCAGTGCCGTGCTCGCCTGGCCCGTGCTCGCCTTGCCCGTGCTCACGTTGCCCGCGTTCGACTTCTCCGTGCGCTGCTTGTCGGCGCCGGTGACTCCGACGGCGCCCCGCAACTGCGGCGTCAGGGTGCCTCGCACATCGGGAAGAGTCGCGAAGGCGGACACGACGAGAGACACCGGTGAGGTGACCTGCTGGCCCTCTCCCGAGTCCGGATCGGTCCACTTGGTCCGCATCGACAACGAGTCCTTGCCGACGGGCACGGAGACCCCGAGGGCAGGACACAGCTCCATCGCGACGGCCCGCACGGTGTCGAAGAGCGCGGCGTCCTCACCCTCCTCACCCGCCGCAGCCATCCAGTTGCAGGACAGCTTCACACCGGAGAGGGTGATCGGAGCAGCGAGGAGGTTGGTGATGGCTTCCCCGACTGCCATTCGACCCGAGGCAGGGGCATCGACCGAGGCGAGCGGCATCCGCTCCCCCGATGCCATCGCCTCACCGGCAAAGCCGGAGTGATCGGCCAAGGTCACCGCGACGTCGGCCACCGGGACCTGCCAGGGCCCGACCATCTGGTCGCGGTGTGAAAGACCCCCGACGGTGCGGTCGCCGATGGTGATGAGGAAGCGCTTGTTGGCCACGGACGGGTGACGGAGCACGGCATACGCCGCTGTCGGCACATCGATACCGGACAGGTCCAACTCCGCCGTGGAGCGCGCGACCCGATCGGCGTCACGGGTCATCCGTGGCGGCTTGCCGAGCAGCACCTCCATCGGCATCTCGATCGGCACGTCCCCGTCACTGTCCCCGGCCACAAGTAGCTGCGCGTCATCGGCAGCCAACCCCACGACGGCGAGCGGGCACCGCTCCCGGGCGGCCAGGGTCTCGAGCAACTCGAGCGACTCCGGGGCGATGGTCAGGACATAACGCTCCTGACTCTCGTTGCACCAGATCTCCTTGGGCGCGAGCCCGGACTCCTCCAGCGGCACAGCGGAGAGGTCGAAGCGCGCCCCCAACCCGGCGTCATTGACCAACTCGGGGAAGGCATTGGACAGCCCGCCCGCGCCGACGTCGTGGATCGCGAGGATCGGGTTGTCGGCGCCGAGGGACCAGCAGTGGTTGATGACCTCCTGAGCCCGCCGCTCCATCTCGGGGTTGCCGCGCTGAACGGAGTCGAAGTCGAGGTCGGCGGCGTTCGCCCCGGCCGCCATGGACGACGCTGCGCCACCGCCCATCCCGATCCGCATGCCCGGGCCACCGATCTGCACCAGAAGCGTCCCGGCCGGGAAGAGCACCTTCTCCACCTGATCGGCGTCGATGGAGCCGAGTCCACCGGCGCTCATGATCGGCTTGTGATAGCCACGGCGGACGCCATCAACGGTCTGCTCGTAGACCCGGAAGAAGCCCCCCAGCCCCGGGCGTCCGAACTCGTTGTTGAAGGCCGCCGCGCCCAGTGGTCCATCGGTCATGATCTCGAGTGGCGTGGCGATGTGCGTCGGGGCCCCAATCGAATCGCGTTCCCAGGGCTCGTCGGTGCCGGGCAGGTGCAGGTTGGAGACGGCGAAGCCCGTTAGGCCCACCTTGGGCTGGGAGCCACGACCGGTCGCACCCTCATCACGGATCTCGCCACCGGCCCCCGTCGCCGCACCGGGGAACGGCGAGATGGCCGTCGGGTGGTTGTGGGTCTCGACCTTCATGAGGACATGGACGTCCTTGGGGGCTGCGGCATACGGAGCCGGCCCATCCCCACGGGTCGGCTGCCAGCGCTCGATCCGGCCACCGGCCATGACCGACGCGTTGTCCTTGTAGGCGACGATCGTGCCCGCGCCCGCGACCGCCTCGGTGTGCCGGATCATCCCGAAGAGGCTCTTGGTCTGCGGCTCGCCGTCGACGATGAAGTCGGCATTGAAGATCTTGTGTCGGCAGTGCTCGCTGTTGGCCTGCGCGAACATCATCAGCTCGACGTCGCTCGGGTTGCGGCCCAGTCCGGTGAAGGAGTCGACGAGGTAGTCCACCTCGTCGTCGGACAAGGCGAGTCCGTATGCCGTGTTGGCCGCTTCCAGCGCGGCTCGCCCACCACCGAGGACGTCGACCCGCTCCATCGGCTCGGCATCGCGCTCATCGAAGAGGTGGGCGGCGTCCTCGCGCACCCGCAGAGCGGTTTCGGTCATCCGGTCGTGCAGGATGTCGGCGCACGTGGTCCACTGCTCGTCGTTGAGGTCGGCTCCGTGGAGGGTGTATTCGGTGACCCGCTCGACGCGATCGATGCCGAAGCCGCAGTTGTGCGCGATATCCGTGGCCTTGGACGCCCAAGGGCTGATCGTGCCGAGCCGGGGACCGACGACGACCACAGCGGCCGGCGCGGCAGAGGTCTCGGGTGAGCCCACGGCATACGGGTCGCCGTAGGTGAGCAACTCGGCGAGGCGCGCAGGGTCGGTCAGCTCGCCCTCGCTGCGGACCCAGTGGACGTGTCTCGCCGTGATCCCGGTGACGTCGGGGGCAATGGCACGCAGGCGCTCGAGGAGGGCTGCGGCTCGGAAGTCGGAGAGAGCGGCACCGCCCTCGAACACGGTCAGCACGTGGTCGTGCGAGGTCATCGAAGAACTCCCGGGGCGGGCGAGTGGGCCAAGGCCCGAGTCTATCGACGCCGGAGCATCGACCCATCAGCCGACAGGCTGCTCACCACTGCAACTCGAAGGCGTGGTAGACCGCAGCGGCCAGATCTGGTTCCTGCTGTTCCAACAACTCACCGATCTGTGGGCCGAGATCCTCGATGGGAATGGTGAGGATGTCGTCGAGCTTGACCACGCCCTCGTGGTCAAGACCGTTGCGAGGACCCACCGGCAACTCCGCGGTCAGACCCCTCACCCTCGACGTGATCGGTGCGACCGTCACCAAACCTCGTCGGTCCCTCACGTCGGAGCGTGTCAGGACAAGAGCAGGTCGGACCTTGTCGAGACGAGCGGTGTGGATCGGTCTCATCAGTCATCCAGGTCCGGGTAGGCGCGGTTCTTGCGCAGCCACTCGTACATGCCCTCGAGTTCAGGGTCCTCACCCTGCGTCGCGTAGATCTCTGCGTCTCGCTGGTACAGGCGTCGGCGGATCTCGCGTTCCAGAGCGGACTCGACGAGCTCGGCGCGACTGCGCGCCTTGCCTGCCTTCACCTCTTCATCGAGGAAGGCGACGTACTTGTCGTCGAGCCGGACGGCGATCTGGGTCGTGGTCATACCGTGAATCATCCCATGATGGGATTCAGAATGCAATGCCCTGTCGGCATTCCCCAACGCCCCGATGGTTGGTGGTTCAGAAGGTACGGCCGGTCAGTCGCTCGTAGGCCTCGACATACTTCGCCCGGGTCCGCTCGACCACGTCGTCGGGCAGCGGCGGTGGCGCCTCCCCCGACGCCTTGTCCCAGCCCGACGCGGGTGAGAGCAGCCACTCGCGCACGAACTCCTTGTCGAAACTCGGCTGGGTGTGGCCGGGCTCCCACTGATCGGCGGGCCAGAAGCGGGAGGAGTCCGGCGTCAGGACCTCGTCGGCCAGCACCAACTCGCCGTCCACGACGCCGAACTCGACCTTGGTGTCGGCGATGAGGATGCCGCGTTCGGCGGCAATCTCGTTGCCCCGAGCCAGGATCGACGTCGTGAGGTCTCGCGCCCGGGCCGCGAGATCAGGCCCGACCGCAGCCTCCACCTCGGCAAACGACATCGGCTCGTCGTGCTCACCCTGGGGCGCCTTGGTGGACGGGGTGAAGATCGGCTGCTCGAAGCGCGAGCCGTCGACGAGACCCTCCGGGAGGCGGATGCCGCTCACGTGGCCGTCCGCGGCATACTCCCGCAATCCCCCACCAGTCAGGTAGGCGCGCGCCACGCACTCGACGGGCAGCATCTCCAGCCGTCGAACGAGGACCGCCCGACCAGCAACCTCCGGCGGCACGTCGGTCGGCAGCATGTGGTTGGGCACGACCTCGGCAAGTTGCTCGAACCACCACAGGGAGAGCTGGGTGAGGACCGCTCCTTTGTCGGGGATCGCGGGCTCGAGGACGAAGTCGAAGGCCGAGATCCGGTCCGAGG
>DAOLRO010000195.1:0-5533 GCA_035418665.1 Phycicoccus sp.
GGAAGATGTCGCGCTCCAACACCCGCTCGCGCCGCGCCAACTGGAAGGCGACGGTCGTGGGTGTCATGGCCTGCCCCCAGTGCAAGGCACCCAAGCAGGCGCACCAGGCGTGCCCGTCCTGCGGCACCTACAAGGGTCGCCGCTACGAGGCCGCCGAGCGTTCCGAGCACCAAGGCTGAGCCAGCTTCAGCTGATCGCTGAGGCTGGTTGGATGCCCCGCTGATGGCGCGCGGTGCCGCACTCGCGGCGCTCCAACCCCCGGCCCCCATCGACGAACTCCTCGATCACCTCAACCAGGTGACCGGGGTGACCGTGGATGCCGGGGAACTCACGCGCGCCCTCACGCATCGCTCGTACGCTTACGAGGCGGGGGGTCTGCCGCACAACGAGCGGCACGAGTTCCTCGGGGACTCGGTGTTGGGGCTGGTCGTCACCGACGCCCTCTACACCGGTCACCCCGACCTGCCCGAGGGTCAGCTCGCCAAGCTCCGGTCTGCCGTGGTCAACATGCGCGCCCTTGCGGACGTCGGTCGCACGTTGGGCCTGGGGGACTACCTCTTCCTCGGCCGGGGAGAGGTGAGCACCGGTGGGCGGGACAAGGATTCGATCCTCGCCGACGCCGTCGAGGCCGTCATCGGAGCGGTGTATGCCGGGAGCGGGCTGACCGCCGCGTCTCACCTCGTGCATTCGCTCATGGATCCGGTGATCGCCAACTCCATCCGGCTGGGGGCGGGCCTGGACTGGAAGACCAGCCTGCAGGAGGTCGCCACAGAGCACGGTCTGGGGTCGCCGCACTATCGCCTCACCGAAGAGGGTCCCGAGCACGCGAAGATGTTCACGGCCGTGGTGTCCTTCACCGATGAGGCTGGCGTGCCGGTCGTCGAGGGCCACGGTGAGGGGCGAACCAAGAAGGACGCCGAGCAGCAGGCCGCGTCCCGGGCCTGGGAGGTCATCCGCGAAGCCCATGCCTGAGGTGTTGCATGTCTGAGTTGGCACATGCCTGAGTCGCCGCATGCCTGAGCTGCCCGAGGTCGAGGTGGTCCGTCGAGGACTGGCCGATCATGTCGCGGGTCGAACCCTCGATCAGGTCGAACTGCGTGGGGCCCGCGTCGCCCGTCGACACCCACTCGGCAACGCCGACCTTGCCGATCGGCTGGCGGGTCGGACCCTGCGGGCCGCGCGCCGGCGTGGGAAGTATCTGTGGCTGGACCTCGCTGACGGGCCGGTCGAGCCCGTGGAGGCTGCACTCCTGCTCCACCTGGGGATGAGCGGGCAGTTGCTCGTCGAGGCGGCCGATGCGCCGGACGAGAAGCACTTGCATGCGCGCTTCACCTTCGCTGATGGTGGGCCGGAGCTTCGGTTTGTCGACCAGCGCACCTTCGGAGGGCTCGCGTGGAGCGAAACCGGGCCGGACGGCATACCGGCCACGATTGCCCACATCGCCCCTGATCCCTTCGACGATGCCTACGACGCCGCCGCGGCCGTGCGGCGGATCAAGGGCAAGGGCAGCGAGATCAAGCGGGTGCTGCTCGACCAGACCGTCGTCTCGGGTATCGGCAACATCTACGCCGACGAGGCGCTGTGGCGCGCGCAGGTGCACGGGCGGCGGATCGCGTCCAGCCTGACCAAGCCCGTGATCGCTCGTGTGCTGGGTCATGCGACGGACGTGATGCGGGAGGCGCTCGGGCAGGGCGGGACGAGTTTCGACGCGCTCTATGTCAACGTCAACGGCGCCTCGGGCTACTTCGATCGCTCGCTCGCGGCCTATGGGCAGCAGGGTCGGCCGTGTCGGCGCTGCGGGACCCTGGTGGTCCGTGAGCATTTCATGAACCGCTCGTCCTTCTTCTGCCCCCGCTGCCAGCCCGCGCCCAGACGGCGCCTCTGACTGCAGCCCCGGAGGCGGGAAGGCCCGTATCTGCGGTCGCCGCAGGGGTAAGCCCGTGTTGCAATTTTGCAACTATGGCACAGTGAGGTCCTGAAGTTGTAAATATGCGACTTTCAGGGGATGCTGGTGGTAAGTTGCAAATATGCAATATGAACAGTTCCCCGCTCCGGTGTGGGGAAAGGTGCGGAGCGCTCGCGAACTCGGCCAACGCATCGCAGACGGCCGCCAAGAGCAGAGCTTCACACAGGGCGATCTCGCCGCCTGGCTGGGTGTGGACCGCACCACCGTCCTCCGATTGGAGGCAGGCAAGGCGAGCCAGATCGACCGTCTCTTCGACATCCTTGGGCTGCTGGGGCTCGACCTTGTGGTCGTACCGCGCACTGCACACGTCGTCGTCGAGTCCCCGAAGGGCCAGTCGTCGACATGACCACACTCGCGGTTTGGCTGAACAGCGAGCACATCGCAGACCTGGAACAGGTTCGGTCTGGCGACCTGCATCTGCGCTACCTCCCTGCGAGCATCTCCGCACGCGGTCTGGGCTCGATCGCCCTGTCCATCGCACTGCCCGCCAGGCCGCGCCACAAAGGCCAAGTGGTGACTCGTTGGGTGGAAAGCATGCTGCCTGAGGGTGAGACGCGGACCAGCCTCGAGGACCGATTTGGCGTCCATCGTGGCGACAGCTTCGGTCTCCTGCAGGCCATTGGCGCGGACTGTGCCGGCGCTGTCTCGTTCCTGGCGCCAACCGAAGCACCGATCAACCGGCTCGTCGCAGCCCAGCCTCTCACTGCCGCTGACATAGCCATGGCTGTGAAGGACCTTCCACGGCATCCCTTGGGAGCCAACGAGCACGTCCGCGTATCTCTGGGTGGCATGCAAGCCAAGCTGCTGCTCACGCAGGTGCAGGACGGTGCCTGGGCTCGGCCAGCGGACGGTACTCCCAGCACCCACATTGCAAAGCCCGACCCCTTGGCCTCCCCCGGCCTGGTTGTGGATGAAGCCTTCAGTCTCGCGCTCGCGTCAGCGGCCAACTTCCCGGTGACCGACTTCGAACTGCGCACCGATTGGGGCGAGCGGCCAGTGCTGGTCCTCACCCGGTTCGATCGCCTCGTTCATGAGGGTGTGGTCACGCGCATCCACCAAGAAGACGGCTCTGCAGCCCTTGGCTTGGATCCCACGGGTCGGAGCAAGTACCAAAGCCAAGACCTGAACTCTCCTACGTTGCAGAAGATCGCCACGCTGCTGCGCCGACATGGACGCCGCTGGATCACCGATTTCGCCGCCCTCGCCCAGGACATGATCTTGCGAATAGCAGTCGGAGACACCGACGGGCATGCCCGCAACTACGGGTTCCTACATGTGGGCGACGCTGTGGAAATGGCACCGATCTACGACGTCGCTCCCACCTCTCTGCATGTGGCTGGGAGACAGGTTGGACTCTGGATTGCGGGCCAGTCGTACTTGGCCCATGTCACGGCGGAGCACCTCGCCGCCGAGGTGCAGTCCTGGGGTGTGCCCTCGTCGGCGGCGCGGGAACTCGTCGAGACCAGCCTGGAGAAGCTCGCCGCTGCCGTCCCCGACGCAGTGGAGCGGGTCCCTCAAGTCTCGGAAGAGACGGTTTCCGCGATCGCAGGGCGCATCCACCGGTTGCTTCGCCCGGCGTAAGGCTGGGCGAAGCAGGCCACCTGAGCCGTGTCCAGCCGCACCGCTCGGATCAGGGGATCGGCAGTTCAGGCAGGACGGGCGTCGTCCCGGTATGCCGTGTCGTGAGTTCGGCGAAGGCCGCCCGGATCGTCTTGGCGTAGAGGTGCTGACCGATGCGGCTCGGATGGATGCCGTCCGGCTGCAACTGCCCGCTCGTGCCCTCGAGTGCACCGTGCCAGTCGGCGATGGCGACATTGGGGTGGGCCGCGGCGATCGTGACGAGGGCGGCGTTGTCCTCGGCGATCCGCGAGAAGCGGCCGTGCTCGGTGAGGAGCACGACCATCCGCTTGGGCCCCAGCGCCGTGAGGATCGCCTCGACGGCGGACGGGTCGGTGCCCGCGTTGGTGCCGAAGCTGAGCACCACAGCTCGGCGCACGTCGGTGCCGCGGGCCTTGATGGCCGCGAGCCCGTCGGACCAGTGCCGATTGGACTGGGCATCCATGCGGATGCCGTCGAAGTAGTACTTCATCGCCGGGATCGAGCCCACGAGGATCGAGTCGCCGAAGGCGTCGATCTCGCTGCCCGTGGGCATCGCGAAGACGGCCGCCTTCTCGGCATCGGTGAGGGGCGCGGCGGCGACGGTCGGGGCGGGTGACGGCTCGGCCTTCTCCGCGTCTGCACTCCCTGCTGACTGGTCAGGGGCTGCGCCTTCGGCACCCGCTCCGGCCTGAGCCTTCAAGGTGAGTTCGGTGCTCGTGGCGGCGGGAGCGGTGCTCAGCGCCACGGCATACGCCAACAAGGTGGCGACCACGGTGGCAGCCACGACCCGGGACCGACCCGTGGAGAGCCGCTCCCACCAGTCCATGACACGACGACCGGTGCCGCGGAAACCATGCCGACGGATCGGTGTCTCCACCCAGCGGTAGGACGCCTCGGCTGCAGCGACCGTGACCCCGACGCAGAGCACTCGCGACCAGAGGTAGGCCGAGCCGCCCGGCTCGACCGGCCACAGTTGGCCGACGATCAGGATGACCGGCCAGTGCCAGAGATAGAGGCCGTAGGAGCGTTGGCCGATCCAGGCGAGGGGACGGACCTCCAAGGCGGTGCGAGCCATGCTCGGCGTCGAGACGACCGACAGCATGAGCACGGCTGTGGCGAGCGAGGCCAGCGGGATCCCGAGGCGGAAGGTCCACGGGCTCGACTCATCGCAAATCACGAGCAGCGTGAGCAGCACAACCGCCGCCCACGCAGTGACCGGCCAACGGAGCCGCGCCCAGCGTGCAGAGGCGGTCCACGCGCGGTGCGGTGCGGCATACGCGAAGGCCAGTGCGGCACCCAGCATGAGCCCGATGAGGTGTGTGTCGGTGCCGTAGTAGACGCGCGTGGCGGCCGTCGGGTCGAGGAGTCCGGCCATGAGTGCCGCCGAGGCGAGTCCCACGGCCAACGGGATGGCCATCCGGACTCGTGGTGCGTGGGCGAGGCGCAGCAGCGCGAGGGCGGCAAAGGGCCAGAGCAGATAGAACTGCTCCTCGACGGCGAGCGACCACAGGTTCATGAAGAGCTGGGGCGTCGTTGCGTGGAAGTAGTCGGAGCCGTGAGCGATCTCGAGCCAGTTCGTCGAGAAGGTCGCTGCCCCCAAGGTCTGGCGGCCGATTCCGACGAGCAGGTCGGACTCGACGAGTCGGGCGATCAGGGTCGAGACGAGGACGCAGAGCGCGAGGGCCGGGAGCAGGCGGCGGGCGCGGCGAGTCCAGAAGCCGGGCAGGTCGAGCCGGCCGTTCCACCGCACCTCGCGGACCAGCAGCGTGGTGATGAGGAAGCCCGAGATGACGAAGAAGATGTCGACGCCGAGGAAGCCGCCGGGCAGCCAGGTCGGGTTGAGGTGGAAGGCGATGACGGCGATGACCGCCAGCGCGCGAAGACCGTCGAGCCCCGGGAGGTGGGCGGAGGGCTTGGATGACTGTGTATGCCGTGTGCTCGCCTCCCGGGGGCGGGTCGCCTTCGCGT
>DAOLRO010000196.1:0-5524 GCA_035418665.1 Phycicoccus sp.
GCCGACGAGGCGATCGCGATGCTCCACGGCACGCACTTCGACATCCCCGAGCCGGCGCACCGGATCGAGTGCCTCATCGCGCCGACCCAGACCGGTGGGATCTACTACACCGGCCCGTCGGACGACTTCTCGCGCCCGGGGCGGATGTGGTGGTCGGTGCCCAAGGGCGAGACCGAGTTCGGCACGTGGAGCGAGTTGTCGACGGTCTATCACGAGGGCGTGCCGGGGCATCACCTCCAGGTGGCGCAGGCCGTCTTCAACCGCGACCAGCTCAACAAGTGGCGTCGGATGATGTGCTGGACCTCCGGGCATGGCGAGGGCTGGGCGCTCTATGCCGAGCGGCTGATGGCGGAGTTCGGCTACATGGACGACCCCGGCAACCGGATGGGGATGCTCTGCATGCAGTCGCTGCGGGCGGCGCGGGTCGTGCTCGACATCGGGGTGCACTGTGGGTTTGCGGCGCCCGACGAGGTCAGTGGCGGCGAGTGGGACTACGACAAGGCGTGGGCCTTCCTCAGCGCACACGCCTTCGAGTCCGAGGGCATGCTGCGCTTCGAGCTCGACCGCTATCTCACCTGGGCCGGGCAGGCACCGAGTTACAAGATCGGCGAGCGACTCTGGCTGCAGTTGCGCGAGGAAGTGCGCGAGCGGGAGGGAAATGCCTTCTCGCTCAAGGACTTCCACGCCCGGGCGCTCAACCTTGGATCGGTCGGACTCGATGTGCTCACCGACGCCGTCCTGAACGGCTGACCCAGGCCAGACCACAGCTGGCGGCCAAGCCGACTGCTGACCGGAGACCCGACTCGCCACCCTGTTCTGCACCCGTGCCCTCGCGAGGTCAGCCCACATCGTGACGGGCACCACGGCATACGGGGTCGTGGGCGATGATTTGGCGGTGACTCTCGCCCTCACGCTCGTGGCCATCGTCGCCACGGTCATCCTCGGAGCCCGCCTGTGCCATCGCTTCGGGATCCCGACGCCGCTCGGCCTGCTCGCGCTCGGGGTCATCGGATCGTTCCTGCCGTTCGTCCCCGAGGTAGAACTCTCGCCTGAGTTGGTGCTGCTCGGCCTGCTCCCGCCGCTGCTCTATGCCGCGGCACTCAACTCCTCCCTCATCGACCTGCGGGCGCTGCTGACGCCGATCCTCGGGCTGTCGGTCGGTCTGGTGCTCTTCACCGCGGTCGGCGTGGCCTTGGTCGCGTGGTGGTTGCTACCGATCCCGTTCGCGTTGGCGTTTGCGCTCGGTGCCATCGTGTCCCCGCCGGACGCTGTGGCTGCCACGGCGGTGGCGCGCCGGATCGGCCTGCCCCGCCCCATTGTCACCCTGCTCGAGGGTGAGTCCCTGCTCAACGACGCGACCGCGCTCGTGGCCCTGCGCACCGCACTCGCCGCGGCGGGGCTCAGCATCGCGCACGGTGGGGAGAGCGCCGCCGAAGCCGGACACGAGGCGGCTGCTGCGGCGACCGAGGTGACCTTCCTCGGCGTCTCCACGTCCTTCCTGATCGCAGCGGTCGGAGGCGTGGCCATCGGCTGGGCAGCCTTCGTCGTCCTCGGCCTCATCCGACGCCGCCTGCACGCACCCGTCGCGGACACGGCGCTGTCACTCATCGCACCCTTCGTCGCCTACCTCCCCGCCGAACTCGTCGGCTCCTCAGGCGTGCTCGCCGTGGTCACCGCGGGCCTGCTCCTGGCCCACAAGGCGCCGGTGCTGCAGAGCGCTCCGTCACGGTTGTCCGAGCGCACGAACTGGTCGGCGGTCACCTTCGTCCTCGAAAACGCGGTCTTCCTGCTCATCGGCCTGCAGTTGGCGAACATTCTCGACAACCTCGACCAGGACGACCTGACGACGGGGCGCACGCTGCTGGCCGGTTTCGCTGTGCTGCTCGCCGTCCTCGCGCTCCGGCCGATGTGGATCATCCCCTTCAGGTGGTGGGCCGATCGCCGCCACCCGGACGGGTCGGGCGCCGGACGCTCGGCTGCGTACGCGATCACCTCATGGGCCGGTATGCGTGGAGTGGTCACCTTGGCCGCCGCGCTCACCCTGCCTCCGGAGACTCCCCACCGGCCGAGCCTGATCATGATCGCGCTCATCGTCACCTTGGGGACGTTGCTGTTGCAGGGCACGACGCTGCCGTTGCTCGCGCGCCGACTCGGGGTCCGGGGACCGGATCCGCGCGATGACGCCCTCCAAGAGGCGACCATCGTGCAGGCCGCGACCGCGGCGGGGCTGCGGGCAATCGAGGCCCTCGACGACACCGACGCGGCTTCCGTCGCGGACATCCGCGAGGACGCCCATCGCCGGGTCAACCGGATCTGGGAGCGACTGGGGCCGCTGGCCGGCGACGAACGCGAGACCCCGAGCGAGGCCTATCGCCGGCTCCGACTGGCGATGATCTCGGCCGAGCGCGACGAGTTGCTCCGCATCCGCGACACCGCCAATGTCGACCACGAGGTCCTCTCCGAGGTCATGATGCAGATCGACGCCGAGGAGGCGGCCCTCTCCTATCGCGTGCGCAAGAACGCCGATCTCCGCGACATCGACCTCCACGCGCCCCACCGGTTGGCCGGCAATTGTGAGCACTTGACCGAGGACGTCGAGGTCGCGATCCCGCGCACACCCGAGGGCTGCGAGGAATGCCTCGCTGCGGGTCGGCCGGAGGACGCCGTGCAATTGCGGATGTGTCTGGGCTGCGGTCACGTCGGGTGCTGCGACTCCTCCCCCGGCACCCACGCCACCAAGCACTTCGAGGAGAGCGCGCACCCGGTGATGCGCTCGATCGAGCCCGGTGAAGCCTGGCGCTGGTGCTATGTCGACGAGTGCCTCGGGTGATGTGATGACGACACTCGTCTTGGCCTCGGCCTCTCCCGCCCGACTGGCCACCCTTCGGTCGGCCGGGATCGAGCCCGTCGTTCGAGTCTCCTCCGTCGATGAGGAGGCTGCGCTGGAAGCCGCGGAGACGGCATACGGGCGCTTGGATCCTGCCGATGTCGCCCTGCTCTTGGCGCGGGCCAAGGCAGAAGACATTGCGTATGCCGTGCCCGCCCCTTCCCTCGACAAGCCGGATTGCGTTGTGCTGGGCTGTGATTCGGTGCTCGAGCTCGAAGGTGAGGTGCACGGGAAGCCTGCTGACGCTGGGGAAGCAGTAGCTCGCTGGCAGCGGATGAGGGGACGTAGTGGGGTGCTGCACACCGGGCACTGGCTGATCGACGATCGGGCGTCGGAGGCTGGTGGAACGGGCGGCATGGTGGGCGGCACCGCATCGACGATCGTCCATTTCGCCGATCTCTCCGACGCGGAGATCGCCGCCTATGTCGCCACGGGTGAGCCACTCCGGGTTGCGGGGGCGTTCACGATCGACGGCCTCGGGGCGCCCTTCGTTCGGGCGATCGAGGGCGATCCGAGCAATGTCGTGGGCGTCTCGTTGCCGCTGCTCCGAGAGTTGCTGATCGAGCTCGGCGTGGGTTGGTTCGACCTGACCTGAGGGCGGCGACGCACGAAGAGACTGCTCGGCCAATCTGCAACTACTTGCCAATTTGGAAAGTATTTGCTTACATGGAGGCAAGGCCGGAGGGACCGGCCGGGGAGGGACACCATGAACGACCAGGACCAGTTGATGACGTCGGAGCAGGCTCGGGCCACTCTCGAGCAAGCGCAGCGCACAGCGCTGGCAACCCCACACGATCGGAAGGTGCACGGGTGGGCCACTGCGGGGTTCGGCACCTTGGTCGGCGGCTACGTCGGCCTCTACCAGTTCCTCCCGGCCGGCGGCCTCCGGTCCTTCGTGACCGTGGCCTATGTCGCCCTGCTCATCGCGTTGGCCGGGTGGCAGACCAAGGCCATCCGCTCGTGGCCGCGCCATTCGAAGGTCACCGGCTACGTCGGCCTTGGGGTGACCCTGGTGCTGGCGGGCATCGGGACCATGGGGCTGAACCTGCTCGAGAGCCGCACCGGAACTCGACTCGAGATCTCCGCTCTGTGGTATGCCGTGGCCGCGATCGTCATCGCCGCACCCATGCTCGTGGCCGGCTGGGTCATCGGCCACCGTCGGGCGTGACGTCCATGATCAACGACGTGACAGATCACGGGGCTCGTGTCGGGCACGCCCGACACCGTCTCGACGAGGTCATCCACGCGCCGATTCGCCTCAGCATCGTCGCGACCTTGGCCGGGGTCGACGAGGCGGAGTTCTCGGCGGTGCGCGATGCTGTCGAGATCTCCGACTCGGCCCTGTCCAAGCAGGTGAGCACGCTGGAGACGGTGGGCTACGTCAAGGTGAGGAAGGGTTATGTGGGCAAGCGCCCTCGCACCTGGCTGTCCCTCACGACCAAGGGCCGGGGCGCCCTGACCGTCCACCTCGCCGCCCTGCGCGAGATCGCCGGGCAGTGACCTTCCGGCGCCGGGGCCGCTGGGGAGTCAGGTCGGCGAGATGACCCGGATGCCCGCTGCACGAGCCGCGTCAGCCTGCCGCTCGTCATAGGTGACGAAGTCGTTCGCCCCCGCGCTGAGGGCCACGGCCACGTGCAGGGCATCGAGGCTGCGCATCGACCCGGGAAGCAGACCGGCAGCGCGATAGTCCGCCATCGTCGGAAGCACGAGTTCAACGACTGAGAGCGCCTCGGTCACCTTGCCTGGCGGAATGGCGGCCCTGTGTGCCACTCGATGGAGTTCTGTCATGAGCAGGTAGGCGGAGACCACAGTGGCCTCGGCCTCGAGTTCGCTGTCCACCCACGACTCCAGTGCGGCGGACTCATCTTCCTCCACCAACAGTTTCGCCCATGCCGAGGAATCGACGTACGCGATGCTCATCGCTCACCCTTGAGGTCCTTGAGCATTGCTGCCGTCGATTCGGCCGAGCGAACCCGCGTGATGCGTGGGAGTCGGCGGCTGGTGGCTGGAGTCACGAGATGCGCTTGGAGGGCACGCTCCAACGGCGAGGCCTCCGGCGGAACCAGGCGCGCCACGACAACCCCGTTGTTCGTCACGTCGAAGGACTCCCCTGCGTTGGCGCGTCGGAGAAGTTCCGCGCTGTTGTTGCGGAGCTCACGATGCGCCACGTTGGTCATGACCACCAGCGTAGCACTCTGCTACACGTCGACACTCGGCTCAAACGGGAGGGACGCCTCGACGCTTGGTGGCGAAGTGGCGGTCCCGCCGAGCGGCGTACCTCAGCCTGAGGAGCAACTCGTCACGAAGGTCCTCGGCCTCGACCACCTGGTCGATGACCAGGTCAGCAGCCAAGCGCTCGAGGTCGACGTCCTCGAGATACTCGGCCCGGCGCTCGGCGACGAAGGCATCCCGGGCAGCCGCACCCTCGGCGGCCTCGACCTCGGCGATCTTGTTCGCATAGACCGCATTGACCGCCGCCTCTGGGCCCATCACCGCGATCCGCGCGGTCGGCAGGGCGATGGTCGCGTCCGGTCCGAAGCCCGGCCCGCCCATCGCATAGAGCCCGGCCCCATAGGCCTTGCGCACGACGACACAGAACTGCGGCACCGTCGCCGACGACACCGCCGACACCATCTT
>DAOLRO010000197.1:0-5466 GCA_035418665.1 Phycicoccus sp.
TGTTGTAGGTCTGGTCCTTGAGCGAGTTGTCGATCGCCGTCGGGAGGCTGAAGAAATCGGGCACCCAGCGACCGGACCCGGCGATCTCCTCGACGCGGGCGAGCGCGGCGGGCGAGAAGAGGGCGATCCAGAGGCCACCGTCGGAGGCGAAACACTTCTGCGGGGCGAAGTAGTAGACATCGGTCTGGGTGGGGTCGAAGGCGATGCCACCGGCCCCCGAGGTGGCATCGATGAGGACGAGCGCGTCGTCATCGGCGCCCTCGACCCGCTGGATCGGCGCCATGACGCCGGTCGAGGTCTCGTTGTGGGCCCACGCGTAGGCGTCGATGCCGGCCTCGGCGCGCGCCACCGGGAGCGAACCCGGCTCGGCCTTGATGATGCTCGACTCGCCCAGGAAGGGCGCACCATTGGTCACCGAGGCGAACTTGCTCGAGAACTCCCCAAAGGTCAGGTGCTGCGCCCGCTCGCGGACCAGGCCGAAGGCGGCGATGTCCCAGAAGGCGGTCGCCCCACCATTGCCGAGGATCACCTCATAGCCCTCGGGAAGAGCGAAGAAGGACTGCAGGCCCGCGCGGATGGAGCCGACGAGGTTCTTGACCGGTGCCTGCCGGTGCGACGTGCCGAGCACGGTCGTCCCGAGGGACGAGAGGAAGTCGACTTGGGCGGGTCGGACCTTGCTCGGCCCGCAGCCGAAGCGGCCGTCACTGGGCAGGAGGTCGGCGGGAAGGGTGATGGGCTCGCTCACGGGGGTCCCTCTTTGGGGTCGGTGGATGCTGGCCGGTCGCCGTTGACCTGACTCCATCTTGCCTCGCGCTGTCCACGCTTCGGACGTGAGGTCCGCCACCCGGACATGGCAGCCACCGGACATCGCCGTCAAACGGCTGGTCCGAAGCCGGTATGCCGTCCGCACGGGTGAGCGGACGGCATACGACGGCTTGTGGCCGGGCTCAGGGACGGAAGCCGGCTACGTCCTCGAGGGGCCGCGGAGCCGGCCCGATGTAGCGCGAGCTGGGGCGGATGAGCCGGCCGGTCTTCTTCTGCTCGAGGATGTGCGCCGACCAACCAGCGGTGCGGGCCGACACGAAGAGCGGGGTCATCATCTCGCCGGGGACGTCGGCGAAGTCGAGGAGCACGGCCGCCCAGTAGTCGACGTTGGTCTCCATCTTGCGCTCGGGGTAGCGCTCGGCGAGTTCGGCGATCGCTGCCTTTTCGAGTTCGAGGGCGACCTCGTAGCGAGGAGCCCCGAGCCGTTTGCAGGTGTCGCGGAGGACCGCCGCGCGGGGGTCGTAGGCCCGATAGACGCGGTGCCCGAAGCCCATGAGGCGCTCCTTGCGGTCCATGACGTCCTTGACGTACTTGCGGGCGTCGCCCGTGCGCTCGACACCCTCGATCATGTGCTGGGCCCGGCTGGGAGCGCCACCGTGGAGCGGCCCCGACAGGGCACCGACAGCGCCCGAGAGACAGGCCGCGACATCAGCGCCGGTGGACGCGATGACCCGCGCCGTGAAGGTCGAGGCATTCATGCCGTGCTCGGCTGCCGAGATGAAGTAGGCGTCGATCGCCTCCACGTGCTTGGGGTCGGGCTCGCCGCGCCACCGGATCATGAAGCGCTCGACGATGGTCCGGCCCTTGTCGACCTCGCTCTGGGGGACCATCGGGCGGCCGATGCCATGGGCGGACTGCGCGATGAAGGACAGTGCCGTCACCGAGGCCCGCGCAAGGTCGTCGCGTGCCTGCTCGGGCGTGATGTCGAGGAGCGGCTTCATGCCCCAGACGGGCGCCAGCTGCGCCAGCGCCGACTGGGCGTTGACCCGGATGTCCCCCGTGTGCACGGGCAGGGGGAAGGGCTCGGCCGGTGGCAGACCGGGGCCGAACTCGTTGTCGACCAGCAGCCCCCACACCTGCCCGAAACTCACCCGACCGACGAGGTCCTTGATGTCCACGCCGCGATACCGAAGGGCGCCGCCCTCCTTGTCGGGCTCGGCGATCTCGGACTCGAAAGCGATCACGCCCTCGAGACCAGGCCGGAAGTCGGGGTCCGGAGCCGTGGCGGCAGCATTCGACGGGGACGGGGAAGGCACGGTCATGGGGGTGGCCCATCTGTTGCGGGACTGGGTCGGTGATCGGACCCGGGATGCGACCTATTGTGCACCGACGATCGGCGTGATTGCGGGGCGGTCACGGCATACCGTGGGGTCGTGAGCGAACGCATCGACTACGACGGCGAGGGCCTCGCCGAGGCCGACATCCATGGCATGAGTCCGTATGCCGTGGCGCGGGATTGGGTGCAGGCCGCCGTCGCGAGGCAGGCCGAGCATGGGGACGTGCCGGAGCCGTTGTCGATCGCGGTGGCCACGGTGGATGCCCAAGGGCATCCCAACGTGCGCACCGTGCTCATGCGCTTCTTCGACGAGCGCGGACCGGGCTTCGTCACCTCGCTGACCTCGACCAAGGGCGTCGAACTTGCCGGGAATCCCGCGATGGCCATCACGCTGACCTGGCCGGCGATGTTCCGGGCGATCCGGTTCCGAGGGCTGGCCGCCACACTCGACCGCGACGAGGTCGAGGCCTACTTCGATGAGCGTCCCTACGGGTCGCGCATCTCGGCCTGGGCCTCGCAGCAATCCCAGCCCATCGACTCACGTGCCGCGCTTGAGGAGGCTCATCGGCTCATTGAGGAGCGCTTCCCGGACACCGGCGATCCCCACGCCGTCCCGGCGCCCGAGACCTGGGGCGGCTTCCGGCTCGTCCCTGATCGGGTGGAGTTCTGGGGTGGACGTCGGTCGCGTCTCCACGACCGGATCGTCTACACCCGCACGGGTCCGGGCACGCTCGACGACCTCGATGCTTGGGCCCGCCAGCGCCTGCAACCCTGACCGGCTCCGCTCTCACGAGGGGAGTCGATGCACCTTGTGGGGCGCGGCCTGCGCACGCGGCTTGATCACGAGGAGGTCGATGTTGACGTGCTCTGGCCGGGTGGCCATCCAGACGATCGCCTCCGCAACGTCCTCGGCGACCAACGGGCCGGGCACCCCGGCATACACGGCGTCGGCCTTGGCCTGATCGCCGCCCAGCCGGACGAGGGAGAACTCCTCGGTGTGCACCATCCCGGGGGCGACTTCGCCGACCCGCACCGGCTGGTCCCACAACTCCAGGCGCAGAGTCTGCGTCAGGGCGCTCAGCCCGTGCTTGGCCGCGGTGTACCCCGCCCCTCCCTCATACACCAGATCCCCGGCGATCGACCCGACGTTCACGACGATCCCGTGGGCAGCCGTGAGCGCGGGAAGGAGGGCCTTGGTGACCTGGAGGGTGCCCAGGACGTTCGTCTCGTACATCGTGCGCCACTGGTCGACGTCGCCCGCGGACACGGGCTGGACTCCGAGGGCGCCCCCGGCGTTGTTGACGAGAACGTCCAAGCGACCCCCCACGGCCTCCGCGAGCGCTGCGACGTCCTTCTCACTCGTGACATCGCAGGTGAGGGCGACACCGTCGATCTCGTCAGCCACGGCCTGGATCCGCTCGGTCCGGCGAGCGGCGCAGATCACGTGGAACCCTTGCGCTGCAAGGAGTTTCGCGGTCGCGGCACCGATTCCGCTGCCCGCGCCGGTCACCACGGCGACCCGCCGATGCCCTCCGTTGTATGCCATGTCCGCCACCGGTGTGCTCATCGGCCGTCTCCGGATTGGTGCCCCACCGGCCGGACCGACTGTGGATGGACCGCGATCCAGATCGCGGTCGCCACGGCACACAACTGCCCTCCAGCCGCGTGCAGCATCGACGCGGAGAAGTGCTTGCGTCCCTCGCTGGCCAACTGCCACGAGGTGATGACGTGCCCCTCACCCGGCGTGGGCAGGGCATGGACCTGCGCGGTCATCGAACCCAGCACCATGGGTCGGCCGGCCACACCGGAAGCCCATCCACCCGGGCAGTCGAGGGCAGCCCAGACAAGCGGGACCGACGCCTCGCGGGGAGTCCAACGCGCGGCATACCGGCCGGTGCCATCGGCCATGGGGCCGGGCCGCAGGCACAGCGCCTCCTCCGGTGAGCGGTCCGTGCCGCACGCGAAACACGAGGGGAAGACATGGTCGCTCCATCCTTCGAATCGGTCCTCGGCGAGGGCTGCCTCCGCTGGCGTCGCGGGCTCGACCGGATCCAGCTCCGGCGGAGGAGTGAGGTGAGCGCTCGCCACCAGGTGAGGCCCGTCGAGGAGTTCGGCCCGGTCACGGGTGAGGTTGACCTCGAGCTCCCGATCGAGAGGTGGGGGACTGCTGAGCCGGACCTCCACAGCGCGGTCGCTCCCATCGGGCAGTAGGCGCTGGGCCAGGAGTCCAGCGGTCCATCCGCCGTTGCCCGACTCCGGAGGGCCGCAGTGGACACGGTCGATCACCAAGGACATGACACCCAAGGTAGACCGTGGGTGCGGTGCTTTGATGGGGGGATGTCGGCGGCCCAGGAGTTCTCGCTCCGCCGCATCGCGGTCCCGGCCTTCGCGCCGTCGGCGATCTGGGCGATCGGCAACGGTGCGACCCTCCCGATCATCGCGCTGAGCGGCCGTGAGCTGGGGGCGTCAGTGTCGCTGGCGGCGATCCTCGTGGGGCTCACTGCGGCCGCCGAGTTCGTCTTCGCGGTGCCAGCAGGGATCTTCGTCGCACGCGTGGGGGAGCAACGCGGACTGCTCGTCGCGGCGGGCGTCGACGCCCTCGGCGCCGGCCTCTGCTGGTGGGCTCCGAATCTCATGGTCCTCGCCCTCGGACTGGTGCTCATCGGCCCGTCCAGCGCGATCTTCCTCATCTCCCGGCAGAGCTATCTCACGGCCGTCGCTCCCGTGTACATGCGGGCTCGGGCCATGTCGATGCTGGGGGGCGTGACCCGGGTGGGTTGGCTGGTCGGTCCACTCATCGGTGCCGCCGTCGTCGCCCGCTTCGGCACTCAGGCCGCGTATGCCGTGGCGGTGGCCGCGGGCCTGCTGGCGATGCTCGTCACCCACCTCTCGAGGGGCCTGGAGGTCGATGAGGTCGTGGGTGCCGGCAGCAGGTCAGGTCTTCCCGAACAGGTCCGCGTCCTCGAAGTGGTGAAGGTCCACCGGCGGGTCCTGGCCACGGTGGGCACCGGAGTGCTCGCCATTGCGATGGCTCGTTCGGGTCGCGCCGTCGCGATCCCGCTCTGGGGCGAGCAGATCGGCCTCAGCCCGGCACGGATCTCGCTGATCTTCGGGGCCGGTGTCCTCGTCGAGGTGCTCATCTTCTATCCGTCGGGACTGCTCATGGACCGCCGCGGGCGAGTCATCGTGGCCGTCCCCACCACCATCCTGCTCGGCCTCTCGCTCATCCTCTTGCCCCTCACGACGACCGCCTTGGGGTTGACCGCCGTGTCCCTGCTCACCGGCCTCGGCAACGGGCTGGGGTCGGGCATCGTCATGACCCTGGGGGCGGATGCCGCACCACAGGTGGGTCGTGCGCAGTTCCT
>DAOLRO010000198.1:0-5432 GCA_035418665.1 Phycicoccus sp.
TTCCCGCCCAACTACAACGTGACGCTGGCCGAGAAGCTCATCCCGGCCGCCGACCTCTCCGAGCAGATCTCGCTCGCGGGCAAGGAGGCCTCGGGCACGGGCAACATGAAGTTCGCCCTCAACGGCGCGCTGACGATCGGCACGGATGACGGGGCCAACGTCGAGATCCGCGAACTCGTCGGCGACGACAACTTCTTCCTCTTCGGCATGAGCGAGCCCCAGGTCGCCGAATTGCAGGAGCGGGGCTATCGCCCGATGGACTACTACGAGTCCATCCCGAGCCTGAAGCGCGCCATCGACCTGCTCGCGAGCGGCCACTTCACCGACGGCAGCAGCGACGCCGCGATGACCGTCGTCGGCGATCTGCTCGAGAACGACCGCTTCATGGCCCTCGCCGACTACGAGGCCTACATCGAGGCCCAGCAGCGCGTCGAGGACGCATACCGCGACCAGGACGAGTGGTCACGCAAGGCGATCCTCAACGTCGCCCGGACCGGCTACTTCTCCTCCGACCGCTCGATCCGCGACTACGTCGACCGGATCTGGCACGTCAAGCGCACCACCTGACCCGAAGCCGTCCGGGCGCTCACGCGACCACCCCGTATGCCGTGACTCACCTCGCGAGGCGAGTGACGGCATACGCTCGCCTTGCGAGAGAGTTCCGAGCCCACCTGGCGTACCGATCTGCTCAGGGAGACGTGTGACCCTTCGAACTCGGCGGAGCCAAGGCCCACCGCCAGAGGGCACCTCCGATCAGCACTGCCGTGATGATCGCCAGCATCCCGGCGAAGCCGTCCCACGCAGGAGGGAGGAGGGCAGAACCCAACAGCGTCAGGCCGGCCGCGCCTCCGAAGGCGAGGCCGAGGACCAGCAGAGCCCGGAAGAGCCGGGTCAGGTTCTTCAACACGAAACCACCTGAGATCCAAGTGGGAAGCCGCCGGGAACCGAGAATCGCAACGCCAAGCAACGCCCGGTACTGACGGCGTTCTGAGAGTTGGCTCGGATGTTCGCGTAGTTCGCGCCGACGTAGCCCCCACAAGTGGCCTTGAAGGCGAAGGCGTACCAAGGCGAGCTGGGTATGAGGCCGCACAGCGAACCTGCCATTCCGGCGACCCCCCCCGTAATCGCCGCATTGTTCACGCGAAGGGTCTCGGATCGGTTGAACTTGATGCAGGCCACGAAGGTACTGCAACTGACGACCGAGGGATCGGCGGTGACAGGGTAGGTGACCCCGGGAGCCCGGTGCTCAATAGTTTGGACAAGTGTTGAGCCTGCGATGGTGTACGACGTCGTGACGGACCTGCCGGCCGCGTCAATGGCCCACGGGGCCTCGATGACCGAAGTGATCAGTCCGTCCCGGTTCATGACGTGGACGGAGCCATCGGGCTGGAGCGCGAGGGTTCCGGACGGATCAGTCACCACTCGATATTTGATCACCGTTGGAGCAGCCGACGACTTCGAAACTGAGAGGATTCGTGTGCGATCCGCCTGTGATTGGACGACAAAGTCCGTGTCAGTCTGTTTGCCTCGAAGTCCGACCTCTCCTGCGTTGCGGCCAGTGACGGGGCGCTTCGATTGGATCGGGACGTCGATTTGAATGGCTCCCGCGTCCACGATGGACTCATTGTGAATGACCGGCACCGATGGGGTCCGGGGCGCATCCACCACTGCGGCAACCCGCGAGAGAGAATCGTTGATCGGGTCTCCGGCCGGGAGGCTTTGCGCGGCCTGCGCTGAGGATGTCCCGAATAGCATCGCAACAAGTGTGCAAAGTAGCGCCAAAGGACGAAGGTGCATCGTGTCTTCCCCTGCCTAGCCCCCCCCGAAGCCCTTGCGCCGGTTCAAGGGGAGCAATGATCTGGGACTCAACCACCATCTCAGAGCGTCTGCAACTGGAGGGCTGAGGTCGAGCCCGAGTCGACGCTGGGCAGCTCTTTCAGAAGTAGCGGCGGACGTGGACGATGTGGACCGGTTCGCTGCTCGGGCCGAGGATGACCGTGTTGTCCTGATACCAGGGCCATTCCTGACCGGTGATCAACTCATGCGCGATGAAGCCCTCGTCGTGGCGATAACCCAGGGCCTCCATGTCGAGGTGGATCATCGTCGTGCGCGTGCTGTGCGGGTCGGTGTTCGCGACGACGAGGATCACGTCGTCCCACACGTGGCCATTGGCCTCGACCACGCGGCGTGACTTGCTGAAGACGAGGACGTGCTCGTCGTCGGCGCGGTGGAAGGTGACATTGCGCAGCCACATGAGGCTCGGGTGGGCGCGGCGGATCTCGTTGAGGCGCGTGAGATAGGGCGCGAGGGTCTGGCCCTGCTTGGGGCCGCCGGGCTCGTAGTCGGCCCAGCGCCGGTCCTTGTATTCGTACTTCTCGTTGTCGATCTGCTCCTCGGCGCCGGGCCGGGCGACGTGCTCCATGAGCTCATAGCCGGTGTAGATGCCATAGGTGGGGACGAGCGTCGCGGCCAGCGCTGCCCGGAGCTTCCACGCCGCCGGTCCGCCGAACTGCATGTAGGGCGTGAGGATGTCGTGCGTCGTCGGCCAGAAGGACGGGCGCATGTAGGTGGCCGCCTCGCCGGAGAGTTCCTCGACGTATTCGCGCAGGTCCGCCGCCGAGTTGCGCCATGCGTAGTAGGTGTAACTCTGCTGAAAGCCGATCTTGCCGAGCGTGTGCATCATCGCCGGCTTCGTGAACGCCTCGGCCAGCCAGATCACGTCCGGGTGGTCACGGCCCACGTCCTCGATGAGCCACTGCCAGAACTCCACAGGCTTGGTGTGCGGGTTGTCGACGCGGAAGATCTTGACCCCCCGGTCGATCCAGACCTGCATGACCCGGCGCACCTCGGCATAGGCCTTCTCGGGGGCGTTGTCGAAGTTGATCGGATAGATGTCCTGATACTTCTTCGGGGGGTTCTCGGCGTAGGCGATCGTGCCGTCGGCGCGCGTGGTGAAGAACTCCGGGTGGGTCTGGACCCACGGGTGGTCAGGGGAGGCCTGCAGGGCCAGGTCCATCGCGACCTCGAGCCCATGGCGCTCGGCCTCGGCGACGAAGAAGTCGAAGTCGTCCCAGTCGCCGAGGTCAGGGTGCAGCGCGTCGTGGCCACCATCGGGGGAGCCGATCGCGTAAGGGCTGCCGGGGTCCTCGGCGGTGGCGTTGAGGGTGTTGTTCGGGCCCTTCTTGGCGGCCTGCCCGATCGGGTGGATCGGGGTCAGATAGACGACGTCGAAGCCCATGGCCGCGATCGCCGGCAGGCGCTCCGCCGCGGTCCGGAAGGTGCCGGAGGTCCACCGGTGGTTCTCGATGTCGTAGGTCGCGCCCTCGCTGCGCGGGAAGATCTCGTACCACGCACCCGCCAGCGCCCGCTCGCGCTCGATGAGCAGCCCGTATGCCGGGCTGGCGCTCACGTGTTCGCGCAGGGGCCGCGTGGCCAACTCGTGGGCGACCTCGTGGGACAAGCCCGCGGCGAGTCGCTTCAACGGAGTCTGGGAGGTGTCGCGGAGGGCGGTCACGGCGGCCTTGAGCGACTCCTTGGCGGCCTTGGGTCGCTTGCCGCTCTTGGTGTCGGCGAGGACGCGCTCCAGGAGCAGGGCGCCCTCTTCGAGCATGAGCTCGGTGTCGACGTTGGCGCGGACCTTGATGCTCGCGTCGTGCTCCCACGTGCCGTAGGGGTCGGACCAGCCCTCGACGCGATAACTCCACCAGCCGGTGCGGTCGAGAGCCACGGGCGTCACCCAGTGGTTGAGGCCGGGGTTCGTGCAGACCATCGGCTGGTGGTGCTCGACGCCGTCGGGGTCGGTCAGGACGAGCGTCGCGTTCACCGCGTCGTGCCCTTCACGGAAGACGGTGGCGGTGACGTCGAACTCCTCGCCGACGACCGCCTTGGCCGGACGGAGTCCGCCGTCGACCTGAGGTTGGACGTCCTGGACGGGGATGCGTCCGATGGGGGACTGGGGCGCGCGAGTGCGTGGTGGAGTCACGCCCCCGAGGCTATCGGTGCAAGGTGCCCGAGGTCTCGCGCTCTCAGGTCGGGTCGTTCACGGCATACAACTGAATGCTCGTCGGCCCCACGGTCACGGGACCGGCGGCGAGTCCCGTCAGCGGCTGCCCGTCGACGCCGACGCCCTCGGTCGGCACCTCCCACGTGGAGTCCCACAGCAACTGATAGGACTCGAGCCCCGGCACGTCCGGCAGCACGACCTCGATCTCGTCGAGGCCACCGTGGAGCACGACGAGGACGGACTGGGAGCCGATCCACGCGCCGTTGATGAGCATCTGCAGAGTGGTGACGCTCGGGTCGCTCCACTCGCCGTTGAGTTCGTGGCCGCCCGCGCCGAACCAAGCGAGGTCCATCGAGCCGTCCGGGTCGACGATCTTCCCGAGTGACCAGGTGCGCTGACGCAGGGCCGGGTGATCGCGTCGGATCTCGAGCAGACGGGTCGTCGTCGCGAGCAGGTCCTCCTGCCACGGCTCGAGATCCCAGTCGAACCAGCTGGTCTCGTTGTCCTGACAGTAGGGGTTGTTGTTGCCACCCTGGCTGCGCCCGAACTCATCACCCGCGTTGATCATCGGCATGCCCGCGGACAGCAACATCGAGGCCATCAGGTTGCGCATCGAGCGCCGCCGCAACCGCTGGATCCGCTCGTCGTCGGTCGGCCCTTCGACACCGTGGTTGAAGGACCGGTTGCCGTCGCTGCCGTCGCGGTTGTCCTCGCCGTTGGCGAGGTTGTGCTTGACGTCGTATGCCGTGGTGTCGGCGAGCGTGAAGCCGTCGTGGGCGGTCACGAAGTTGACCGACGCCGTGGGGCCGCGGTCCCTCGTGCCGAAGAGATCGCGCGAGCCGGCCAGGCGCGTGGCGACCTCCTGGATGCCGTGGCCGTGTTCGCCGGCCAGCAGATGGCGTTGGTCGGCGAGCCAGAAGGTGCGCATGGTGTCGCGATAGCGGTCGTTCCACTCGGCGATCGGCGGGGGGAACTGGCCCGTCCGCCAGCCGTGCATGCCGACGTCCCACGGCTCGACGATGAGTTTGACCCGCGAGAGCACAGGGTCCGTGCGCAGCGCGATGAGGAAGGGGTGGTCGGGGTCATAGTCGTCGCCACGACCGCGGCCCAAGGCGACCGCGAGGTCGAAGCGGAAACCGTCGACATGGCACTCGGTCACCCAGTGGCGCATCGAGTCGAGTGCGAGTTGGCACACGACCGGGTGACGTAGGTCCATCGTGTTGCCGCACCCGGTGACGTCGATGTCACGTCCACGCTCATCGAGGCGGTAGTAGGCCCGGTTGTCGAGACCGCGGAAGGACAGCGTTGCTCCGGCACGGTCCTGCTCGGCGGTGTGGTTGTAGACGACGTCGAGGATGACCTCGAGACCCTCGCGGTGCAGGAGCTTGACCATCCCCTTGAACTCGTCGAGGGCGCCCTGCGGATCCTG
>DAOLRO010000199.1:0-4194 GCA_035418665.1 Phycicoccus sp.
CTCACGGCGCGTGGCCGCTCGTAGCGGCTGATTTTGGGACCCGGGGCTGCCGCGGTCCGACATCCACCAGCGACCCTAACGCACAGAGGCGCCTGGTCCTTCCCCGATTCGATGTATTCCGCACTCAGATCCTGTGTCCCGGATACATCGAACCAGCCGGAGGAGCGGACTCAGTCGAGGTTGCCCGAGCGCCAAAGGCCAGCCGCGGCGACCAGGTCTCGAGCCGTCGTCTGGATGCTGGCCGCCCGCCCGGTGAGTTCGGCGGCCCGCTCCGGCTCGGTGGCGTCGGCATCATGGGCGAGTTCGGCGCGTCCGGCCGCGAGGACATGGCAGAAGGCCGCGGCCCGCTCCAAGGCAATGGCGAAGTCCCCCTCGAAGACGCCCGACAGGATCTGGTCGACCGTCCGCGCCAACTCCGTCGGGGACGGCGGCTCCGGGATCCCGGCGACCGCATGGGCGACATCGGTGAACCGGATGCCCGCCGCATACTCCCGGCTGGCTTGCTCGGGCGAGCGACGCACCCACTCGCGCACGGCATACAACCGCCAGAGCACCCCGGGAAGCGACCGGGCAGGGCGGCCTGCCCAGAGCTCGGCAATGGTGTCCAGACCGAGGTCATCGACGAGGGCGACCAAGCGAGCGGTGACCTCGGGCGTGTGGGCGGCACGGCCTGCTCCCACGAGGACCGCGGCACTCTGGTGCGCGATCTCGGGGACCTCGGCGGGCCCTGGGGTGGTGCCACCATGCGCTTCCATCGCCTCCGGACCGAAGTGCACGGGACGGCGCGGGAGGTCGCGGCCGTGGGGCGTCCCCGAGGTGTTCACCGGACAAGTGTGCACTCTCGGCCCGCTGCGGCTCAGCCTCCAGACGGCGTATGCCGTGTGCCGGCGGGTTCTCGCGGCGCCTCCGGAGGCGGGTAATCTGGCCACCGGCCGCAACCCTGCTCGGGTGCGTTCAGGGCCTCTAGCTCAATGGTTAGAGCTGCGGACTTTTAATCCGTAGGTTGTGGGTTCGAGCCCCACGGGGCCCACCATCTGTGCAGGTCAGAGGGTGTTTCTCCCTATCGAACACCGACCTCCGACCACCCATGTACCCGCTTTGGTACCGAACTGCGTCACTGGAGCAGGGTGCCGATCTTGAACTCGGGGAGTTTCGCTAAGGCGTCCGGGGTGCTCGCGTGCCGGTTGTTGAAGCCCATGCTGCCGTCGGTGCCACAGATCGACCGGATCGCGTTGGGGCCACCGGGATGGTTCTGGATCCAGCCCGTGAGGTCGTAGACATCGCCGTTGATCGCCGACCAGCAAGACGCGGCGGTGTTGTGCTCGGCCACCTGAGCCAGCGTGTAGGAGCCATCCCGCGAGGTGATCGAGGGTGAGGACGCGGCCCCAGACCCGGTCCCCGAGCCGGCGCGTGCGCCCCACGTAGCGGTCGCGCCACTGTGCCCAACCACGACGGTCACGGCGATGGCCGCCATCGCGAGGAGCACTGCCAAGATGCTGGCCACCATGGCCCCGACACCCTCCTTGCGCGCAGGCTCGGACGGCGCTGGCGTGCCCCGGTGACGCAACCTGCTCCACAGCCGCACCTGCGATGCCAGCCAACCCCCGCCGACGAGCAGGAGCGCCAGTGCGACCAACGGCAGGCGATCGCCCCACAGCGCATGATCGGCCGGCTCCCCGACCCGGGCAGCGAGTTCCTCCCCTGCCTCCTTGGCCACGAACGCGAGCACCGTGGCCACGAGAAGTCCCGCGAGCGTGAGCACCCCGAAGCGCTCGCGCCAGCGAGGGACCAGCACGAGGGCGATCAGGGCAAGCGCTGAGAGCGGCAGCAGCACCACGACACCGTGGACCAGCAGGGGATGGGCGGGCAGTCCGGCGATGTCGAGTGACGGCAGGAGGGAGGTCACCCGAAGAGGCTAACCGCCACAGCTGATGAGCAAGGACACTCTGAGTGCGTGAAGCCTCCGTGCCCTGGGACGGGCGCTTCACGCACTCAGCGTGTATTAGCCCTCGCCTTGGTGAGACGGCTGGGCCACCAGGTCCGATCGCCGAGTTCGATCACGGCGGCCGGGACCAGGAGCGAGCGGACAACGAGCGCATCGAGGAGCACGCCGAAGGCGACGATGAAGGCGACCTGGGCGAGGAAGAGCAACGGGATGACCGCGAGGGCCCCGAACGTCGCGGCGAGCACGATGCCAGCGCTCGTGATCACTCCCCCGGTGACCGTGAGCGCGGCCAACATCCCCCGCTTGGTCCCTCGCTTCGGAGTCTCCTCGCGCGCCCTCGTCATGAGGAAGATCGAGTAGTCCACGCCCAGCGCCACCAGGAAGACGAAGCCGATGAGCGTGGTCGAGGGATCGACACCTCCGAACTTGAACACGTGGTTGAACATGATCGCGCTGAAACCGAGCGTGGCTCCGAAGGACAGCAGGTTCGCGGCCATGAGCATGAGCGGAGCGACCAGTGCGCGGAGCAGGAGGGCGAGCACGAGGAACACGAGGATCGTGATCGTCGGGACGACGAGTTTGAGGTCGTGCGTGCTGGCCAGCCGCACGTCGAGGGCCTCGGCTGCCCGGCCACCGACGAGCGCCTCCGACGACACCGCGTCGAGATCGGTCCGCAGTCGCTCGATGACGTCACCGCCGGCCGGTGAGTCAGCCGTCTCCTGCAGGGATGCCTGCAGGAGCACTTTGCCGTCGACGACCGGGGCCGGTGCGGTGGGTGCGCCGGGACGGGGAGCGGCCACCCCGGCATACGGGTTGTCCAATCCCTTCTCCGCCGTGAGGACAGCGAGAGCGGCCTCGGCCTTGTCCTCCGGGACGATGACCTGGACGGGCGTGCCAGCACCCGCGTCGAAGTGCCTCTCGAGGACCTGCTGCCCCGTCACCGAATCGACGGTGACGAGGAAGGTCTCGGACTGTTGGATGCCTTGCGCCTTGAAGGTCGGTAGGAAGGCCGCCATTCCGACGAGGACGACGAGGGTCCCGAGCAGCGTGGCGCGGGGACTGCGTCCCACCAGCGCGGCGACCCTGCCCCAACCCTTGGGCTTGGCGCCCGACTCCCCCACGGTGGCCATCTCGTCCAGGCGAGCGACGGCGCCGTGGTGGTCGGCGCGCGGAATGGAGGGCCAGAAGATCCAGCGGCGACCGAGCACGAGCAAGGCCGGCAGCAGGGTCAGTGACGCGAGCATGGCCCCGGCGATGCCGATGGCTCCGACGGGCCCGAGTCCACGCGTCGACCCAAGGTCGGCGAGCAGCAGGCAGAGCAGGCCGAGAATCACCGTGGTGCCCGAGGCCACGATCGGCTCCACGGACGCACGCCAGGCGACCTTCATTGCCTCCCAAGGAGATTCGAAGTTGTGGAGCTCTTCCTTGTAGCGGGCGACGAGCAGCAGCGCATAATCGGTCGCCGCGCCCACGACGAGGATGAACATGATCCCCTGGCTCTGGCCCGACAGGTCGATGTGCCCGCCCTCGGCCAGTGGGAAGACGATGAGACCGGCCAGGGACAGGCCGAAGATGGCTGACAGGAGCACCGCAAAGGGTAGGACGGGGCTGCGGTAGACAACGAGGAGAATGAGCAGCACGACGCCGAGGGTGACGCCCAGAAGCAGCCCATCGATCCCGGCAAAGGCCTTGACGATGTCGGCGATGAACCCTGCCGGACCGGTCACGTGTGCCGAGATACCTCGCGGGGCAAGGTCCGTCCCGATAGCCGCCTTGACGGCTTCGGTCAGCGGCCCCAGCGCACGCTTGCCATCGGCGTCGGGCTCGGAGACGCCCTTCTGGTCGAGGGAGAGCACGACCATCGCGCCCTTGCCATCCTCACTGGGGATGAGCGGCACCTGTGGGGAGGCGAGGTAATCCGAGAGCGGCTTGGGGGCGGCGCCCTCCACCGTGAGCCCAGGGATGTCCTTGGCGAGCTGACCCAGCGCGGCCAGATCCTCACGCCCCAGAGCCGCCCCATCGCCCCGCTCTGCCACGACGATCAGCGGCAGGGCTTGGGCGCCCGTGAACTCCTTGACCGCCGCCTGCACCTGGCGACTCTCGACCGAGGCCGGGAGGAACTCGCTGGAGTCGTTCTTCTGGACCTGCGAGAGCTGGCCGATCTTCTGGCCGCCCATGCCCCCGATCCCGAACCAGGCGAGCACGACCAGCAGGGCAACGACGACGACAGCGCGCGGATTCTTCACGCG
>DAOLRO010000199.1:4294-5422 GCA_035418665.1 Phycicoccus sp.
TCCCAATCGACGGTGTAGGGCAGGCCTTCGAGCCCATCGATCCCCCAACCGCCGTCGAGGGCCCGCCGCGTCAGGGCGTCGGCGGCCTCGGGCAGCCACGGCTGGCCTCCGACCCACGGCGACCGATCGAGTTGCAGGAGGAAGCGAGCCCACTCGAGGGAGTGACCAAAGGTGGCGCCGTAGGGCCGGAACGGGTCGTTGGGCAGGTCACGGTTGTAGCCCAGGTCCGGCACCCAATCGGCCGAGAAGTGTTCGGGGAGAAGCCAATCCTGCGCCCGAGCTGCGCCATTGATGAGACGGTCAGCCACGGCATACGCACGGTCGTGCCAGACGCGATCGCCGGTGGCATGCCCCATGAGGATGAACGCCTCGGTCGAGTGCATGTTGGCGTTCGCGCCGCGATAGTCCTCGCCGTCACTCCAGTCGGGGGCGAAGGACTCGAAGAGGGTCTGCGTGCTCGGGTCCCAGAGCCGCCGGTTGATGACCTCGATGATCCGATCCATGAGTTCGCCGGCGCGGGGGTGCCCAGCAGCCATCGCCCCGGAGGCCGCCATGCCGCAGTGCACGTGGTCATAGGTCGACTTGCGCGTCTCGGTGCCCGGTTGGGTGAGCCAGCCTGCGTGCTCCGCATCCCAGTGGAAGCCGAGCAGCGAGTCCATGGCGTGGTCGAGGAGAGCGCCCGACCCGGGGACGCCCCGGCGCACTCCGGCTGAGGAGATCCACGCCATGCGGGCGGTGAGGAAGAGCTGCGGCGGCCGGTCGGGCATGGGCAGCCCGTCACCGTCGAGATAGTGGAAGCCGCCGGCCGGGCGGATCGACCGCAGCGCGAACCTCAGGATGCGGGCGAAACCGTCGTCGAGCCACTGATGATGGGTGGGTTGGTCGAGCCAAGTGTTCCCCGAGAAGACCGTCACAACGCGAGGGTATGCCGTGCCGCCGGCTTCCGCAGGCGTGCTCAGCCCACGAGTTGGCTGATGCCGTGGATGACGAGCCCGGCGAGCGCGCCGACGATCGTGCCGTTGATCCGGATGAACTGCAGGTCGCGGCCGACGTGCAACTCGATCCGGTCGGATGCCTCCTTGCCGTCCCAGCGGTCGACGGTCACCGAGATGACCTCGGCGAGCTCGC
>DAOLRO010000200.1:0-4043 GCA_035418665.1 Phycicoccus sp.
CGCCGCCGGCAGGCTCGGGGCGGTTGCCCTGGTCCTCCCACGCGTATTGGATCCCTTTGAGGAGGGCCTCGACGCCCTGGGCGCCGGAGACTCCGTACTTCTGGTCGAGCACGAAGGTGGGCACCGACGAGATCCCGATCTGCCCGGCCAGCGCGAGGTCCGTGCGGACCTCCTGGCCGAAGTCATCGCTGTCGAGGACCGCACGCACCGCCGTCTCGTCGAGCCCCGCCTCAGTGGCCAGCCGCACCAACGTGTCATGGTCGCCGATCGAGGCGCCTTCCGAATACCAGCCGCGCATCAGCCGGTCCATGAACTCATCCTCGCGACCGACCGATCGCGCGTAGTGATGAAGCCGGTGTGCGGCATATGAGTTACCGCCAACGGCCTTGTCCCACTGGAAGTCCAGGCCCACGTCGGCCGCAGCCTGCGCCATGGCACGGTGCGTTTCCTCCATCTGGGCCACGTCGACGCCGTACTTCTCGGCCACGCGAGCGACGTTGCTGCCCTCGATCTCGTCAGGGGCGTTGCGGTCGAGCTGGAAGCTGTGCCAGATCACGTCGACGTCATCGGCGTGCTCGAACTCCTCGAGCGCCAGTTGCAACTGGCGACGACCGAGGTGGCAGAAGGGGCAGAGGAAATCGGACCAGACGTCGATGCGCACCCCTCAAGGGTATGCCGTGCCGCTGGCGGGGCGGTCAACTCACCGTCCCTCGTCGGCGAGGTGACGAGCCATGCGCGAGCCGGCGAAGAGCATGCCGGCTCCCACGCCGAGCAGGAGGCTCACCGAGAGCCAAGGGGTGGTCGAGCCGGCGATGCGTTGCAGGGCAAGGGAACCCGAGCCCAGGATCACCACCCATGGCCGCGCCACGCTGAAGACGAGAAGCATCGGCCCGGTCTCGGGGATGAAGGCCTGAGGCGGAGGCGTGGCCCGGAAGGCAGACCACCAGTGTCCGGCCATGAGCACCGGACCCAAGGCCCCGAGCGAGGCGAGAAGGACAGCGAGGGCTCTCGGGGAGGCGTGGTCCCCGTCGCCCGTGAGCGCCCAGCAGAGGGTGCCCACTGGCAGGGCGAGGAGAGCATGGCACGCGAGCGGCGCGATGGAGTGGAGGAGTGCTCGCCGGACGATGGACAGACCGAAGAGTGGCGGACTCGACAGCGAGTCCGCCGCATAGCGCAGGCCCTGGGACCAGAGGCCGATCGCCGTGTGGCACAAGGCAATCCCGATGACGGTGATCGGGATGGGGGTCGTGTGGTCGAGGACAGTGGCGGCGCAGATCCAGGCGCCGACGGCCGACAGGGCGACACCGGCCAGGGCAATTCCGGGCTGGCGGCGCAGCCCGACGAGGTCGCGGCGGACCGTGGTGATCCACGCCTGTCCCGGTCGGAGAACGAGTCGTCGCCCGCTGCGGATCGGTGTGGCCACTTGGAGCCGCGCGGCGCGAGGGTCGCCGGAAAAGACCGCCCCGGTCAGTTGTTGGGTGCGCCGGGCGTGGTCGCGCAGGGTGTCCAGCCGAAGGGCACGGAGCAGAAGCCTGGTTCGCGGGTGCCAGTCCGACCGCCGTTCTCCCATGGGGGTGTGCATGGCCGCACTCGAGAGCCAGAGGAGACAGAGCACTCCGGCCAGGAGCGCGCCCGAGACGATGCCCAGGAGCACCACGAGGCCGTGGGCCAGACCGGCCGCGACGACCGCCCCGCCGATGACACCGCCGAGGATCGCCGAGCAACCGATCGCGCCGACGAGCACCATGCGCCACCACGGCCGGACCGCGACAGCGCGGTCGATGCTCGAGGCGACAACGAGGTCGATCCACGGCAGGGGAGGAGTGGCCGGACCCCGGATTCGTCCGCCACCACGCCCCGCCCAGAAGGCCCGGGACCGCCCCGACGACTGCGCCCCCGCCCGACCACCCGGCGAGGTTGTCACGCACCCACTGTGTGTCGGTCGAGACCAGCACCGCGCGAAGAACGGTGAAGGCATAGGTGAGCGCAAGGATCGCGGTGACGTACACGGCATACATGACCTTGTGGACGAGCCGGGCACCCTCCTCGCCGTGAAGGACGTGCTCCGCGTCCTCGAAGCGGTCCCGACTGTCGTCGACGTCGTCCGTCGCTCTTGCTCCGGCGCTCTCGGTCACCCGTTCACCCCTCGAGGTCGATGACCTGATCGGCGAGGGCCTCGGTCATGAGCGGGTCGTGGCAGGCCAGGACGAGGGTGTCTCCGCGATCCCGGCGTGCCCCGAGGAGGTGGGTGACGATGACCCTTTTGTCGGTGTCGAGGCGTTGCTCGGGCTCGTCGAGGAGCAGGACCTGCGAGGGCCGGAAGAGGACGAGGGCGAGTTGGAAGAGTTGGCTCTGCCCGGACGACAGCTCGTGCGGGAAACGCTCGTCGAGGTGGCCGATGGTCAGCGACTCCAGCATGGCAGCGACGCGATCCTCACAACTGTCCGTGTCCCCACCCCAGGAAGCGTCGACCAGGGTCAGGTGATCGCGCAGGGTGAGGTCGGGATAGGCCGCCGGCGTGCCGAGCAGGGCGGCGATGCTCGCGCGCACCGCGGGCTTGCGCTCATCGACCGTCGCGCCATCCAGGGTGGCCGTGCCCGAGGTCGGGTCGGTCCGTCCGGCAAGGATGCGCAGCAGGGTCGTCTTGCCCGAACCGTTCGGCCCGCGCAGGACCGTCGCTGTGCCCGGCCGTGCCATCAGGGTCGTGGGTGCCAGGAGGACGGTGCCGTCGATCTCCTTGGAGACCCCTTCGGCGCTCAGCACCGGCACATCAGGCTGGACCGGACATCGAGGTGCACCCGGCAAGGGTATGCCGCCCGCTCACCGAGTGTGAGCGGGCAGCATCTCGAGGGGGCGCCCTGCGTGACTCCCCTCAGACCCCGATCGACTTCCAGGGACCCCAGATGGCGAAGGTCATGCCGCGACTGGCCTGGATGTTGACGAAGAGGGTGTGCCCCTTGTCGTCGAAGGTCGACCCGGCGAATTCATCGCCGAAGCGGGGGGTGCCGCTCAGGGTGCGCAGCCGGTTGAGTGCGATGTCCCAGAGTTGCCCGTCGACGGAGAGCCCCCGCAGGTAGTTGTCGCCACTGCTGTCCTCGCAGACCACCAGAGTTCCGCGCGGGGAGGTGGTGATGTTGTCGGGCATGTCCAGCACCATGGGCCCGGTGGACTGGAAGACGCAGCGGAGCGTCATGGCTGCGGGGTCGTAAGCCCACACCTGTCCTGACCCGTTGCCGAAGCCGGCGGTCGGCTCGTGCGTCACCGTCTCGGCGAGTCCGCCGCCCTGGGTCGAGGTGAAGTAGACGACGCCTCCTGACGCGATCGTCCCCTCGAGCCGGGAGAAGTAGGCCGCTCCCTGAGCCTGACCTTGGGCGCCGACGTGGACCAGGGCCGTGTCGTTGGGAGTCGGCGCCGTTTGGCCGGAGGTGTAGTCATACTCGGCGAACGGCTGGGCGATGTCGACCCACTCCACGGCATACGTCGCATTGGCCTCCTGGTGGCCCTCGAGGTGGGCGTTGTCGATGCCGACCACCTTGAGCATCTGGAGCGTGCCGCCGTCGGCGAGGTGGCCCTCGGCCATGGGGTCGTTCGGCGGGCTGTAACGGTAGAAGCCGGACGGGAAGGCGAAGTTGTCCTCGGAGAGGTAGAGGTGGCCGTCAGCCCAGGCGACCGACTCGTGGGCGAAGCGGCCGGCCGATCGGATCGGCTGACCGGTGGACTGACCGGCGGCCCGGTCGGCGGAGGCCGGCACCTCGAAGATGTAGCCGTGGCGCTGGGTCAGGCTGACGTTCGAGGCCCCGGTGAAATCGGGCCCGACGTCCGGACCGTTCACGGTCTCCTCGCAGGTGATCCACGAGCCCCACGGCATCTCGCCGCCGGAGCAGTTCATCATCGTGCCGTTCAAGGAGGTCCACGAGTCCTGGACCTCGCCGTACTTGCTCACGACCATCGTCGTCGTCCCGCCACCTGCACGCGAGTCATAAGGTGTGCGCGGTCCGAAGGCCGCGGTCGGCCCGTTGACCTCGTGGTTGCGGATGAGGATG
>DAOLRO010000200.1:4143-5410 GCA_035418665.1 Phycicoccus sp.
GCGCGGTCCGAAGGCCGCGGTCGGCCCGTTGACCTCGTGGTTGCGGATGAGGATGCTCGCGCCGTCGGAGCCCTTGGGGCCGGGGAAGGCGGCCATGCCGTCGTGCCGCCCGGGCAGGAGCGTCCCGTCGCCCAGCGTGACGGGGGACTCCGTGTCGTGGAAGGAGCGGTAGTTGAAGCCGTTGGGCAGATGGAGGCGGACCAGACCGTCCCGCTGGTCGGGGATCGGGACGAGCCGAGCGCCTTGGGGTGAGCGGCGGGCGGACGCGGGGAGGGCCGTGAGGCCGACGAACGGACCTGCCGCCGCTGATGCGAGGGCTAGTTTGAGGACGGTACGGCGTTCCATGGCCATGGCAGGGGCTCCTTTCGGGACGACGTCGTTGTCGTGCCCATCTCGCCACGATAGGGCCGTTCGTCTCCGAGCGGGAGATGAACCCGGGACTCATCAGGCGAACAGCGTCGGATTCGCAGCCGGCACCCCGAGGGTCAGGCGCGAGGCAGCGTGCGCACCCAGTTGCTCCCAGCGCCGGTCGCGATCTCCTGCACCGTCCGCAGCGACCCGTCCTCTCCCACGGCCACGAGCGTGAGGTGACTCGCCCGCTCACCGGCGACCACGGCATACCGGCCGTTGGTTGAGACGGCGAAGCCGCGCGGCTGGGTCGGGGTGTGCAGGAGGCTCGCGGCCGGGCCAACAACCCCGGCGCGCGTCACGGGATGGGCACTCAAGGTGCTTTCGGTGCGCTCGCTGGCCAGCAGGATGGAGTCGTCGCGCGCCAGGTGGACATCGGCGCCCCAGATGAGGTGGTCGGCTCTCGGGTCGGCGCCCAGTCGACTGTGGGCCAGTCCACGATCGGTGGCGTATGCCGTCTGTGCGCCTTCCGCGGTCAGCCGGCCGGTCCGGTCGTCCCGGCCGAACGTGAGGACCTCACCCGAGAACTCGGTGACGACGTAGGCGTGGCTCGCGTCGTGGTCGAGGACGAGATGGCGAGGCCCGCTGCCCTCGGGAGCTGGGGCCGAGGGTGGGTCGAGGGGCGTCAGGTGGCCGTTGGCGGAGAGGGCGTACTGGGCGATGCAATCGTTGCCCAGGGAGACGACATAGAGGTGGTCAGCAGTGGTGGCGACGCAGTGGGCGTGGGACCACTCGACCCGATCGATGCTCGGGCCGACCGCGCCGGTGCCGTCCAAGGACCACGTGTGGGCCGAGCCCTGGTGGTAGAGGGCGCCAGCCAGGATCGTGCGCTCTGGAGTGAGGCAGAGGTAGGCCACCG
>DAOLRO010000201.1:0-5388 GCA_035418665.1 Phycicoccus sp.
ACCGAGATCTTGCCGAAGCCGAGCCGGATCAGGTTGCGGATCGCGTGCACCGCGACCTGCGGGTCGTGGGCGCACGCCTGGAGGCAGATGTCGCCGCCGGAGCGTGCCGGGTCGAGGTCGTCGAGCCGGAAGGCGGGCAACTCGGTCAGACCTTCCGGCCGCCGGTCAGCCAACCCGAAACGGTCGTCGAAGAAGGACGGACCGAAGCCCACCGTCACGGTCAGGCCGGAGGCGGGCAGCCCCATCGCCTCGCCGGTGTCCTTGGGGGCAGCAAGCGGGTTGCCGCCGGCCACACCCCCGGGGGCGGCCTCCGCGCCGAGCGTCATCCGCTCGGTCGCCTTGGTCCAGGCCTTGAACATCCCCGCGAGCTCGGCCCGCGTCGTCCCGGGGACGACATCGAGGGCCACGAAGTGCATCCGGTCCTGGGCCGGCGTGATGATGCCCGCCTGGCGCACGCCACGGAAGGGCACGGCCGCCGACAGGTCCTCGCCACCACCGGCAGCACCAGCCGCCGGGCCGGCACCGCCCACCGGACGGTCAGCGGATGCCAGCCCCCCGGCATACGCCAGGCCTGCACCAGCCACCGCGAGACCGGCACCGGCCCCCGTGGCGATCAAGGCCCGCCGCGAAGCAGCGGCCCCGCCTCCCACGTCGAGCGAGCGCGAATCGCCAGCGGAAGAGGCGATTCCCGGGCGATTCGTGCTCTCTCGACTGGTCATTGCTGGGCCAGCGCGGCGCCGATCTTGCCCACCTGCTCACTGACCGCGGTGAGCGCGTCCGACAGCGCCTGGATGTCGGCCTTGCTCACCGAGTCATAGAGGGCGTAGCCGTCACCCTTCTTCTGCTTGGCGATCAGCTCATCCAGCGTCGCCGCGGCCTTGTCGTAGTCGGCGAGGAACTCGGCCTTCTTCGAGTCGAGCACCGGCCGCAGCACCTCGACACCCTTCTTCGAGCCCTCCCAGTTGGCGGCGAAGTCGAAGAGGTCGGTGTGGCTGTAGCGGTCCTCCTCACCGGTGATCTTGCCGGTGGCCATCTCGTCGAGGAGTTCCTTGGCACCGTTGGCGATCTGGAGCCCGTCGAGCTCGACGCTCTTGGCGCGAGTCACGATCGTCGTCACGTCGGCGAGCAGACGATCGGCGATGGCGTCACTGTCCGACTGCAGACCGTCGACCCAGAGGTCCTTCTCGAGCCGGTGGAAGCCAGTGAACTCCAGGCCCTCAGCGATCACATCCTCGCGACCATCGATGGCCGGGTCGAGGTCACCGAAGGACTCCGCGACGGGCTCGATGCGCTCCCACGGGGCGCGCGCCACGGCATACAGGCTCTTGGCCTTCTCCACGTCCTTGGCCTTCACGGCAGCGACGAATTCCGTTGTCTTGGCGAGCAGTTCGTCGGCCTCCGTCGCGACCCACTTCTGGTAGGTCTGGGCCGCCTCGTGCAACTTGGGGTCAGTCGCGGTCGAGATCGCCTCACCGGTGACCTTGAGGGCGGCGGTGATGCCGTCGCCGACCATGCCGGGCTTGCAGTTGCCCTCGTAGTTGCCCGGCTTCTTGATCTTCACGAAGAGCGAGCGGGTCATGCCGGGGGTGAGATTCTCGACCTCGGAGACGACCATGCCCTCCTCGGTGATCACGTAGAACTCGGTCACCTTGGTGCCATTGTTCGTGATCTTGAACTCGCGGTCGCCGGTCGTCGTCTCGCTGACCGACAGGGTGCAGGAGTCGTCCTTGGCGTCGACCGTGATGGCGGTGCCGGCGGCCGACTTGGCCTGGGTGCAGGCCCCGAGGCCGAGCACGAGGACGGGCGTGAGCGTGGCGAGAATTGCACGGTTGGCGCGGGTGAGCATGCGGGTTGTCTCCTGAATTCCGTTGGTGCTGTTGAGAACGAGGGGGTATGCCGTGAGCCGACTCCGAACCGACCTACCGTGCAGTAAGGGGGGTGATCACAACACTTACTGCACGGTAGGTCGGGGAGAGGTCAGGCATGCTGCGTGGCCTTCGCGGCGGGCGCGGCCGGGGCGGTGCCATCCCCGGTCTTGCGGGCAGGGCGGAGGAAGAAGTAGAGGACGGTCGCGGCATACAGGACCCAAGCGATGGCCTCGATCACGGTGGTCCTCGGGGAGAAGTTGAAGATGCCCTTGAGGAGGGTGCCGTACCAACTGCTCGGCGAGATGATGTGCGAGACGTCGAAGGCGAGGGTGTTGAGGCCGGGGAGAAGGCCCGCTTCCTGGAGGTCGTGCAGGCCGTAGGCGAGGATCCCGGCCGCGACGAGGATGAGGAAGATCCCGGTCCAGCGGAAGAACTTCGCGAGGTTGATCTTGAGGGCGCCCTTGTACATGAGGAAGCCGAGCAGGATCGCGCCGCCGATGCCCACGACCCAACCGAGCAGGGGCAGGTTGTTGCCGGCCCCGGCGGTCTGTGCGGTGGCGTAGAAGAAGATCGCGGTCTCGAGACCTTCGCGTCCGACGGCGAGGAAGCCGACGAGGGCGATCGCCAATGGCCCCAGGTCGATGGCCTTGTCGAGCTTGCCCTTGAGTTCACCGCTGATCGTGCGGGCAGCCGACTTCATCCAGAAGACCATGACCGTGACGAAGGCGACCGCGATGATGCTCGCGAAGCCGCCGATCATCTCCTGGCTCTCGAAGGTCAACTCTCTCGTGCCGAAGGTCAGCGCTGCGCCCAGGATCACGGAGAGGGCGACCGCGACACCCACACCGGCCCAGACGTACTTCAGCGCCCAGGTGCGCTGGGTCTTGACGAGGAAGGCGATGAGGATGACGACGACGAGCGCCGCCTCGAGGCCTTCCCGCAGCCCGACGAGGGCATTGGCGATGAACACAAACTCGAAGGTAAGGCTCACCTAAGCGCTTGGCAAATCCCCGTTCGGGTGTGCGGAACGCACTTCGGCCTCCGTTGGGGCTCGACGGACCCGCGCTTCAGGAGGCAGCAGGTCCATGATCGCCGCCATGATCCGCTGGGTGTCGTGTGCTGCATGCGGGGTCGGCCCCAGGTCCACCGGCGGTCCGATGCGCACGCGCACGGTCACCGGATCGCGCCACCGGCTCACCTTCGGCCCCTTGGCCGACCGCGGCCACAGCACGTCCGTCCCCCACAGCCCAAAGGGCACCACGGGTGCCCCGGTGACGCGGGCGATCCGCGCCACCCCGGTCTTGCCCTTGAGCACCGGGTCGAAGAAGGCCTCGCCGCGCGGGATGGTGCCCTGCGGCATCATGCCCACGACCTCGCCAGCTTCGAGCGCGACGATCGCCGCGGCATACGCCTCGGTGGCCTTGGCCGACGCCCGGTCCACGGGAATGCCGCCCATGCCGTGGCAGAGCGCCCCGATGACGGGCGCATCGAAGATCTCCCGCTTGGCCATCATCCGGATCGGTCGCCCACCCAGACGGACGAGTTGGGCGAGGACGAAGAAGTCGAAGTAACTGCGGTGGTTGCCCGCGAGGATCACCGGCCCGGTCTTGGGCAGGTTTTCGACCCCCGCGATGTCGAAGCGCACCCAGCGCTGCCAGCGCGGGTTGAAGAGGTGCTTGAGGATCGGCTGCAAGTCACGCATGTCGCACCCTACTTCTCATCTCGAGTTGGGTGCGTTGGGGTGGGTCAGTGCCCACCCCAACGCACCCAACTCGAGCAGGAAGGTCACGCCTTCTTCTCGCGCCAGACCCGCTCGAAGGGCAGTCGCCACGTGGACGGGGCGATGAGTTGATGGATCTGGTTGGGGCCGTAGGTCCCGGGCGCATAGGGACGGACGACGGGCGGGTTGTCGATGAGCGGCTGGCTGATCTCCCAGAGCCGTTCGATGCCGGTCGCCGAGGTGAAGAGGGTGCGATCGCCACGGGCCGCGTCATAGATCAGCCGTTCATAGGCCTCGAGCACCGACCCGGCCCAGTTGGTGTCCTGCATGGAGAACTGCATGGAGAGCTTGTCGAGTTTCATCCCCGGCCCGGGGCGTTTGCCATAGAAGGACAGCGACATCTTGGGCGAGTCGGACAGGTCGAAGGTCAGGTGGTCCGGGCCTTGGTCGCCGACGCCGGAGCCCGGCGGGAACATCGACTGCGGGGGCTCCTTGAAGGCGATCGAGATGATGCGCGCCCCCTCGGCCATCCGCTTGCCCGTCCGCAGATAGAAGGGCACACCGGCCCAACGCCAGTTGTCGACGAAGCACTTGAGCGCCACGAACGTCTCGGTCTGGCTGTCCGGGCGGACACCGGGCTCGTCGAGATAGCCGATGTACTGCCCGCGCACCACGTCGTGGGGCTGGATCGGCTGCATCGACCGGAAGACCTTGTTCTTCTCCCTGGAGATGGCCTCGGGCTCCAACGCGGTCGGCGGCTCCATCGCGGTGAAGGCGAGGATCTGGAAGAGGTGCGTGACCACCATGTCGCGATAGGCGCCGGTGCCCTCGTAGAAGTCGGCCCGCTGGGTGAGCCCCAAGGTCTCCGGGACGTCGATCTCGACGTGGGAGATGTTGTTGCGGTGCCAGATCGGCTCGAAGAGTCCGTTGGCGAAGCGGAAGGCCAGGATGTTCTGGGCCGCCTCCTTGCCGAGGAAATGGTCGATCCGGAAGATCTGCTCCTCGGCGAAGACCTCGTGCAGGCGCGCATTGAGCGCGACCGACGAGGCGAAGTCGGTCCCGAAGGGCTTCTCCATGACGATCCGTGACCGCTCGACGAGACCAGCGTCGGCAATGGTCTGGACCGCAGCCAGTGCCGCCTTGGGTGGGACCGACAGGTAGTGCAGCCGCTGCTCGTCACTGCCGGGAAGTTGCTCCTCGGAGCGCGCCACCGCCTCGCGCAACTTCGCCGGCCCGGCCGAGAGCGGCACATAGTCGAGCCGCTGGGCGAAGGACTGCCAGTCGTCCTCGTTGATGGTGCGCGTCGAGTGCTCCCGGATCGCGGTCTCGGCGAGCGCGCGGAAGTCGTCGACCGACAACTCGTCCAGCGAGGTCCCTACGACCCGCAGGTCATCGAGCAGCTGCGAGCAGAAGAGGTGAAAGAGACCGGGCAGCAGTTTGCGTTTGGCCAGGTCGCCGGTGGAGCCGAAGAGGATGACCGTCGTCGGTGCGCTCATGCGCGCAACTCTTCACCCTTTCGTATGCCGTGCGCCACCTTTCGTGCGCCGGGCACCTTCCTCAGGCGGACGGCATACCCCGCAGGGAAGCCAGCCACGACGTCGCCGCAGCGAAGTCCTCGTCCGAATTGGTCGGCGCGACAGTCGCCGCGAGCTGGTCCGCGCGGGCATAGGAACCGAGGAAGACGACGTCCGCGCAGACCCGTTTGAGGCCCATCAGCGCGTCACCGACGCGGGCGTCGGCCACATGGCCCTCGAGGTCGATCGAGAAGCAGTAGGAACCCATCGAGCTCTTGGTCGGGCG
>DAOLRO010000202.1:0-5368 GCA_035418665.1 Phycicoccus sp.
CTGTCCGCCGCCGCGGGCCTCAACGCCTACATCCCCTTCCTCATCGTGGCGCTCATCGCGCGCTTCACCGACTACATCACCTTGCCGGCGGGACTCGAATGGATCGACTCATGGTGGGCGATCGGCATCGGTGCGGTGCTCCTGCTCGCCGAGGTCGTCCTCGACAAGATCCCTGCCGTGGACACGGTCAACGACACGATCCAGACCTTCATCCGTCCGAGCATGGGCGGCCTGATCTTCGCGGCGACCTCGTCGGCGCAAAACCTCGACCAGTCGACGTGGATGCAAGAGCACTCGTGGGTGGGGATCATCCTCGGCGTCGTCGTCTCGGGGCTGGTCCACAGCGGCAAGATGGTCGCCCGGCCGGTCTTGAACACCGGCACGGTCGGGACGGCGGCGCCGGTCGTGTCGACCGTCGAGGACTTCTCCTCGGTCGGGCTGTCCCTGATCGCGATCTTCCTGCCGCTCTTGGTGATCCTGGCGCTGGCCCTCATGGTCTGGATCTTCATCTGGCTCTATCTCAAGGTCCGCCGCTGGCGACGGGACCGAGATTCCGGCGGGGCCGGCCGACCCGGGCGGTCCGGGCAACACCCCGACTTCGCCTGAGCTCGGTCAGCACAGGCCGCTGATCCCACCCTTTCGCCTCCAGTGGGAACCGTGCGCTTGACGTGGGGACGGATCCCACCTCAGGTGCACGGTTCCTGCCGGAAGTCGGCCCTCTAGGCTGACGCCCGTGAGCACAGTGACGGACGCCCCCACGCGTAGGTCATTACTCACCGAGACGTGGCTGGTGCTCGGGGTCTCGCTCGGTGCCTCGGCCATCTGGTCGATCCTCCGCATCATCGAGCGGCTGACCCGTGAGGTCGCGCTCTCCCAGCAGACGTCCGCGATGAACTCCTCGGTCACCCCCGACCGGCCGTGGCTCGACCTCGCCTACCAACTCGTCGGCATCGGGCTGGCCGTGATCCCGGCACTGCTCGCCCTCCACCTGCTCACGACGCGACCGGGACCGGGGAGCGAAAGCCGGCTCCCGGCATACCGGGTCGTGGGTTTCGACCTCGCCCAGCCGGTGCGGGACCTGCTTCGCGGGGCCGGGTTGGCCGCCCTGATCGGGTTGCCGGGTTTGGGTCTGTATGCCGTGGCGAAGGCCATCGGCATCAACACCACTGTCGCTGCGGCGAACCTCTCGGGCGCGTGGTGGACCATCCCTGTGCTGATCCTCGCGGCCGCCCAGAACGCCATCCTCGAAGAGGTCGTCATGGTGGCCTACCTCTTCCGTCGGTGGACCCAGGTCGGGTGGAACCAGTGGACGGTCATCGCGGTGAGCGCCCTGATCCGGGGCAGCTATCACCTCTACCAGGGCTTCGGCGGGTTCATCGGCAATGCGGTCATGGGTGCGGTCTTCGGTTGGATCTACACCCGGACCAAGCGCGTCATGCCGCTGGTCATCGCGCACACCCTGCTCGATGTCGTCGCCTTCGTCGGCTACGCCCTGCTCAAGGACCACCTCGCCTGGCTCTGACCAGCGAGCCGCAGGAAGCCGATCACGAGGTCGCCAAGTGCGTCAGTTGTGCGTCCGAATCCAGCTCGTCGATCAACTGGTTGAGGTGTCGCACGTCCAGTCCGGGCTGAAGGGCTGAGTGGTGCACCTCCACCTCGCAGGGTTCGACCTCGTCCGGGCTCACGGTTGGCCTCATCGAGACATCATGGCAAATCGAGAACTACGCATCATGATGCGTGCGCGCGAACATTGCTCGACAGGGGATCATGGGCGCGTGGTGCGCACTGATCCCTCGCTCCAGTTGTGGCTGGATCTCATCGGCGTATTCGTCTTCGCGCTCTCCGGTGGGCTCGTGGCCGTGCGCCGCAGCTTGGACCTCTTCGGAGTGTTCGTGCTGGCATGGATTGCGGGTCTGGGCGGCGGGATCCTGCGCGACCTGCTGCTCGGGGTCCACCCGCCGGTGGGGGTGAGTGACTGGCGCCTGCTGGCCGCGGCAGTGGCGGCCGGGGCGCTCGTCTTCGTGGGCAATGCACCCGTGCGCGAGTTCGCGCGCTCCCGACCGGACGTGCGCATCGGTCGACTCACCCGCTCGATCCGCATCCTCGACGCGGCCGGGCTCGCGGTCTTCGCCGTCAGCGGTGCCACGAAGGCGATCGAGTTCAACGCACCGGCACTGGCGGCTGTGATCATCGCCGGCATCACGGCCGTCGGCGGTGGGTTGCTCCGTGACATGCTCGCGGGCCAGGTGCCCGAGGTGCTCCAGCGCGAGCTCTATGCCATCCCCGCGCTGCTCGGCGGCGTCCTGATCGTGGCCCTCGACGCGACGGGGCATCTCTCGGCCCTCACGACGTGGGCGGTCGCCGTCGGCATCTTTGCGCTCCGGGTCGCCGCGATCCGATTCGACCTCAACGTCCCCCGCCCCCGCGGCGCGACCAGCTGACGGCATACGCAATTCGTTGGGTATGCCGGGTGGTCACCGCGACGCGTAGCGGGCCAGGTTGTGCCGCGAGACGTCGAGGACGGCCTCGATGAGTTCGCCGGGGGAGACGATCTCGGCGCGCTCCCCCAGCCCGGCGAGCATGCCCGCGGCCGCCTCGAGACGGTCGCAGTGGGCGAGGATCTCCACCCGACCATCGGGCAACGGGGTCTGCGCGATGACGCGACCCACCGTCGACACGACATACGCGACGATCGAGGCGGTGTCCTGTGGCGCACGCAGGACGACCAGATAGTCCTTCTGCTCGCGCATCTCCGTGCGCGCATGCTCCCAGGCCTCTCGCACTGTCAGTCGCGGCTGGTCGAACTCGCGATCGGTCTCGATCACGGACCGGACCCGGTCCACGCGATAGGTCCGCTGCTCACCGATGTCATCCCGGATCGCCACGAGATACCAGGCCCGTCCCCCGAGCACGAGACCGATCGGACGGACCGGCCGGACACGGGCACGATCGCCGCGCGCCCGATAGTCGATCTCGACGACCCGACGCCGTGACGCAGCAGCTGCGAGTTGCGGCACGAAGGTGGGCGTCGGGGCGGGTTGCCCCCAGCCTTCCGGTGCCACGAGCAGCCATTCGTCCAGAGAGCCGACGCGCCGAGCAGCATCATCGGACAGCACGGTCTCGAGCTTCCTTCGCGCCGAGCGGAATTCGGCTCCACGTCCGACAGCCTCCGCTGCAGGTTCACCGCCGGGCAGGAAGAGGGCTGCGGCCTCGGCATCGGTCAACCCTGCCGTCTCGGGCCGATAGCCGGGGAGCATGGAGAAGCCGCCGTTTCGTCCGTGTTCGGCATAGACCGGGACTCCGCTCAGGGACAGGGCGTCGAGGTCGCGCAGCACGGTGCGGCGGGAGACGCAGAGCCGCTCCGCCAGTTGCGTGGCCGACAGTCGCTCGTGGCGGCGCAACAAGGCCACGAGCTCCAGGAGGCGGTCCGCGCGCACGGCTCAGATTTTCCCAGAAACGGTGTCACAAGGTGTCATCTTTTCTCCGTGAAGATCGAGGCATCCGGTCAGGCACCGGCCTCACCACACGAAGGAGTTCCGCCATGACCACCGAGACCACGACGAACAGCGCGGCCGAGACCAAGGCCGCCGGAGCGCCCGACCTGCGCGCGCAGCTCTTCGCCGCACAGTCCTGGTACGCCGACCTGGTCGGGGCCACCACCGATGACCAGCGCAGCGACCCCACTCCCTGCCCGGACTACGACGTTCGGGCTCTGCTCGCGCACATGGACACGGTCAACTCGAAGATCACCGGCTTCGGGCTCGAGCATCGCGACATCTTCAGTGACCACGAGCTGCCCGTCCACCAGCGTGCCGCCCACGCCGAGACCTATGCCGCTGACCACATCGACGGCCGCACCGCATCCGAGTTGGCCGAAGTCGTGCGCTCAGAAAGCCTTGCGGCGCAACGGGCCTGGACCGATGCGGTCCTCGACACGCCGATCCAACTCGGCTGGGGCCCGATCCTCCCCGGCCGGGTCGTGACGGCGATCTACGTCATGGAGGTGCTGAGCCACGCCTGGGACCTCGCCACCGCCACGGGCCAGCCGACCGAGGCGCCCGACGGTCTGGGTGTCGTGGGGCTCGCCGCCGCGAGGTCGTGCCTGCCCGACGAGATGCCCCGCGGCATCGCCCATGGCGTGCCCTTCGGCCCCAAGGTCGAGCCTGCCCCCGACGCGGGGCCAACCGAGGCGATGGTCAACTGGACGGGCCGCGCCTCACGCTGAAGCTGGCGGCTGCGGTTGAGGGGCGTCCGTCGGGTTGAGGGGCGCCCGTCCAAGGACGCGTCTCGACGTGAAGGGCGCCCCTCAACGCAACGAACCTGCGCCAAGCGATCGGCGAGACGAGCGCCGAACGCAAGCGGACGGCATACCCAACGATTTGGGTATGCCGTCCGCTTGCGTTGCGAAGCGAACTCAGCCGCCGTGCTGCATGGCCGTGCGGAGATCGCGGTTGAGGGTCGAGATGACATCCTGCGGGATGCCCTTGGGGCAGGCGACCGAGCAGGCGCCCGTGTTCGTGCAGCCACCGAAGCCCTCGTGGTCGTGCTGGGCGACCATCTTGACCACGCGGGCCATCCGCTCGGGCTGGCCCTGCGGCAACTCGCTCAGGTGGGTGACCTTGGCGCCCATGAAGAGCATCGCGCTGGCGTTGGGGCAGGCCGCGACACACGCGCCGCAGCCGATGCACTCGGCCGACTGGAAGGCTCGGTCGGCGTTGGGCTTGGGCACGAGGATCGCGTTGGCGTCGGGGGCGGCACCGGTGTTGACCGAGATGAAGCCGCCGGCCTGGATGATCCGGTCGAAGGATCCGCGGTCGACGACCAGGTCCTTGATGACCGGGAAGGCATCCGCGCGCCACGGCTCGATGGTGATCATCTCGCCGTCCTTGAAGGAACGCATGTGGAGCTGGCAGGTCGTCGTCTTCTCCGGACCGTGCGCCTCGCCCGAGATCATCAGGCCGCACATGCCGCAAATGCCCTCGCGACAGTCGGAGTCGAAGGCGATCGGCTCCTCGCCCTTGGCGTTGAGCTGCTCGTTGAGGACGTCGAGCATCTCGAGGAAACTCATGTCCGGGGAGATGTCGGAGACCTCGTAGGTCTGCAGGTGGCCGCGGTCAGTGGGACCGGTCTGCCGCCAGATGCGCAGGGTGAGGTCCATGCCCTTGGGCTCGGTCTTGGTGGTGGCCATTACTTGTAGCTCCGCTGCTTGAGTTCGATGGCCTCGTAGACGAGGTCTTCCTTGTGGAGCACCGGCGTGCCCATCGTGACGTCCGGCTGGTTGGGATCGGGCTCGCCCGGCTCGAACTCCCACGCCGCGACGTAGAGGAACTGGTCGTCGTGACGCAGCGCCTCGCCGTCCTCGGTCTGG
>DAOLRO010000203.1:0-2874 GCA_035418665.1 Phycicoccus sp.
GGCTGTAGACCCAGATCTCGTATGCCGGGCGCGGGGCTGGCAGGTCGGGGATCGCCTTGGGGTTGAGCTTGAGAGAGACATACGACCGGTAGGGCTGGCCGTCCTTGCCCGCTTGGTAGAAATTCGTCCGCAGGGTCGCCTGGATGACGGCGAGGAAAGCCCGCGTGATCCGGTCGTGGTCGAGGCTGGTCACCGAGTCGAGCGCGTCGACCACCTCCGAGGTGATCGCCTCCTCGGCGGCAGCCCGCGCATCACGCCCAGCGGTGTCCGCGGCATACCGTGTCGGGTCGAATCGGGTCTCGAAGAGACGCACGAGGTCCGCCGCGATGCCGGGGTTGGAGACGAGCGCATCCTCGAAATAACGCTGGCTGAAGGCGGTCTGGGTCTGGCGGAGGTACTTCGCGATGGTCCGCAGGATGACGACCTGACGCCACGTGAGATGGGCACCGAGAACGAGCTGGTTGAAACCGTCCGACTCCGCCTCGCCCTCCCAGACGGCCAGGACCGCCCCCTCGAAGAGTTCGCGCAGGGACTCATGCGGGAGGGACTCCCAGGTGTCGGCGTCCTTCACGCGCAAGCCGAAGTCGTAGACCTCCAATGGGGTGCCGTCGGCTCGCGCCACTTCGTAGGGCTGCTCGTCGACGACCTCGACGCCCATGTGCGTGAAGATCGGCAGGATGTCGGTGAGCGAGAGCGGGTCGGCGCGGAAGAGCTTGAACCGGCGAACCTCCGGGGTGCCCTTCGCCGGCTTGTAGAGGGCCACACTCGTGCCCTTGTCCTCGCTCAGTCGATCGAGGTGGGACAGGTCCGCCAGTCCTTGACTGGTCGTGAAGGTCTCCTCGTAGGAGGTCGGGAAGCCCCGCCCGAAACGGTCGAAGAGACGGTTTCCCTCGACCTCACCGCGGTGCTCGCGGAGCGCGTCCCCCAGCCGGTCGGTCCAGGTCCGGCTGACCTCGACCAGTCGCTGCTCCAGGTCGGCACGCTCCTGGTCGGTGAGTTGGCGGATCCGCTCCCCCTTGGGCATCCGCACGACGAACTGCAGCCGGGAGAGGGCCGACTCCGAGACACGCGCGGTGAACTCGACACTGTCACCGCCGAAGGTCTCCTTGAGGATCTCCGCCATCCGCAGCCGGACCGCGGTGTTGTAGCGATCGCGGGGGATGTAGACCAGACAGGAGACGAAGCGTCGGAAATCGTCCTCGCGCAGGAAGAGCTTGGTGCGCCGGCGCTCCTGGAGTTGGGTGACCGCCATCGCGGTGTCGTAGAGCTGGTCGGCCGAGGCCTGGAACAGCTCGTCGCGCGGGTAGGTCTCGAGGACACCGACGAGGTCCTTGCCGGTGTGGGAGTCTGGCGCGACACCTGAACGGGCCAAGACCTGAGTGATCTTGTCGGACACCATCGGGATCCGCATCACCGAGTCGGTGTACGCGCTCGATCCGTAGAGCCCGAGGAAGCGCCGTTCCCCCACGACCTCACCGCTGGCATCGAATTCGCGCACGCCGACGTAGTCCAGATAGGTGACGCGGTGCACCGTGGAGCGAGAGTTCGCCTTGGTGATGACGAGGACCTGCTTGTCGTGGGCCAACTCCGAGGCCCATGGGGTGAGCACATTGGGCTGTTCTCCGGCCGGCGGGTCGCTGCGCAGCAGTCCGAGGCCGGTGCCGGTGACCGAACGGATGACCTCGCCCTCGTCCCCTTGCTCCAGGCGATACTCGCGATACCCGAGGAAGGTGAAGTGGTTGTCGGCCATCCAGCGCAGGAAGGTGATCGAGCGGCGGATCTCGTCCGCATCCACCCCCGCAGGAGGTGCTCCCTCCAGCTCCGCAGCCAGGACCAAGCAGCGTGTGCGCATCTTGGGCCAGTCCTCAACTGACTCGCGCACGTCCTCGAGGACTCCGCGGATGGTCGCCTCGAGTTGGGTCCTGCGGCCCTCGTCGGTCTCCCGATCGATGGTGAGCAGGATCCACGACTCGTTGATGCGCCCCACCGCGGCGGCGCGCACAGCGGGGTTGGGGTCGACGTCCTCCACGCTCTCGAGGTCCCCGGCGGCATCCCGGCTGACCACGAGCTGGGGGTGCACGAGCAGATGGATGTCGCGGCCCTCGGCGACGATGGCGCCGGTGACGGAATCGACGAGGAAGGGCATGTCGTCGGTGACGATCTGCACCACCGTCCGAGCACTGGTCCAGCCGTCGGCATCGGTCGTGGGATTGAAGACCCGCACGTTGGCCGTCCCGGGCTGGCGTCGCTGCGCCAATGATCGGTGCGCTGCGGCGACACCCGCGAGGGTCTTGGCATCGCGCGAGGACAACTCGTCATCGGCGACGTGTCGATAGAAGCGCTCGACAAAATCGGGCCGCGCTCCCGCACCCCCTCCCCCGGGCAATCCGGCGAAGTCTTCGGCGATCCCGGCGAGGAGCGCGTCACGTGAGGGTTTGGTCTGCTCAGTCATCTCGGTGGGTGTTCCTTTTTGACCAACGTTGGCGCCTCATGGGCGAGGCACGGCCCTGTGCCCAGTCCCGAGCCTAGCCATCGGACCACAGTCCGTCATGGGCGCCCGGCTCCGTGACGTCTCACCTGCCAGACATCCGGTCGAGGCCATGGGGAATGTCGCCGTCACGGCAGGTCGTCCCGGCCTCCTCCGGTGGTGCGGGGGACGGCCACGCGCACGCTCTCGCCCGAGGGGTCAGCGGCGTAAGCGATCCGCCGCCCTGCCGCCCGGGCGCAGGACAGCGCATCCAGCACCTCGTCAGTGACGACCTCGCCCGGCGCGAGGACTGGGATGCCCGGCGGGTAGGGAGCGATGAGTTCTGCGCTGACCCGGCCACGGGCGGCAGCGAGGTCGACCTGCTCGTGCCGGGCGAAGAAGGCCTC
>DAOLRO010000203.1:2974-5362 GCA_035418665.1 Phycicoccus sp.
GCCCGCGCAAGGAGCAGGACGATGCGCAGCGGGTCCACGTCATCCCCGTCCAACACGATCAGGTCCTCGACCTGCGCGAGTCGGCGACGTGCCGCGGCCACCGCTGCCATGACGTCGCCGAGAAGTTGCTCGCCCTCCCGGGCGAGGAGGGCGCGCGCTGCGTCCATGCTCGCCAAGATGGCCCCGGACGGGCTCGTCGTGGCCGTGGCCTCAACTCCGGCCTCGAGACGAGCCCGGTCGATTCGCTCACCGCGGGCCAGCACGAGCGCTGCCTGCGTCCAGGCAGGCAACCCTTTGTGCGCGCTCGTCACCATGGCGTCCGCACCCAAGCTGATCGCGTGGTCCGGAAGGCCGGGATGGAAGCCGAAGTGCGCACCCCAGGCCTGATCCACGACAAGGGGTATGCCGTGGGTCCCGTGCCCGTGGGCCACCATCGCGATCGCGGCCACGTCACCGAGGGTGCCCACGTAGGACGGGTGGCCGATGAAGACGGCCACCGCATGGGGAGCCCGCCGGAGCGCGGAGGCGACCGCTGCCGCGGTGACAACCCCCGGCATACCTGTCGTTGGATCGGTGTCCGGGACCACCCATTCGGGTTCCAACCCGGCAAGGACGAGCCCAAGCAGCATCGATCGATGAAGGGTGCGCGCGACGACCACGGTGTCGCCGGGACGTCCGACCGACAGTGCGATCGCTTGGTTGGCGTGGGTCGATCCCCCCACCGAGAAGCGGCAGTGGTCCGCTCCCCAGAGTGCGGCTGCGCGCTGCTCGGCATCGGCGAGCACCCCGCGCTCGAGTTTCATCGTGTCGAGGCCCGCGAAATAGGGGACATCACCCGCGATGACATCACCGACGAGGTCGAGGCGGTGCTTGTGACCAGGGATGGTGAAGGGCGTCGGCGCCTCCTCCTGGAAGCGCAGCCAGGCGTCGAGCAGGGGTGCGTCGGCCCTGAGCCCGCGGGGGTCAGTGGGCACGATCGGCTCCGTGTGCCCAGCGAGTGACCGCGTCGCCGAGAGCCGCGGCGTAGGTCTCGACCTGTTCGACCGACACCCATTCGTCGATGGCATGCAAGCCGCCCCCCGCTGGACCGCACACGACGGTTGGTATACCGGCCGCTTCCCACAGCGCCGACTCCATCCAGTAGGGCGCGGAGAAATCCCCTCGCGGGTGGCCGCGTTCCGCGAGCGCCTCGCCCAAGCGGTCGGCCAGGTCTGCCGAGGGGCCGTTCTCGGCCAACTGCCAGGCCTCCCGGGCGTGGGTCAGGGTGACGGTCGCAGCAACCTCTGAGTCGGTCGAGCCCAGGTCGTCGAGCACGTCCTGAATGTCCACGACGAGCTCGGCGGCCTGCTCCCCGGGCACGGTGCGGCGTTCGACGATCGCGCGGGCACTGGCCGGAATGCTGAACGGCGCCGACCCTCCCTCGACGACGGTCACCATGAGCGAACCGCCACCGAGCTCGACGGCGGCGGCGCGGGCGGCCAACCCGCCGAGGAACCTGGCGAGGTGGCTGACGGCATTGATCCCTTCACCGGGCTGTGAGCTGTGGGCGGCGCGGCCCGAGAACCGGACCTCCGCCACGGCATACCCGCGGTGGGTCGTGGCGAGGTCGAGCCACGTGGGTTCGGCGACGACGGCGACGTCGGGAGCGAGGTCGAGCGTGGGAAGCGCCCGGAGGACCGCTTCGGTGCCCAGGCTTCGGTCCTCCTCGTCGGCGACCAGGGCAAGGACCACGCGCGGGGGTGCTGCCCCATCGGAGCGGACCTCGGCAGCGGTGATGTCCCGGGCCAAGGTCTCAGCCGCGATCACGAGCGCGGCGCAACCACCCTTCATGTCGCACGCACCGCGACCGGTCAACCGGTCACCGTCACGCGTCGCCCTGAACGGGTCGGTCATGCCTTCGACGCCGACCGTGTCGAGATGCCCGTTGAGCAAGACAGTGCGGTCTGCCGACTGGGGAGTCCAGGCCAGCAGGCTGGGGCGATCGTCGTGGTCGTCGGCCTCGATGATCCGCGTCTCGAAGCCAGCCACGGAGAGGCGGTCGGCCAACATCTCGACGATGCGGCGCTCGCCGGCAGCCCCCGGCACCAGACCGGGGTTGACCGAGTCGATGGCGATCAGGTCGGAGAGCAAGGGCACGACGTCGGACACGTCCGCGAGCATAGGGGCGTCGTCCTTGGGACCTGTGCACAGCGCCGGGCCGCCCCCTGCGACGGAACTACAGTGCAGGGATGCAGATGGACGCCGGCCTGGGCCAGACCAGCCCCTGGCCCACGCTCCTCGATCGCCTGATCGCCGCCTGCGAAGAAGCGGAGGACGCTCTCTTCGGGACGGTACCCATTCTCGGTGAACCATTGGCCCAGGCCACGATCGACCACTGGGTGGACCAGG
>DAOLRO010000204.1:0-2454 GCA_035418665.1 Phycicoccus sp.
TGAGAGTCAGGCTCCGAGGGAGAGTGCTGTGGCGGTCGCCGTCTCTGCGGCGCGGATGACGTTGTCGAGGAAATACGTGAGCCACGGCTCGACCTCGCCGCGCTCGCGGACGGTCTGCAGCCGGGCGTGGTAGCCCGACCGGTCCTTCTCGATTGCGGTCGACAGCGTCAGGACCGGGTGGCTGAGCCGGCCCCTCTCGGCGAGGAGCAGGTTCACCAGGATCCGCCCGACCCGGCCGTTGCCGACCATGAAGGGATGGATCGTCTCGAACTGGTAGAGCGCCAGGGCCGCCTGAATCAGCGGCGGATAGTGGCACCCGTCCTCGTTGACGAAGTGCTCCCAGTCGTTCATCAGGGCGGGGAGTTCGTCGTGCAACGGGGCGACGAACTCGGCGTTGCTCGGGGTCGCATCGCGCTCGCCCACCCACACCGGTGAGGTGCGATATTCACCGGGCCAGCGCGGGGGGTCGGGCAGGTCCCGGACCAGGACGGCGTGGGTGCCCAGGATGATCCGCTGCATGATGGGCAGGTCGCCGAGCAGCGTGAAGGCATGCTTGGCGGCCTCGACGTGCTGGATCACCTGCTGCACGGCCTCCCTCTGAGCCTCAGACGTGGCGGCTGGGCCGGCCTCCCCCCGCAGCACCTCCTCCCGGCTCACCCAGATGCCGTCGGTGCGGGTGCTGGCCAACGCCTCCAGGAGGAGCAACTCCTCGACGACCGAGAACGGGTCAGCCAGCCCGGTCACCATCGAGTTCAACCTGGCCAGTGCTTCGTCGGCGCGCGCCAAACTCGCCAGGACATTGGCGCCCGGCTCCAGGTCACGCGGGATCGGTCGGGCAGCGAAATAGGTGAAGGCGAAGGCGTTGCCCGGCTCGCGCGCGGGGGTCCCGAAGGCCGAGTCGCGGTAGTTCGCGGCGATCATGAGCGCGTCCGGGTCCGGGTCAGCAGCCGAGTGCGGTGTGGATCGCGGCGAAGCCGACCTCGAGTTGGGCGCGATGGCGTTCGACGAGGTCGCACGGGTTGGTCAACCGGCCAGCAGCGTCCTTGTCGGCATCGGTCACGGTGATGTTCACCGCCGGCTGGAGCAGGTTCGCCTTGACGACCCCGAAGACGGTCTTCAGTTGCTCGGCCGCACTCGTCCCGCCGTGATAGCCGTAGGTGACGAGGAGGACCGGCTTGTCGTGCCACTCGGCATACAGGGTGTCGATGGCGTTCTTCAGGGGCGCGGGGTAGCCGCCGTTGTACTGCGGGGAGACGACGATGACGGCGTCGAGCCCGTCGACGATCCGCTTCCACGCTCGGGTGTGCTCATGGGCGTAGTCGCCGCGTGCGGGCATCTGGGGCTCGTCCAGCCACGGAAGGGCGACGTCGAGCAAATCGACAAGGGTGATGTCGGCCTCGGAGCGCAGCCGGGCCAACTCGGTGATCTGATCCGCGAGTTGGCGGCCGATCCGCGGGGGACGGGTGCTGCCGACGAGCACCCCGATGACCGGGACACGGCCCCGCGAGCCGGGGTCGGAGGCGGCGTTGGGAGGGGTGGCCGTGCTCATACGAGGTGCCCGAACGTGCCGGCGTTGAAGTCCTCGATCGCCTGGACGATCTCGGCCTGAGTGTTCATCGCGAACGGCCCGTAGAAGATCACCGGCTCCCCGATCGGCTCCCCACCCAGGACGATCACCCGAGCCCCTGATTCTGGGGCGCTCAACCGCAGCACGTCACCGGACCGCTCGAAGAGCCCGAGTTGCTCGTGCCCGATCGTCCCACCGTCGGTCTCCACAGCCCCGTCGAGGACGAAGACCAGGAGGGTGTGGCCGTCCGGGACGGCCAACTCTGCCGTCTCCTCGGAGGCGAGGTGGACGTCCCACAGTTCGATGGGGGTGTGCGTGCGAGCCGGGCCGACCGCCCCATCGAGCGCCCCGGCATACAAAATGACGGTCCCGCCACCGGGCAACTTGACCTTGCCCATCGACTCCGCCGTGAGGGCCTGGTAGCCCGGCTCGCTCATCTTGTCGCGGCTGGGGAGGTTCACCCACAGCTGCATCATGTGGAAGCGGCCGCCCTTCGCCGCCCACTCCTTCTCGTGGTACTCCTTGTGCAGGATCCCCTTCGTGGCGGTCATCCACTGCGCGTCGCCGGGGTAGATGATCCCGCCGCCGCCGGTCGAATCATGGTGTTGCACAGCGCCTTCGAAGGCCAGGGTCACCGTCTCGAACCCGCGGTGCGGGTGCGGGCCGACCCCGCGCTGACGATCAGTCGGGGGATACTCCCGGACCGGGTTGTAGTCCATGAGCAGGAACGGGTCTGCCGCCGCCTGCAACTCCGGACTCCCGGGGAGCAGCTGGGTCACGTAGAAGCCGTCGCCGACCCAATGGAAGCCATCACCTGAGTGGACGCGGGCCAGTTGTCGAGTGGTCATGTCGCCAAACCCCATTTCGTATGCCGTGCCGCTGGGCCG
>DAOLRO010000204.1:2554-5356 GCA_035418665.1 Phycicoccus sp.
GGGTCGACGTCGCGCCGGACCAGGCCAGCCTCCTCGAGCTGCCCGGCGATGCTGGTCAGGTGCGAGGGTTCGCACCCGGCTGCGGCTGCGGCCGCGGCCATGGGCATCGGTTCGACGAGCCCGGTGAGCAGGCGTGCCTGTGGCCCACTCAGCCCATGCCGATCGGCGACGTCGTCGAGAAAGTGACGCACGACGATTCCGGCTCGCGCGAGGGCGTCGAGAGCCGCCAGGCGGGCTTCACGTTCGCTCATTGGTGTTCTCCTCGGGATGGCGCTCGACCGGGCGGTCGAGCGCCATCTTTGTCCATCAGAAGCCGATCGCCTCGCGGACGAGGACGACCGTCACGCGGCCATCGAACATCTCGCCGTTGACGATGAGGATCTTGTTGAGCTGCGCCGGCGCATCGACGGTGGCCCGGAAGCGCTTGTCCTCCATCGGATAGGCGTAGGTCTCCAGTCGGCGCAACCCCTCGGTGACGTCGGGGACGATCTTCTGCGAGCCGACCACGAAGATCGCCGACCCGGCGGTGTAGCTGTAGTGGCTGAGTTGGCTGCCGCTGCCTGATGCGGTCAGCATTCGGCCGTCCTCGGTGACGGCGTGGACGCTGCCCACGACGTAGTCCGGGGCGGCGGCCAGGCGACGCATGTCGTCGGGCGTTGCGCCGTCGGCCGCGGCCGCGAAGATGTGCGGGCGCATGGCGTTGAAGCGGCCGGATTCGTTGATGTCCGCGTCGATCCCGGACAGGCGAAGCGTCTCGCTGGAGCTGGTGAAGACGCTCGCATCGGTGGGCAGGATCTCGCCGATGAGCGCGCGGGCCTCGGCGGCCGTGTCCACGACGTGCACGGCATACCCCTTGCTGCGCAAACCGTCGACCGCCCGGTCGATCGCGACCTGGTCCGCTGGGTCGGCGAAGGTCAGATCGATGTCGAGGCCGTGCTCGGTGGTGGTCGTGGTCATGGTGATCGTGGTCATGGTGATGGCTTCCTTGCGTTGGATTCGTTGGGTTGGCTGTTTGTGTGGTTTGGATTCGGAGGGGTGCGTGGTCAGCCGCGGGCGGTTGCCACGGCTTCGCGGACGGCGGGGGCGATCTCTTCGCCGATCGTGCGCAGTGCCGACTCGGTCGGGGGTGCGCCGAAGACGTAGGAGTTCATGCCGTGCTCGAGGGTGAACTCGGTGAGCATCTCGACCCAGTCCTGCGGGGAATGCGCGCCCCACACGTTGTAGATCCGGTTGATGTCCGACGGTGCGCGACCAGCGGCCAGGGCCGCGTCGTCGATCCGTGCGTGCAGGTCGGCGAGCTGCTCGGGCGGGACGAAGGCGAGCGAGGGCAGCCAGCCGTCGGCATACGTGCCGAGCAGGTGGAGCATGCGCGGACCGCGGGCTCCGAGCCAGATGCCCACTCGATGGGCGGGTGCCGGTCCGGCGTGCGCACCCGTCACGGGGTAGTGCGATCCGGCCATGGTCAGCGACTGCCGACCTCCGGCGTCGAACCAGCCCCTCAGGAGGGTCAGCGCCTCCTCCAGCGCATCGACGGACTCGCCCTTGCTCAGCCGTGTCCCACCCAGGGCGGCGATGCCGTCCCAGAAGACCCCGGTCCCGAGGCCGAGCTCGGCCCGCCCCTGGGAGAGGACGTCGAGGCTGGAGATCGCGCGACCGATCATCACCGGCCCGCGGAGCGGGAGGTTGGCGACGTCGGGGAAGAGCCTGACGTTTCCAGTCACCGCGGCCATCGCGCTCAGGAGGGTGAAGGCGTCCAGGTGGCCTGCGTTGTAGGGGTGGTCCTGGACTCCGATGAGGTCGAGCCCGGCGCGGTCCGCGACGCGTGCCGCGTCGAGGAGCGCACGGGCATCGCCGGCATCCGGTCCGGCGAACCAACCGAACTCGAGGGGGCGCCCGTAGTCGGTCATGACAATCCTTCCGTGGCGACCGCGTCCGAAGGGTTCGCCCGCATGGGCAGGGGTGATCTGGTGGTGGCGGTGAGGGCGGTTGGCGTGTCTGCTGTGGTGGCTGCCGGTGCGCGGCTGGCCGCGGCGTCGGCGTCACGGATCAGCAGGGCCAGGGCGACCCCGAAGAGGCCGATGAGTCCACTGACGAGGAAGACGTCGTGGTAGGCCCCGAACTGCGCAGCTGTCGTCGCGGCACTCGTCGCGCCCTGGTCCAGGGCTCCCAGTCGCTGGCTGGTCCGGACCGTGAGGGTCGTGGCGATCATGGCCACGCCGACGCTGGCGGCAACCTGCCGGGCCGTGGAGAACAGTGCCGAGGCGCGAGCGGTCGCGGCGAAGCTGATCTGCGAGAACGTCGCGGCCTGCAAGGGCACCATCACCAGACCACCGGCGAAGCCCATGAGGAACATGGAACCGCGGATCAGGTTCAGGCTGGTCGAGGGACCAAGGGCCATCATGGCGAACTGGCTGGCGGCGATGACGATGAAGCCCCCGGTCAGCAGCAGGCGTGGGCCGAAGCGCATGAACAGGCGGTTCGTGAAGGGCAGGACCGCGAGCATTCCAATGGCTTGGAATGCTGTGAGCAGACCTGACTCCGTGGCCGAGAGACCGCGTTGGGTCTGGACGAGGATCGGGATGACGAACATCGCACCCATCGAGGCGCCCGCTGCGGGAAGCATGAGCACATTGCCCAGCGCGAACATCCGGTCCTTGAGCAGGCGGAGGTCGAGCATGGGCGAGGCGACCCGCGACTCGGTGACGATGAAGACTGCGCCAAGCGCCACGCCGATGCCGACCAGGACGAGGGTGGTCGTGTCCGACCAGCCCTCGCGGGCGCCGCGTTCGAGCCCGACGAGCA
>DAOLRO010000205.1:0-5318 GCA_035418665.1 Phycicoccus sp.
GGGCTCACACCAGAGCGCACGAGACCGTTGAGGAGGTATGAGCACGATGACCATCACCGTCCGCCACGCCCTCGTCCCCACGACGCTCGGTGACCTGCTCGTCGTTGCCGAGGGCCCGTCCATCGCCGGGATCTACTTCCCCGGGCACTGGCATCCGCCGGCCGACGACGCCGTCGGCCAGCCCGTGGACCCGGCCACGGACGAAGTGATCGCCGAGTGCGGCCGCCAGCTCACGGCATACCTGATGGGTGAACGCACCACCTTCGATCTCCCGCTGGCCACCCACGGCGACGCCTTCTCGGAGACGATCTGGGACCGACTCCTGCAGATCCCCTACGGCCAGACCACGACCTACGGCGCCCTCGCGCTCGAGATGGGCAACCGCAACCTCGCCCAACGCGTCGGTCAGGCCGTCGGGCACAACCCCATCAGCATCGTCATCCCGTGCCATCGCGTCCTCGGGGCGGACGGCAGTCTGACCGGGTATGCCGGGGGGCTGGATCGCAAGCGAACCCTCCTCACGCTGGAGTCGCCAACGGCGGATGAGGCCGGGCGCCTGTTCTGAGCCCGCTTGGGCCCACTCGCAGATGCCTACTGGCAGATGCCTACTGGCAGATGTTGTCGGCGGCAGTCCGGGTGTCGATGCTCGGGGTGGCCGACGGGTTGGCTCCAGGCGTGACCGACGGCGTGGGCAACGGCTCGGTGCCGAGCCGGTTGGGGACCTCGACCACGAAGGGCGCGCCGATGCCCACGGTCACCTGGATGACGTCGCCGACGCCCTCGTTGAGTTTGAGGCGCGCCCCCGGGAAGGCCGCGGCGACGGTCTTCACCGAGTCAGCGCGCCACGAGGCGTACTCGATCGTGACGCCCTGGGTGATCGCCGCATCGGCCAGCCCCGTCACGTTGAAGCCCTGGGCGCGCAGCGCTGCCGCCGTCTGCGAGGCAACCCCGGGGGTCCCGGATCCGTTGAGGACGCTCACCAGGATGTGGTCGGGGCTGACCGTCAGCGCGGTCGAGGACGGTGACGGGGAGCCGGTGCCGGACGGGCTAGGGGTCGACGACGTGGACGGGTCCGTGGTGGTCGACGGCGAGGAGCTGGGCTCGGGGGGTGCGCCGATGGCGGTGTCGGACTTGATGGCCTCCCAGATGAGGTCGGCCGTGTTGGTCCACTGCACCCGATCGTGGTCCGGGGGGTATTCCTCGGTGGGCACGGTGATGAACTCGATGTTGTCGGTGCCGACGTTCTGGATGCTCTGGGCGACTGCGGTCATGTTGGTCAGGCCCAACTCGGGGTCCGTGGTGAGCGCCTTCGTGGCGGCACTGAGGAAGGAGAAGAGCTTGTCCGGCCGGAGCAGGAGCGAGGTCGAGGTCGCCTTCTGCGCGACGGAGGCCATGAAGGCCTGCTGCCGCTTGATCCGGCCGAGGTCGGAGCCGTCACCGATCGTCTTGCGGGCCCGCACGTAGCCGAGTGCGTCGCGGCCATCGAGGACGTGCCGACCAGCGGTCAACTGGAGGCCGGACGCCGGGTCGTCGATCGGGATCGGGGTGCAGACCGGCACACCGTCGAGGGCATCGACCATGTCGGCGAAACCCTCGAAGTTCACGACCGCATAGTGGTTGATGAACACACCGGTGTTGCCCTCGAGGGCACGGATGGCACAGCCCGCGCCACCCTTGTTGTAGTTGTAGTTCCACTGACGGACGACCCACTCCGTCCGGGGCGAATTCGCCAAGCAGTCCTTGGGTCCGGGGAGCATCGAGTCCCGAGGGATCGACACCGCCATGATCCGATCGCGCTTGGCCGAGATGTGCACGAGGATCGTCGTGTCCGAGTGTGCGCCACCTTCGATGGTGTCGGTGCCGTAGTCGGAGGTCGTGAGGTCGGAGCGGGTGTCCGACCCCATGAGCAGGATGTTGAGCGGCCCTTGGGTGCCAGGGGTGGTGCTCGGGGTCGGGCGGTCCGTGCCGAGCGCCTTGGAAACATCGATCCGGTTGACGTTCCCATTGAGTTTCAGCACGGCAAAGGCCGTGATGGCCACGAGCACAATGACGAGCCCGGCCGCGATCCACGTGAAGCGCCGCAACAAAGGGTGCTCGTGCCGATCATGGCGGTGGAGTTCGCGCCGTGTCTGCGCCATCGGCTCGTGCTGGTCGCTCACGGACGTCCTTCCTCCCCACCCCAGGGGTCCACGCGTGCGACGTGGGTCATGGTCCCAATGGTCAGTGTCACCGAGGGCATTCACCGGGTGATGGCCCTTCGGTCACGGCCTCAGAGGAGTGTAGGGGCGCGCTGGCTCCCGGCACCCACGGTTGATGAGGTCTGCCCCACGCTAGGGCGCAAACCTGTGTGTCGCCTGCACGTCTCGCGGGTCCGGTCAGGTTGACTGACGGACATGACCTCCTCGGACCGTGGCGCCTCTCGCGCGGGACTGTGGGCCAGCATCCTCGCCGTGCTGCTCGTGGCCGGCGTCGCTGGGACGGCGTGGTGGTGGTTCGACCGCGAAGCGAGTCGGGAGGCCGGAGCGGAAGCCGCGATCACGGCATACGTTGCGGGTTGGCAGGCCAAGGACATGTCCGGGGTGGCCTTCGCGGAACCCGGTGCAGCTGAGGACTTCGCGGCCACTTTTGCCGGGCTCGGTGACGCCACGGTGAAGGTGACCGCAGGGGAGGTGCGCCGCGACGACGCGACGGCGGACACGCGTTTGCAGGTCGCGTGGACTCTCCCGGGTGGCGAACAGTGGACGTATGCCGTGGCGCCGACCGTCGTCGAACGTGGCACCGAGTGGGTGGTCGCGGCCCCGGCAACGGGCTCGCGATGGCACCCCAACCTGCCCGCCAAGGCCACTGTGTCCCTGAAGACCGTGGATCCGGTGCGCGGCGACCTGCTCGACCGGGGAGGCGCGGCGCTCATGCCGCTCGGATCGGTCTACCCCGTGCAACTCGACCCGGTGCGGGCCACTCCCGAGACCGCCGCGGCGCTCGAGACACTGGTTGGTGAGGAGCCGGGGTCCCTGGTCGCGAAGTTGGCAGCGGCCACGGCGAGTGGGTCGAAGGCGACCATCCCGGTGATCACCTACCGGCAGAGTGATTTCGACGCGCGGCGCTCGGCGCTGGATGCGCTGGTCGGCGTGATCTATCCGCGCCAGGAGCAGCCGTTGGCGTTGAGCCGGGGGTTCGGGCAGCCGCTGCTCGGGACCTTCGGCCCGGTCACGGCGCAGATGGTCGAGAAGTCCGGCGGCCGCTATGTCGGCGGGGACCGCGCAGGACTCTCGGGGCTGCAGGCGCAATACGACAAGGAACTCGGCGGGGTCCGAGGCGTGCAGGTCGTCGCCTCGACCGGTGGCGTGCTCTTCGACCGGCCCGCCGTCGACGGGGCCGACGTGGCCACGACCTTGGCCCCCGCGGTCCAGGCCGCGGCCGAGTCGGCCCTGGCGGGTGCGGGTTCGGTGCCGGCAGCGCTGGTGGCCCTCGACGTGCCCTCCGGCGAGGTGCTGGCCGTGGCGAACACGCCCGCGGACGGGATGAACCGTGCGCTGACCGGACGCTATGCGCCGGGGTCGGCGTTCAAGGTCGCCTCGACGCACGCCTTCCTGACCAAGAAGCTGGTGACCCCGACGACGGAGATGACCTGTCCGGCCACGATCACGGTGACCGGCAAGTCCTTCCGAAACTTCGAGAGCGGTGAAGCCGGGACAGGAACCTTTGCGCGCAATTTCGCCATCTCGTGCAACACAGCCTTCATCTCGCTGGCGGCCAGTCTGGCTCCTGGAGATCTCACCGCCAGCGCCAAGTCGTTGGGGATCGGTGTCGACTGGGCCGGTCGGATCGGCGTTGACGGCACCTTCGTCGGCTCGGTGCCCGAGACCACACCCGGCACAGATCTGGCCGCCGCGAGCATCGGTCAGGGCCGCATCGAGGTGTCGCCCCTGTCGGTGGCAGTGATGGCAGGGAGTGTGGCGCGCGGGTCGTTCCTGCCTCCGACCCTGGTCAAGGAGGGCGCCGGGGCCCAGCCCGGCATGGAGATGCCTCTCGACGCCTCTGTGGTCGCCACTCTGCGTGACCTGATGGGCAAGGTCGTGACCGAAGGCAGCGGTGGTGCGTTGGTCGGGGCTCCGGGTGGACCCGTGGCCGGCAAGACCGGGACCGCCGAATACGGCACGGACGTGCCGCCGAAGACACGGGCCTGGTTTACCGGCTATCAGGGGGATCTGGCCTTTGCCGTGCTCGTCGAGGACGGCAAGAGCGGCGGGTCGGTGGCGGCCCCGATCGCCCGTGCCTTCCTCGACGCCTACCGTGCCGCTCCCCCAGCCACGCCCTGACCGCTCCTCTTCGCAGACCCTGACCAATGGCGCAACCATGCCTGCGCCATCCACCAACCTCTGCGCGGCGATTCGCAGACCCCGGCCAGTGGCGCAACCATGCCTGCGCCATCCACCAACCTCTGCGCGGCGATTCGCAGACCCCGGCCAGTGGCGCAACCATGCCTGCGCCATCAGGCAGTCTTTGCCTGGGCGGCTGCCCGCGGACAGCGGAAGGCCCCACCCGGCATACCGGATGGGGCCTCCCTTGAAGACTGTGTGAGTCCTCGAATCAGATCGCGCGAACCTGGTCGGCCTGCGGACCCTTCGGACCCTGGGTGACCTCGAACTCGACCCGCTGGGCCTCGTCGAGGGACTTGTAGCCCTGGGTGTCGATGGCGGAGTAGTGAACGAACACGTCGGGGCCGCCGCCGTCCTGGGCGATGAAACCAAAGCCCTTCTCAGCGTTGAACCACTTCACGGTGCCCTGTGCCATATGGGGTAACTCTTTCCTTGTTGTAGCACTTCGGTGACGCGACTTCCGCGCCCCCAGTGGTCTTCAACTGCACCCCATGCGTGACGGTGAACCGCCCTAAGACGAGTCAACCCGTTGACCGATGGCCAACGGGCGTTTCTGCGACCTTGCGAGGAACTGCTGTTGTGCAACCGGGAAGAACGCTACCAGTGATTTCGGCTACTCGCCGGTTCAGTGCACAGAGTTCACTTGGCGGTCATGCGCAGAGTTCACTTGGCGCTCATCAGGGCGGGCATGAGGCCAGACACGAGTGACGAGCCGCGTAGTGCCTCCTGCTGCCCACTTTGCGCAGGCCCGTTGAGTTGAGGGGCGTCCCTCGGATCGAGGGGCGCCCCTGCAGCCCCGCCCCTCAACCCAACGGACGCCCCTCAATCGAAAGGACCTGCGCCAACTGGAGCGGAGGGCGTGGTGGGCCCCGCGCCCGACACTCGAACCGCAGGAGCGGTGAGCTTGCGAACCGCTCGGCGGTGGAGCGGAGGGCGTGG
>DAOLRO010000206.1:0-5253 GCA_035418665.1 Phycicoccus sp.
GTTCGACTACACCAAGGGCTACAAGTTCTCGACCTACGCGACGTGGTGGATCCGTCAGGCGATCACCCGCGCGATGGCCGACCAGGCGCGGACCATCCGTATCCCGGTGCACATGGTCGAGGTCATCAACAAGCTCGCCCGCGTGCAGCGCCAGATGCTCCAGGACCTGGGTCGCGAGCCCACCCCGGAGGAGTTGGCCAAGGAACTCGACATGACCCCCGAGAAGGTCGTCGAGGTCCAGAAGTACGGCCGTGAGCCCATCTCCCTGCACACCCCGCTCGGCGAGGATGGCGACAGCGAGTTCGGTGACCTCATCGAGGACTCCGAGGCCGTCGTCCCCGCGGACGCCGTGAGCTTCACGCTCCTCCAGGAGCAGTTGCACTCCGTCCTCGACACCCTCTCCGAGCGCGAGGCGGGCGTGGTGTCGATGCGCTTCGGCCTCACTGACGGCCAGCCCAAGACCCTCGACGAGATCGGCAAGGTCTACGGCGTCACGCGCGAGCGGATCCGCCAGATCGAGTCCAAGACGATGAGCAAGTTGCGTCACCCCAGCCGCAGCCAGGCCCTCCGCGACTATCTCGACTGAGAGAGAACTATCTCGACTTGTATGCCGTGGCCAGGCGACGCGGAAGTCTCGCCACTGCGCGGCCCAGCGTTGCCCAGGCCTGACGGCCTTCGCGAGGCCACAGGAGGGCTCGCACTCGGGCGCTGCGTTGCTTGCGTGACTGGGCACTGGTGACCACCCGGTCGGCTTCCTCGTCCAGGGTCGCAATGTCGGCCTCTGGCGTGGGGGAGTAGCGCGCGCGCTCGAGCGTGGCGACCACGGACCCCAGAGCGCTGCGCGCCTCGTCGTCGAGATAGGCGGTCCTGCCGAGGCGCTGCCCAGCCTGCCTCGGAGTGTCACCGGGCTCGGGGAACACGCCGACGTCACCCAGGCGAGTGAGCATTGATTCCCAGAGCACCTCGACCCGTTCTGCGTCGTCCTTGGCCCCGCGGAGGGCGCGCCGTCGTCCGATGATGGCCGCCACGGGGACCAGGGCCAGGGCGAGCAGCAGCACGAGGACAGCGGTGATGGCGACCAGATGATCACCCAACCACCGAGTCATCTGGGAGAACAGCCCTTGGTCGGGGGTTGTGGAGGTGGGCGTGTCAGTGTTGTCGTCGACCGCATCGGACTCAGAGGCCGAGGGCGCCGCGCTCGTGGGCGCGGCCGTGGGAGTGGTGGTGTCACTCGGCTGGATCGACCATGCCGGGGCCACGCCCGTGCGCACCCCCGGCGTCGGCTCGAAGCGCAACCAGCCGACTTCGGGGAACCAGAGTTCCGGCCATGCGTGCGCGTCGCGGCCGACCACGGTCCACGTCTGGCCGACGAGGGTCCCGGGGAGGAAGCCGATGCCGATCCGCGCCGGGATTCCCCGCTGGCGGGCCATGAGGGCCATGGCGGTCGCGAACTGGACGCAATAGCCGCGCCGGCTCGCGAGGAATTGCGACACCGGATCCGGACTGAGCGGTGCCCCATCGGCGTCGGTGCCCAGAGGGGGGGCAAGATCGAGGGCGTAGGTGAACTGAGTGCTGCGCAGGTAGGCCTGGATGCGCCACGCCGTCTCCGCCGGCGAGAGCCCCTCGGGAGCGACCTGGGCCAGCACCTTCTCGATCATCGGTGCGGCATCCTCGCCATTGATCTGGTCCCCGATCGGAGGGTTGTCGTTGACCGTTGAGCCGTAGTCACTGGGGCTCGGCACGAGTTCCTCGACACTCAGCTGGTAACTCTGTTGGTTCTCGACGAACCGGAGGATCCCGTTGGCGTCCACGCGCCAGTCCTGCGGCGCGACGTCGATGCTCGTGGGCGTGCCCGGCACGGCCACCTGGGGCCGCTTGAGCTGGTTGTCCTCGACGCTGACCACACCGGTCAGCCGCGGGATGGTGCTGGTGTCGACGGAGGCACCTCGGAACTGATCCGGTGAGGGCAGTTGGCCGGCGGTGTCGAAGAGAGATGCGTTGGATCCGCGCCACCGGGTCCCGTCGAACTCGGTGAGCACGTCCACGCGCAGTGGCGGCGGGCTGTTGAGCGTCGTCGTGAAACTGAGGACCTTGTCGGTCGACTGCTCGTTGAGATTTCGGGACACGTCGAGCAGGTCGCTGAGCCCACCGTCGCCACCTCCTCGGCCCGCGTCGGAGCGGCCGAGCCCGTCGGCGAGGAAGGTGGTGGGTAGATGGGGCAGGACGCCCGGCAGGAGCACGGCGACGGCGATGCCCATGACGCCCAGCAGTCGCGCGAGGTTGAGGATCCCCCCGGAGGGGTCACGTGGCTTTCCGCCCCGTGGTCGCGCCACCGACCCGCCCCAACGCTGGAGCCGATCCAGTCCGTCATGGCCCATCAAGCCGACCCAGGCCAACGCCGGGAGGAGGAAGTAGCCGACGTGCAAGCCGTCCCCGCTGTTGGCGGCCACGGCCACGTATCCGGCAAGCAAGGGCAAACCGGCCGCTCCCGGCATACGCATCGTCACCGCCATCAGGTCCACCGCGATGGCGAGAAGGCCCACGATCAGGACCACGGCCAGGACCAGCCCGGCCGTGAGTCCGACGGGAGCGGCGCTGCGCATGACGACCTGACGGCCGGCCTCCAGGTCCACGAGAGCCTGTCGGGCGGTGGCAAGCGTGGGCAGGGAGGCCCAGGTGGTCGACGACAGGCACACATTGACGACCGCCCAGAGGGTGAGGGCCACCTGCCCGGCACCCACGAGCAGCGCCGACCGGGTGAGCAGCCGAAGGGCGAGACCGACCGCGAGGACCACCAGGACGATGAGGAGTGTCGGGCGGATCCAGGCATTCGGGGTCAGCAGAGTGCGCACGGGCAGGACCACCCCGGCGACGGCCAGCGCGGCGAGCAGCGCCGGGACGAGGCGAATCTGCCGACCCGCGCTCATCGGGCACCCACATGCTGCGTCGCCGTGGCCATCGACCAGGCCTGCATCGGGGTGTCCGTGCTGCGCACGCTGACGGCTCGCCAGCCCGCGGTGGAGAGGACAGCCAGCGTCGTGCCTGCCGCCCGGTCATCGTGGCTGCCTCTGCGCCTCCGACCACCGAGGCGGCCCTGGCCGTCCGAGACGCTCTCGCGAGCACCCGCGCCCCGGGCCGACGGGGCGGTCACGAAGGCCAGGCCGGTGCTTCCGGCCGGGCGGAGGGAGGCCAGGGCCAGGATGTCGTCCTCGCCCATGCCCGGGGTGAGGATGACGAGCAGTCCACCGTCGTGCGCCAGGGCATGGGCGCCGCGCAGGATGTGGGGGAGTCCTTCGTCGATCCCCAGGTCGATCCGGGCCAGGGTGTCGAGCATCGCCTCGACATCGTTGTCGTGCCGGACGCCGGAGTCGACGGTGGGATCGGCGGTCAGGAGGTGCACGGCATACCCCTGCTCGTCGACGTGGGCCGCAATGGAAGCGGCCATGGTCACCGACCACTCGAACCCGGCCGCCGTCCGCGCGGCAGCGGCCGGCCGGTGCGCGGAGCGGCGGGAGTCGAGCAGAATCACGGCACGCCGGCGGGCGGGGCGGTCCTCCTGACGCACCATCATCGCGCCCGTGCGTGCCGTGGCTGGCCAGTGGATCCGCCGGAGGTCATCACCCTCTCGGTATTCACGAATCGACTGGTCGTCCTCGCCGTGGAGGGCGACCTGGTGCGGGATCGCCCCGTCGGCCCCCACGCCACGTCCCAGCGCTCGTTCGGTCACGAGCGGATGGATGCGCGGAGCGACGAGCACCGTGCCGGTGCCGTCGCTGGGCCGTGGCGACGACGTGAGCCCGAAGGGGTCGCGGAGCCACACGCGCAGTGGCCCCAGCTCGTGGACGCCTCGGACGTGCGGTCGGAGGGTGTACTCCACCTCGCGCACGTTGCCCGCCGGTGTCGGTGGGATGACGAAGCGAGGCCGATCGCCGAGCGCGGGGTCGAGTTCCTCCTCGGCAAGCAGGAAGGTCGAGGGGCGGCTGCTCGTGTTGACCAGACTGGCGATGACCACGGTCGGCTGGTCGACCGTGAGTCGTGCGGGGTTCGACGAACGTGTGACCGTGAAGCTCGAGGGACGAAGCCGCCCCATCAGTAGCGCGCCGACGAGCAGGGCAAGGAGCAGCGCGCCGATCCTCGTCAGGTCAGGCTGCCCGAGGAGCAGGCCAGCGACGAACAGGATGGCGCCCGCTGTGAGGAAGGCCGACCCCCGCTGGGTGAGCACCGCACCCAAGGAGCGCATCACAAGCCCATTCGTATGCCGTGGCTCAACGCCGGGCGCCCGGCACCCGCGTGCGGTGGGCCAGGTCGTCGAGCACGTCCTCGGGTGAGCGTCGGGCCAGATGGGCCTCGCCGCTGAGGATGACGCGGTGCCCCCAGACCTCGGCGAGGACATGCTGGACGTCATCGGGGAGGACGTGGTCGCGCCCCTTGAGTGCGGCATGCGCGCGGGCAGCGCGCAGCAGGTGCAGTGTGGCTCGAGGTGAGGCGCCCAGTCGCAGGGCCGAGGACGTCCGGGTGGCGTGCGCGAGATCGACGATGTACTGGCGGATCGCCAGCGATGCGTGGACCCGCCGGACCGACAGGATCAGGTCGCTGATCGTGGCCGCGTCGGTCACCGGCTGGAGGCGGTCCAAGGGGGAGTCCGCCGAGTGCGTGTCGAGCATGTCGGTCTCGGCGTGGGGTGGTGGGTAGCCCATCGAGATGCGCGCGAGAAATCGGTCCCGCTGGGCCTCGGGGAGCGGATAGGTCCCCTCCATCTCAATGGGGTTCTGGGTGGCCATGACCATGAAGGGGTGGGGGAGGGCGTAGGTCGTGCCGTCGACGGTCACCTGAGCTTCCTCCATCGCCTCGAGGAGGGCGGACTGGGTCTTCGGTGACGCCCGGTTGATCTCGTCGCCGACGACGACATTGGCGAAGACGGCGCCCGGGCGGAACTCGAAACTGCGGAGGTCCTGGTTGTAGACGCTCACGCCGGTGATGTCGCTGGGCAACAGGTCGGGGGTGAACTGGATGCGTCGAACCGTGCAGTCGATGGTCCGCGCCAGGGTCTTGGCGAGCATCGTCTTCCCGACGCCGGGCACGTCCTCGATGAGCAGGTGCCCCTCGGCGAGCAGCGCCGTGACCGTCGTCCGGACCACGTCCTCCTTGCCCTCGATCACCGTGTTCATCGCGCCGGTGAGGTCACTGCTGACCTGCAGCACCTTGTCGAGGGCCGCCCCGATCGACACCTCCTCCGCCTGTTGGTGCCAAGTC
>DAOLRO010000207.1:0-5244 GCA_035418665.1 Phycicoccus sp.
GTCACGCCATGCGTCTGGGCGACCGAGGGAGTTCCGTGCGCCTGCGCTGGCCACCCTGGGTATGGCATGCGATCTGGTACGACCTCGCCTTCTCGGGCATCGTCAGCGTCCTCTCCACGGCACACTCCCTGGACCTCCCGGGACGGCAGACGTGGTGGATCGTCTTCGCCTTCATGGCCCTGTGCACGATCTGGTTGCTGACGACCTGCGTCATGCTCGAGGTGCCAGTCGCCGGATCACGCGTGCTGCTCGTGCTGGCGCAGATGGTGCTCCTGCTGAACGCAGCGATCAGCGCGGACGTGCACATCACCGACGTCAGCGACATCTTCGGAGGACTGCTCGCCGTCGCCATTCTGACCGTCGGCCTCCTGGACTGGACGTCACCCAAGCCGTTGTTCACCCGGCGCGATCGAGTGCTTCTGCTGACCGGGGCCCTCCTCTTCGTCGTCGGCATTCCCATCCAGAGTGCCTGGTGGCGTCTGCCTTGGGGGCTCGGCGTGGTCATCCTTGGCGGATTGGGCATGCACGTGGCGCACCGCCTCACGGATCGGCGCGCCCTGCGCCACCGCTTCGGCGAGATCACGGTCATCGTGCTGGGCAGCGCCGTGCTAAATGGCAGTTATCGAGCTGCGGACGCCGCCCTCACGTGGCGCGCGTCAATTGGGATTCTCATCGGCGCGAGTCTGGTCACGGTGTTGTGGTGGATCTATTTCCAGATCCCGCCGCGCGTCGAAACCTCCGGTTGGATCCTGGCTCATGTCCCTTTCCTGCTCGGGGGTGTCGGGCTGGGAGTCGGAATGACGTATCTGGTCATCGACGCCGAGCAACGCGTCGCCGGCGGGCTGAGCATGGCGTTGCTCTGGCCTGTGGCGTTGGCCCTCGCGGGTCTGGCCATGCTCAAGGGTCGGCATTTCCCACTCCAAGCCTTGACCGCGGGTGGACTGGCTCTCGTGCTGGCCGTGGCGGGGGTCGTGCTGCAGACGGCCGTGGAGACTCACGCACTCGCAGTGGGATCGGCAGTCCTCGCACTGGTCGTTGCAGCGGGAGTCGTCATGGCGATCGAAGCCGAATCGTCGTCGTCACGGAGGTGACTGACGGGCTGCGAGGCGTCGAGGAGAAGCCGAATCGGCACGATGGCCACACCGGCGCCAGGTCCCCAAGGGCGGCTCCGTCGAAGACGCCAGAGCAGGCCGTGATGGCGTGTGAGTCCGTCGCGGCATAGAACTCCTGACGTCCTGCTCGAGCCACTCCGCGCGTCCGCACGCCATTCATGGTCCGGCGGGCGACCGGGTCGGTGATGCGGGTGAACCACGGCCGGGTCGCGACGACGGACGGGACCATTCGCAGCAGCCAGCCGACCGGCATACGCGATCCGAGCGTCACGCCCAAGGCGAGCGAGGGGCTGGTGACCACCCAGCCCGCACCCCGGTCGATGACCGTGATCGGCTCGATCCGGACCTCATCGAACACATAGGTCGCAGAAACGAACTCGGCCACTTCTTCGCTGGGCGCCAACAGCACGCGATGCCCATCGCCGGTCTCGATCATCGCGTCCGCGAAGGTGCCGAACGGTGAGTCACGCCACCATCCGATGACGACCCGCGTCCCACTCGTGCTTCCGACGCCGGCGATCTGCCCGCTGAACCGTTGATCCACCGGCCCCGCCCAGCCTCAACTTCCGGCGGCGTTGATGTCCACGATGACGCAGACGAACCCGACCAGGGCGGCAATCGCTCCAGCGGCCACCAGGCCGACGCCAACAGCGCGGACTGTCGGTCGCGATCGTCCCGCGGCCATCAGCACCGCACCGACCAGCAGGGCCAAGAACCCCCCGAAACCGAAGGGCAGACCCACAAGTTCCAACCGGTCGGGGAGGCCTTGGCGACCCCATCGCGTGGCGTCACCCACGGCATACGCAATGAGCCCGGCCAGCGTGAGGGCGGCCACGCCCAACCTCAGACCCACGACCACCACCCCATGGCCCAGCCGACGATCGCGACGATTGCTGCCACCACGAGCAGGGCGAGATAGGCGAGCACCAAGCGGGTGTCTCGCAGGTAGCACTTGCTCTGGGTCAGCCCAGCCTGCCGCGCCTTCCAGTAGCCCACGAAGCCGACCCCCGCGAAGACGATGACCGCGACCGGCCCGGCCAGCCAACCGATGAGGGCGATCGTCGCGAAGATGCACAGGCGCAGGGGGTCGAAGGGCGCCTCGGGCGTTGGGCTGGCTTCACCATCGCCGGGTATGCCGCGTGCCGGGCTCACGAGGCGAGGGTCACCACCGGGGGTGGTGCCGCTCACGGTGTCACCTTGAGCAGGGGCCCGCCGGTGGCCGTGGAGAGTCGCCGCTCCGAGAGCGGGGCCCACGCCTGGATCGCGCAGAACGGCACGCATTGATGGCGGGGCTGATCGCTGGCATCCGTGCCGACCGAGCCGACGTGGACGCAGCACTGGGTGAGGCGTTCCTCGATCATTGTGTCCATGTCCATGAACGGCTTGACCGTCACGCGAACGACCCTCTTGCCCAACAACTTCCGCAACTTGCCGGACTGACCCGGCAGCCGGCTCGCGGCAAGGGTGGTCAGCGTCCCGATGCCCAGATCACAGGCCGAGCAGATGTCGCGCCAGATCCCACCGATGTCGGGATGCGAGAGCGAGGACTGCTCCGAGAGCAGATCGAGCAGGGACTGCTTGACCGCACCACGCAGGGCTTCGGGGATCGAGTCGTCGGCGATCCGGTTGGCGAGCAGGTCAGGGTCGAGCTCGAGCCACTCCTTGAGCCGGTCATGTCCGACCAGTTCGGTGAGCGAGCGCCAGACCCCGGCGTCATCGCGCAGGAGATAGCCGACCGAGCAACAGTGCGGGTGCGAGCAGGGGAGCGCGGTCAGGTCTCGCCAGGTCACCTCGCCATCGGTCTGTGGACCGAGCCGAGCGAGCACGCCGGTGTGGGTGAGTCGCTCCATGGGGTCGATCCCACCCTCGGCGGTGCGGCCCGAGCCGAAGACCGGCTGCAGCGACACCCCGCCGATGTAGGGCGTGGCCAGGGCCCGCTTCACGACGGCCCCGATCTGGTCGTCGTTCACGCCCAGCGCTGCCGTCATGACCAAGGTTGTGAAGATCCCAGCCCCCGACAATCGTTCGATCGCCGTCTCCTTGAAGCGGGTCAGATCCGCACCGCGGTGGTGGATCGACGCAGCCGCCGACGGCCCGTCGTATTGGAGATAAACCTCGACCCGCTCACGGTGCTTGGTCAGCAGCGCCAGCAACTCGTCATCCCGAGCCAGCGTCAATCCGTTGGTGTTGACCATGATCCGCACGATGGGGCGGGCCACGACCTCCTCGATGATTCGCTCGAAGTCGGGATGGAGGGTGGGCTCGCCGCCAGAGAGCATGAGGACGTCGAGGCGGCCGTTCTCGCGAGCCAACTTCGCGTCGATGTTGGCCAGCACAGCCTCGACCGGCGCCACCCCCGCCCTTGCTGGCGCGGACTCGGCGAAACAGGTCGGGCACTTGAGGTTGCAGTGGTCGAGGAGGTCTTCGAGCAGGATGCAGGTGTGCTGGGTCTGCATCTCGGGCAGGCCATCGAGATAGGCCGCGGGCACAGGCGTCCAATTGCCGCGCCGGTCGGGCTCGTGCACCTTGGTCGGCGCTGTCCACTGCTCCAGATAGCGCAGGATCTCGGGTGACTCGTCATAGAGCGTCCGCACCAATCCGTGGGTGGCACAACCGCGTTCGAGCCAGATCCGCTCCCCGCGCTCCACCAGCCACCCCGACAGGCGCTGCACCTCGGCCAAGGGACGATCGGGCCGCGCCTCGTGACACAACGGGCAGAAGGCGTTGACGTAACGATGGATGCGGTCGCCGCGCAACGGCATACCGGCTCCCATCGGTGCGCGGGACGCAACGGTGCGGGTAGGACTCACGGGACCACCTTGCTCAGTTCGGTCGACGGGTGCCCGGCACCCGTCCGAAGTCGGCCCTGCCGGGCGCTCCAGACGAGGCGGGCGACGATGATCGGCACCGTCACGGCCAAGAACAACTGAGGACGGGTCAACCCGTGCCAGACGACCTCGTTGCCGCGCACGAACTCCACGAGGAACCGGAAGACCCCATAAGCAGCGACGTAGAGGACGAAGGTCTCGCCCGGTGCGAAGTCCTGATGGCGAGCCCAGCGCCACAACACGATGAAGGCCACCGCGTGGAAGGCCACCTCATAGAGAAAGGACGGGTGGAGCCCCACTCCCGCGGGGACACCGAAGCGTGCCGCCACATCGGGGTCCAACTCGACCCCCCAGCCACCTCCCGTCGGCGTCCCCGGCTCCTCCGTCAAGAAGCACCCGATCCGCCCCACGGCCATGCCGGCAGCCACGGCCGGTGCAAAGAGGTCCCCGGTGCGGCGACGATGACCGGTCAGCCGCTTGGCCACGTGCACGCCGAGCCACGCACCCACCAACCCGCCGAGGATCGACCGATTGCCATAGGTCCACTGCTCGATGAGCGAGGCGTTCGCCCGATGATCGAGGTGTTGCAACCACGTCCCCAGCCGCATGAAGAGGGCCCCGCCGATGAGCGCGCCCGTGACGATGTAGGCGAGGTCGCCGTCGGTGTGATCGCGGCGCCGGGCCTCGATGACGAAGACGACGACAGCCACGACGCAGCCCAGACCCACAAAGAGCATGTGGGCATCGAGCCCGAAGATGGTCGGGACCACAGGGCGTCAGTGCATCCCGGACAGGGCGGCGAGCAGGACGATGCACGCGGCCCCAGCAAGGATCGCGGCCAGCGCCAGCATGGCCAGGATGCCGGCACCGATCGGTCGCCACTTGGGCAGGAAGAGGGCCACGATCGCTCCGACGAAGACGGCGCCGGACACAAGCATGCTGAGGATCCCCGCGATGGCGCCCCCGACCGAGCCGGACGTGGCCTCGTCGAGCGCCCCACCGAGTGCGGCGACAACCCCCGTCACCATCGCGGCGGCGATCGGGATGCCCATGCCGAGGAAGAACTTCCCCCACCGGAAGGGCTCCTTGGCGCCCAGCGGTGGTTGCGGCGGGACCATCGGCCCTTGCGGTGGCTGCGGCTCTGGCTGCTGCGGATACGGCGGTTGTTCGCTCACGATGATCCCCTCCCTGGCCTCTCGCTGGCGCCGAGTCTAGACCGCGGCCATCCCCCATCGCTCGGGTCCATTTGTGAGGATGGGGTATGCCGTCTCGCTGGCTTCCGCTCTCGCTCACCCTCGCCGTGG
>DAOLRO010000208.1:0-5231 GCA_035418665.1 Phycicoccus sp.
CCCGCATTGACCATCCCGATGATCATGAGGACGAAGGGCCCGAGCCACAGGATCCAGGTGAACCACTTGATGATCGGCACGTAGCCAAGGGCGAATTGCGCGATCGAACCCGCAAACCAGGTGATGAAGAGGACGAGGCCCTGATTGGCGTGGAACCGGGCGAAGCGGTTGTTGGGCATGGCAAGCATGGGCACGAGGAAGAGGATGCCGAGATAGCCCAGGATCGACAGGACCTTGGCCTCCTCGATCTCCTGAGGAGCGAATGCCGACGTGTAGTCGCCCCCAGCGACGAGCGGGGCGGGCTGGCCACCCAGAGGTCCGGTCGGCCCGCCGGTGGGCGGTCCGCTCGGCGGCGCGGGAAAACCCATCTGAGCCGGGGGCGCGGGTGGCGGCGCGGGATAACCCGCCTGGCCCGGGGATAGGGGCGGCGGTGAGTACGCGGCGGGCTCGCCGACCGGCGCCACCGGATACGGCGGCACGAATGCCGGTGGAGGCGGCGGTGCGGCCGGGCCGTCCGGGCCTGCCGGACCTGCGGCGGGTGGCGGCGACCCTGTGTCGAAACTCCCCGTGGGAGTCGCCGGCGGCGGAGGCGGCGGCGGAGTCGATGCGGTGAATTCCGCCGGTGCCGTCGGGTCGGGGCGCTGCGTGTCGCCCTCCTGCCCAGAAGTCGCGTCGCTCATGAGGTCTCCCCAGCTGCCGTGTCCCTGCTGCGATCCGAGCGAACCGCACCCAATACACAGTGTGGCCGACAACGAGCCCGCACATCCTCCGAACGGCCAAGACAGCTTCGGAAAGTCCGAGAGGTTGGTCAGCGCAGGGGGTTGAAGGGGGCCAGTTCGCGAGGCGTCACACCGGTCGCGATCTGCTGGGCGAGGAACTTGCCCGTGATCGGACCGAGGGTGATGCCCCACATGGAGTGGCCACCCGCGACGCTGACGCGCGGCGACTTCGTCGCGCCGATCAGGGGCAGTCCGTCAATGGTGCACGGGCGTGAACCCACCCACTCCTGGGCCCGGTCCTCGAGGTCGACACCCTTGAGCAGCGGACGAGCAGCCTCAACGATGGCCTTGATCCGGCGCTGGTCGAGTGCCTCCTCCGGACGCCGGAACTCCATCATCCCGGCGACGCGCAGCCGGTCACCGATGGGCGTGCACGCGACGCGGGCGGCGGGCAGGTAGACCGGCCCGTTGGGCAGGTCCTCGACCTTGACACTGAAGGAATAGCCCCGGCCGGCCTGGACGACCTGCTTCACGCCGAACTGGCGCGCGTGCTCACCGAGCCACGCGCCGGTGGCGAGGACGACGGAGTCGAAGGAGTCCGCCCAACCGCGCGTCCCCCGCAAGGTGACACTGGCGCCTCGGTCCTCGACGGACATGATCTCCATGCCGGTCATGAGCGTCCCGCCGCGCGCGACGAAGGAGTCGGCGAGCGAGGCCATGTAGGCACCGGGATCGATGAAGCGCTGGTCCTTGAGGAGGATCGCGGCCCGGACCTCATCGCTCAGCACGGGCTCGACGGCGCGCGCCTCGTCGCCGGTGAGGACCTCGAAGTGCATCTCCTGACCGGCGTGCTTGATGTGCTCGATCTCGTCGAGGAGCACCTTGCGCTGCTCGACCCGCTGATAGCCCGCGATGAAGGACTTGGCCTCCTTGGTGGGCTCGGCCACTCCCCCGGCCGTCATCTCGTCGAAGGCGGCGAGCGCCAGTCCGTTGAAGGGCACGAGCGCACCCATGTTGCGCTGCCAGCGCTTGGTCGTGCTGTTGCGGGTGAAGCCGGCGACGAAGCGCGCGAGGTTGGAGTCGGCCTTCGGCGGAACGTAGACGGGTGATGAGGGGGAGATGACGGCACTGATGCCGGTCTTGAGGACGGCCGGCTCGGGCAGCGGCGTCGTGATCCCGGGCGTGAGCCAGCCGGCGTTGCCCCAGGAGGAGCCCGCAGCCACGCCCGTCGAGTCGATGACCGTCACGTCGACGCCGTGCTCCTGCAGCCACCAACCGGTCGCGAGGCCGATCATGCCGGCGCCGACGACGGCGACGTGCTTGGCGGGGGTGGAGTCGGGCATCGCGGCGCCTCTTTCGCAGTGATCCAAATCGGGGGTATGCCGTGCGCTTGCCTCCCGTAGGCGGGCGGGCTGAGTCGTCGGCTCCGTCCATGATCCCGGTTCACACGCTGACAGGTATTGGGTCGCAAAAACAATGAGATCTATCTGCACTGTGTTCAGAGCACTACTCTGGCCGAATGATCTCCCTCGCGGATCTCACCCGATCGCTCGATGGCTTGCTGCGGCTCGTTGTCCCCCGAGCGGTCTCCATCGACGACATCACTCTGGTGGAACTGGATCGAGATGTCCTCGGGGTCCCCGGAGACCTCGCACTGGGAGTGGGAGTCGATGACATCGGCCGCGCGGTCCGCCTCATCGCCGACCTGGGCGGGCGCGGGGTCGGAGCGCTGGTCCTCAGGGCATCGTGCGCGGCAGAACCGACCGTGGTGGCGGCGGCACACACCCACCGCGTGGCTCTCGTCGAGCTGGCCGACAACGCCTCTTGGGCACATGTCGTCTGGCTGCTGCGGGGCCTGCTCGACCGCTCGATGGGGCAGGGTGGCGTCTCCCTCATCGCTTCCGACGAACTCTTCTCCATCGCCGATGCCGCCGCCGGCCTGGTCGGCGGCGCCATCACGATCGAGGACTCCCTCTCCCGGGTCCTCGCCTATTCCTCCCGTCAAGAGTCCTCCGACCCTGCCCGCGTCTCGACGATCGTCGGTCGCCGGGTGCCCGATCACGTGATCAGCCACCTGCGTGCCCGGGGGGTCTTCCGACGGATGACCGCCTCACCCCAACCCTTCTTCCTCGCCGCGGCACCGGACTCCCCCGTCGGCGCACGGTTCGTCATCCCCGTCCACGCCGGTGGCGAGTGGCTCGGGTCGCTCTGGGCCCTGGTCGACGAACCACCGGCCCCCGACACGATCGCCGAACTCGAGCGGACCGCGGCGGTGGTGGCCCTGCACCTGCTGCAGTTGCGCTCGCAGGCCGACCTGGCCCGTCGTGTCGCGATGGATCGCCTTCGCCAGGCATTGATCGGTCAGGCGGTGGACGTGGACGCGTGGCTCCCCCCGGGGCCCTGGCGGGTCGTGGCCCTGACCACCAAGGACGCCGCAGCCGAACACCCCGACGTGGCTCGCCGCCTCGACGCCTGGGAGGCCATCTTTCGCCGGCGGTCCTGGCCACAACCCCGACTCGTCGATGTTGCCGACCAGGCCTTCGCCGTCATCCGGGACGACACCGCTGCGCCGGTGACCCATCTGAAGTCCCCGCCGGGCACGTGGACCTGGCTCTGCCGGGTCATGGAACAGGTCGCCGCTGACGGATCCCCGCTCGCCGTCGCCGCGGGAGGCACTGCCCATTCCGCCTCTGACCTGCCGGTCTCACTGGCCCAGGCGCGAGAGGTCGGGGAGATGGTCCGCTCCGGCCGGGTGTCCGGTGCCGCGCCCAGGATCGAGGATGCCTGGGTCGCGCTCACGACCCAGCGCGCCGCAGAGGCGTTGCGGTCCAACGATCTGCCGACGCCGCTCGACGCCTTGGCGACCAGCGACGCCAGCCACGCCACGGCATACCTCTCCACCCTTGCCGCGTGGCTCGACCACCGGGGTTCGGCGGGAGATGCGGCCGAAGCGCTCGGTATCCACCCCAACACCCTGCGCTATCGGATGGGCAACATCACGACGATCCTCGACGCCGATCTCCCCGACCCGGACACACGCCTGGCCCTGCGGCTGCAGCTGCTGGCCGTGGGCCACTGAGCTCGCTCAGCGGTCGAGGAAATCGCGCAGGATCCGCTCGGAGGCCTCGACGGCGCTGATCCGACCCTCGCGCACCCCAGCTTCGAGATCCGCCCGACCCGCCTTGACCACAGGGTTGGCGCGCACGGCATCGTGGAGATGGGCATCCACCATCGCCCACATCCAGTCCTGCTGCTGCTGGGCTCGTCGCTCCTCGAGAGAACCGTTGCCCTGCAACCACTCTCGATGCTCCAGCACCGCGCCCCACACGTCATCGAGACCGGCGCCGGTCTGGGCCGAGCAGGTCAGGACCGGTGGCCGCCGCACGTCACCGGGCAGCATCAACCGCATCGCGCTCGACAGGTCACGCGCCGCCACCCGCGCCGGTCCCTCACCATCACCATCGGCCTTGTTGACCGCGATGACGTCGGCGAGCTCGAGGATGCCGCGCTTGATGCCCTGGAGTTGGTCTCCGGCTCGCGCCAAGGTCAAGAGCAAGAAGGTGTCGACCATCTCGGAGACGGCGATCTCGTTCTGGCCCACGCCGACCGTCTCGACGATGACGACGTCGAAGCCGGCCGCCTCCAAAACGAGCATCGACTCGCGCGTCGCCCGCGCCACTCCCCCGAGATGGCGGCCGCTCGGGCTCGGTCGCACAAAGGCAGAGTCGTGGGCTGACAGATCGGCCATGCGTGTGCGGTCACCAAGGATCGACCCACCCGTGCGCCGACTCGACGGATCGACGGCCACGACGGCGACCTTGGAGCCACGCTCGACCAGCCGGGTCCCCATCGCGTTGATGAAAGTCGACTTCCCGGCCCCGGGCACGCCGGTGATCCCGACCCGCACCGCCATTCCCGTGTATGCCGTGAGCCGGCTGATGAGGTCGGCGGCGGCTTCGCGGTGGTCGGGCCGGGTCGACTCCACGAGCGTGATGGCGCGGGCAATGGAGCCCCGGTCTCCGCCGCGGACATCGTCGGCCAAGGCGGCGACATCAACAACAGGGCGTGGCATCGGGATCAGTGACTTGTCGAGGGCTCAGGCGTCGAGACGGCGGCGGAGTTCCTCGACCAGACCGACCGCTGCTCGCGAAATGACCGTGCCCGGTGGGTAGATCGCATCAGCACCCGCGGCCCGGAGCTCCTCGAAGTCCTGGCTCGGGATGACACCGCCGACGACGATCATCAGGTCCTGACGTCCGAGCGCATCGAGTTCCTTGCGCAGCGCCGGCACCAAGGTGAGGTGGCCGGCCGCGAGCGAGGAGACACCCACGACGTGGACGTCGGCCTCCACGGCCTGACGCGCCACCTCGGCCGGCGTCTGGAAGAGCGGGCCCACGTCGACATCGAAGCCGAGATCGGCAAAGGCGGTCGCGATGACCTTCTGGCCGCGGTCGTGACCGTCCTGGCCCATCTTGGCGACGAGGATGCGCGGGCGCCGACCCTCGGCCTCCT
>DAOLRO010000209.1:0-5091 GCA_035418665.1 Phycicoccus sp.
GCACTCGGCGCCGACCGACGCTTCGGAGCGCACGTCTTCGATCCCGACAACGGCGGACCGATGCTGTGGCAACACATCTTCTGGTTCTTCGGGCATCCCGAGGTCTATGTCATCGCGCTGCCGTTCTTCGGCATCTGCTCGGAGATCCTGCCGGTCTTCAGCCGCAAGCCGATCTTCGGCTACAAGACGCTCGTCGCCGCGACCATTGCGATCGCCGCCCTGTCGGCCTCGGTGTGGGCCCACCACATGTACGGCACCGGCCAGATCCTCCTTCCCTTCTTCGCGATCATGACGATGTTGATTGCCGTCCCGACCGGCGTGAAGTTCTTCAACTGGGTCGGCACGATGTGGGGCGGCAAGATCACCTTTGAGACGCCCATGCTGTGGACGCTCGGCTTCCTCACCACCTTCCTCTTCGGTGGCCTGACCGGCGTGATCCTGGCCAGCCCGGCCCTGGACTTCCACCTCACCGACAGCTACTTCGTCGTGGCGCACTTCCACTACGTCGTGTTCGGCACTGTCGTCTTCATGATGTTCGCCGGCTACTACTTCTGGTGGCCCAAACTCACCGGTCGCATGCTCAACGAGCGCCTCGGCAAGATCCACTTCTGGATGCTCTTCATCGGCTTCCACACCACCTTCCTCGTGCAGCACCTGCTCGGCATCTGGGGCTTCCCCCGTCGCTACGCCGACTACATGCCCGAGGACGGTTTCCAACTCGGCAACCAGATCTCGACGGCCGGTGCCTTCCTGCTCGGGGCCTCGATGATCCCGTTCGTCTACAACGTCTACACGACGTGGCGCAACGCTCCGCTCGTCGAGACCGATGACCCGTGGGGTTACGGTGCCTCGCTCGAGTGGGCCACGTCCTGCCCGCCGCCGCGGCACAACTTCGACTCGATCCCGCGGATCCGGTCCGAGCGCCCCGCCTTCGACCTGCACCACCCCGAGGCGGCCCCGGCCGGTTATCTGGCCCCCACGGGTGTCGGACCGGTCGTGGATGCCCCCGAGACGACGCCGGAGACCACCTCGGTCGACGACGACAAGGAGAACTGATCCATGAAGGCCATGGAGCGCATCGGCGCCCTGCTGGCGGTGTTCTGCTTCGCGATTGCGGCGTGGTACGGCATCTGGACGACGTCGACCGAACTCGGCACCGAATGGGTCGGTGTCGTCGGCATGATCATGGCCGGGTTGCTCGGGGCCATGATCGCCTTCTACCTGTGGCGCACCCGGATCAAGTTGCCGATGGACCCCTCGGACGACCTCCGGGGCGAGATCGACCAGATCTCCGGCGACTACGGCTTCTTCAGCCCGTACAGCTGGTGGCCGCTCTGGCTCGCTGCCTCGGCCGCACTCATCTTCCTCGGGCTCGCCGCGGGTTGGTGGATCGTGGCCATCGGCACCCTGTTCGTGATCCCTGCGCTCGTCGGCTGGACCTTCGAGTACTGGAAGGGCGCGCATCACCTCTGAGACCACCGTGGCCCCTCGTGGCCCGAATGTGACTCACGTGTGACCGTGGACGACCCCGAGGGCCATCGTCTGGACCGGTTAGAATCGATGTCCTGACCCGCTTGGCGTTGGACCATCACCTGAGCGGTCAGCGCGTCGCCCAGCCAGCAAGGACTTTCTTCGTGTCGCCTCAGCATCGCCGCTTCAGCCGCCGCCTCGTGGGAATGCTCGCCGCGGTGACCCTGCTCGGGGCCTGCACCAGCACAGCCCCAAGCGCCAAGCCCTCGTCCGCACCATCGTCCTCCCGTGCAAAGCCGTCACCGAGTCCCACACCGCCAGTGGTCGAGGTGACTCCCTCTGATCAGTCGGCAGACGTGGCACCCTCCACGCCGGTGGTGGTGAAGGCCTCGGTGGGGACGCTTGCCGCCGTCACGGTCAAGGATGACAAGGGCGCCGCTCTCGACGGTGCACTGGATTCTGCGGGGACCACGTGGACTTCGAAGAAGTTCCTCCGCCCGGCCGCCAGTTACGCCGTCGACATCGAAGCGAAGGGGCCTGACGGGACCAAGGGCAGCGTGACGAGTTCCTTCACGACCCTCAAGCCCACCATCACCGCGACCTACGGGATCAACTACTCCGGAGCCACCGTGGGAGTGGGCATGCCGGTGGCGATTCAGTTCGATTCTGCCGTGGCCACCAAGGAGATGCGGGCGCAGGTCGAGAAACTGGTCACCGTGACCACCGAGCCGGCCGTCGAAGGTTCGTGGGGGTGGCTCGACAACCGACAGTTGATGTGGCGACCGAAGGACTTCTGGGCGCCGGGCACCAAAGTGACCGTCAACGCGCCACTGACCGGCGTGCAGACCGGTGAGGGCAAATGGGTGGCCAACGACACCAACGGGGGCTTCACCATCGGTGACGCCAACATCAGCTACATCGACATCCCGGGCCACACGATGACCGTGACCAAGAACGGGCAGACCATGCGCACGATCCCGGTGAGCAATGGCCAGCCCGGCCCACAGACCGAGACCCGCAGTGGGACCAAGGTGATCATCGAGCGCAAGGCCGACATCACCATGGACTCCGCGACGGTGGGGATCCCAGAGGGTTCCCCCGGCTACTACAAGGTCGACACGAAATGGAACCTTCGAGTCACGTGGACCGGTGAATTCCTCCACTCGGCGCCCTGGTCGGTCGGAGCTCAGGGAAGTGACAACGTGTCCCACGGCTGCACGAACATGTCACCGGAGAACGCCGAGTGGATGTTCAACTTCAGCAAGGCCGGTGACGTCGTCCAAGTGTCCGGCTCCGGTCGGCAGTTCCTGCCCTCTGAAGGCATCGGTGTGTGGCAGTACAGTTTCGATGACTGGAAGAAGCAGAGCGCGCTCGCAGCCGTCTGAGCGCCAGCCCTATGACTGGGCTGGTTCACCCCCAGCCGAGATCGTGCAGGGCCTCGTCTTCGATCCCGAAGTGGTGCGCGATCTCGTGCACAACGGTGATGGTCACCTCGTCGCGCAGGTCCTCCAGGTCCTCACACATCCGGGTGAGGGGACCCCGAAAGAGGCGGATGGTGTCTGGCAGGTTGCCCAACCCCCAGCCACCGTCGCGCTCGGTGAGCGGGACGCCCTCGTAGAGCCCCAAGAGGTCCGGTTCGTCCGCTGGCGGCTCCTCGTCGACCAAGAAGACGACATTGTCGAGCAGGTCGAGCAGCTCCGGGGGGACCTGGTCGAGGGCCTCGCCCACGAGTCCCTCGAAGTCCGCCTCGCTGATCTCGACCATGTCTCCAGCCTGCCATGATGGCGCGCATGCGCCTCACCATCCGGGTCCGACCCGGCGCCGCACGCACCCACGTGGGAGGTAGGTACGGTGACCAGGAGCCGCCGATCCTGGCCGTTGCCGTCACCGCCCGTGCCGTGGACGGCAAGGCCACCGAGGCGGTCTTGCGTGCAGTGGCGCAGGCCTTTGCCGTGCCGACGCGATCGGTCACCCTGGTGAGCGGCGCCACCCATCGCACGAAGATCCTCGAGGTCGACATCGACGACACCCTGGGGGAGGGACGCCTGCACGCCCTTCTCAGGCCGTAGGGAGGGGAGTGCAGGGGCTGAGCAACAAACCCATGTATGCCGTGAGCCGGCTTCCCGTGGGGAAGCCGGCTCACGGCATACAACGGCTGGTCAGCCGCCCGGACGATCAGTGGCGCTCGATGCCCGCCTGCTCGGCGGATCCGATGGCCTCGTGACCGTGTCCGTCATGGTGGGCCGCAGCCAACTCCTCCGGGGTCACGGGGTTGACCCGGTCCTTGAAGTAGAAGCGGGACACGGCAGCACGCGCCTTGGCCATTCGGCCGCCTTGCTTGACCACCCCGTTGGCGTCGACGCCGGCCTCGATCTCCCACGGCTCCACCGGGTCGTGCTGGACGAGGTCCCAGCGCTCGTAGGCGTCGAGGTCGTCGTGCCGCTCGAAGAAGGCACCCTCGGGCGTGCGGATGATCGTGCCCGACTCGCGCTGGTGGAGCACCTTGTTGCGGTCAGCGCGCTGCAGGGACAAGCAGATTCGCTTGGTGCACCAGAAGACGATCGGGGGCAGGACGAAGAACGCAGCACGCAGGAAGTGCGTGATGTCGTTGATCGACATGTGCAACTTGATCGCGATGATGTCGTTGGCCGCGGCGAACATCAGGACGCTGTATGCCGTGATGCCAGCCATGCCGAGGGCGGTGCGGACCGGCGCGTTGCGAGGACGGTCGAGCAGGTGGTGCTCGCGGTTGTCACCGGTCACCCAGCGCTCGACGAAGGGGTAGACCCCGACGACGATGTAGACCAAGGGCAACAAGATCAGAGCGCCGGGCATGATGTTGAACGAGAACGTGTAGCCCAGGGCCGTGAACTCCATCCAGCCAGGGAGCAGACGGAGCGCACCGTCGGCGAAACCCATGTACCAGTCGGGCTGGGAGCCAGCCGTCACGGGGGAGGGGTCGTAGGGTCCGTAGGCCCACACCGCGTTGATCGAGATGAAGGCGGCCATCGCGGCGATGACGCCGAAGACGATGAAGAAGAAGCCACCGGCCTTCGCGGCATACACCGGCATCACGGGGAAGCCGACGACGTTGTCGTTCGTGCGTCCCGGCCCGGGGAACTGGGTGTGCTTCTGGATCGCCACGAGCAGGATGTGCGCGGTGAAGAGTCCGATGATCACCGCGGGCAGCAGCAGGATGTGCGCGCTGTAGAGCCGGGGGATGATCGCCTCGCCGGGGAACGGGCCACCGAAGATGCCGTAGACCAGGTAGGAGCCGATGACCGGGGCCGTCTGGACGAAGCCCTGCATCGCGCGGATACCGGTGCCCGAGAGGAGGTCGTCGGGGAGGGAGTAGCCAGAGAAGCCCTCGATGATCGCGAGCAGAGCCAGGACCGAGCCGATGACCCAGTTGAGCTCGCGCGGCTTGCGGAAGGCCCCGGTGAAGAACACGCGGAACATGTGCACCACGACGGCCACGCAGAACATCAGGGCGGCCCAGTGGTGGATCTGCCGGATGATCAGGCCACCGCGGACGTCGAAGGAGATGTGCAGGGTCGAGGCGTAGGCCTCGGACATCTGCACGCCCCGCAGCGGGATGTAGGAGCCCTCGTAGACCGTGTG
>DAOLRO010000210.1:0-5063 GCA_035418665.1 Phycicoccus sp.
AGGCGCCGACGCCGAGGATGCCGTTCTCGGACTGCAGGACGATCTCGACGTCGTCCGGGACGTAGTTGGGGACCAGGGTCGGCAGGCCGATCCCGAGGTTGACGTAGGAACCGTCGGTCAGTTCCTTGGCGGCGCGCGCCGCCATTTCCTCACGGGTCAGAGCCATGACTCAGGCACCTTCCTTGGTCTCAGCCGGGTTGGTCACCGTGCGTCGCTCGATCCGCTTGTCCGCCGCCTGCTCCGGCGTCAAGGGGACGACGCGCTGGACATAGATGCCGGGCAGGTGGATGGAGTCAGGATCGAGTTCGCCCGGCTCGACCAACTCCTCGACCTCGGCGATGGTCACCTTGCCCGACATCGCGCAAAGCGGGTTGAAGTTGCGGCTGGACTTGTTGAAGACGAGGTTGCCGTGCCGGTCACCCTTCCAGGCCCGGACCAAGCCGAAGTCGGCGCGGATCGCCTCCTCGAGGACGTAGTCACGAGCCACCCCGTCGACCTCGAAGGACTGGACCTGCTTCTTCGGTGACGCGACCGCGACCGAGCCGTCCGCGGCGTACCTCCACGGCAGCCCGCCATCGGCGATCTGCGTGCCGGACCCGGTGATCGTGAAGAAGGCCGGGATGCCCGCGCCGCCGGCACGCAATCGCTCGGCCAGGGTGCCCTGGGGCGTCAATTCGACCTCGAGCTCGCCGGACAGATACTGCCGCGCGAACTCCTTGTTCTCCCCGACATAGGAGGAGATCATGCGGCGGATTCGCTTGTCCGCCAACAGGATCCCCAAGCCCCAGTCATCGACCCCGCAGTTGTTCGAGGCCACTTCGAGGTCGACGACCCCCTTGTCGTGAAGGGCCTGGATGAGCACCGATGGGATGCCGCACAACCCGAACCCGCCGACGGCCAAGGTGGCGCCATCGGGGATGTCGGCCACGGCCTCTGCTGCTGAGGAGACGACCTTGTCCATGCTCGCCACTCTAGCCATCATTGGGTCGACGACCCATGTGGGCCGGGCACATGGGTCAGGGCATGCAGTGTTCGCTGGCCAGTCGCTGGGCCAAGGTGGCCGCACTCGGTCGTCCCCGCGTGAGGACGAGCGAGCCGCCCGCCGCCCACACACTCAGGCAGGTCCGGAGGAAGGACTCGGCGTCCGGGTCGAGGAGGTGGAACCTCCCCTCCGCGTGGTGCCCCACCAAATCCGCGTATGCCGTGGAGCCGGTTGCCGAGACGAGTGCGGTGTCGCTGGGGCTGGCTTCGTCCCAGGCGGTGAAGGCGTCGGCGAAGGTGGCCAGTTCCTTGGCCTCATCGACGACTCCCGGCGACACCTCGACCGTGGCTCGGCGAGCAAGACCAGCCAAGGTCACGAGCACGGCGGGGTCGGCTGCGCCCGCCAGGTCGGGGTCATCGGTCACCGTGAGCGTGAGGTCGTCAGGGTCGGGCACTGGGCCCGGGCCGCTGCCAGGCGGACCGAGCACGACAGTGGCACCCACGGACCACGCGGCGAGCGCCCAATAGGCCGTGCGCCAGTGCGCGGGCAGCGCGAGACGCACGCTCGTGCCGACGCTGACGTCGAACTCGTCCTGCAGCAGGTTCGCCGCCTTGGACACCCAATTTGCCAGCACCTTGGCCGAGAACTCGAGCCGTTCACCCTTGGTGGGGGAGTCGGTGTCGTCGTATTGGGTGATCCGAGGCGCGGTCGCATCTGATCGGAGCATCGCGGCGAGGACATCTGCTGGCATCACGCCTTGCACCTTACGGTTGGGCCATGCCGCCGCAGGACTCCCGCCTGAGCCGAGTGCTCGTGAGGACCGTCGTCGGCGTGGGCCTCTGGGTGGTGGGACTCGGTCTGCTCGCCGCGATCCTCGGGAGCCTCGGGTGGTGGACGCCGTGGCTGGTTCTTCCCTTGGCGACCGTGCTGGCCGTGTCTCTCGGGATCGCTCTGACGCGACTGCCCCTGCCGCCTCGCAACCACCGTCAAGCGCCGACCCTGCTGCTGGTCGCCACGTGCCTCGCCTTCGGCGTCTGGGCTGGCGCCACCCATGCCGAGCAGGTCCTGCCGCGCCGCGACTCGGCGAGCAATTTCCAGGCCGCGATCTCGCTGGCCACCACCCATACCCGCGTGGTCGGGATCGAGCCATGGACCGTCGGCTTGCCGCAAGGCCTGTCCATGCCGGGACTCACGCTGGCCAGTCCGGCGTTCTTCGCCGTCGGCGATGCCGCTCATCCGGCCATCCAGCCGCAGTTCGTCGTCGGCCCGGCAGCGATCTACTCCCTCGGCGACTGGCTCGGCGGTCCCACGGCCATCTTCTGGATCCCCGGCTTCATTGGCGCCCTCTCGCTCCTCGCCCTTGGCCTGCTGGTCTCGCGCTTCCTCGGCACCTGGTGGGGTGCGGTGGCCGCAGCCCTCACGGGCCTGAGTTTCCCCATCCTCCACATCGCGCGATCCACCTACTCCGAACCCCTTGCCCTACTCACTCTTCTTGCCGGACTGCTCGCCCTGACGCTGGCGATCGATTCCGATCGGGACCTTGACGAGGCGTCCACCGGGTCCTCGCCGGGTCCCTCCCGCTCCGTCTTCCTTTGGGGGCTCACCGCAGGGGCGCTGATCGGCGGGACGGCTTTCGTCCGGATCGACGGCCTGCGCGAGACGATCCTGCTGCTCGTCGTGGCCGGCTTGGGGCTGGCTCAGGGTCGTCGGTGGCCGCGGCCCTTGCTCTTCGGCGCCGGGATCTCGACGCTCCTTGCCTTCGCAGCCGCCCTCTGGCTCTCGAACCAATACGTCGGCTCGATCGCGCGCAGTCTCATCCCGCTCGTGGCGATCGGCGTGGCCATGGCCCTGGTCATATGGGCCAGCCTGCGGCTCCGTCATCGCGGGTGGGGCCTGCCGAGCAGGTATGCCGCCCGCTTGCCTGCCGCCCTCACGGTGGCCGCTGCGCTCGGCGTGATTCTGCTGGCCTCCAGACCGCTCTGGATGACCGTCCGTCAGGACCCGAATGACCCCGGAGCCCGCTACGTCGCCGGGATGCAGGCACGGCAAGGGCTCCCGATCGACGGCGGGCGCACGTACGCCGAGCAGACGGTGAATTGGCTGTCGTGGTGGCTCGGCCCGATCACGCTCACCCTTGCCGCGGCAACGTTCGTCGTCCTCGTTCACCGTGCCACTCGCGCCTGGGTCGAGGGTAGGGAACCGTTGCCGTCGTGGACAGCGCCGCTCATCGTCGGTGCCGGCTCCACGATCCTCACCCTGTGGCGACCGGGGATCACTCCGGATCACCCGTGGGCCGAACGTCGCCTCGTCATCGCCCTACCGTTCGCCATCGTCCTGGCCGTTGTCGTGCTCCGGTGGGTGTGGGGCCGCCACTGGCCAATCGGGCCCAGTCTTGCCCCACGTGCCCTGACTGTCCTGCTGCTGTTCGGATGCATCGGATTCCTTGTGAAGGGGACGGCACCGTTGGCGACCGCACGGGTCGAGGTCGGCTCGGTCGCGGCCGTCGAGCAGGTCTGCGCATCCCTCGAGCCCGAAGATGTGGTGCTCATGGTGGACTCGCGCGCCGCGAACGAATGGGTTCAGGTCGTCCGAGGACAGTGTGGTCGGGCGGCGCTGGCCACGACGTCGGCCCTGCGCAGGGATCCGTCAGCCTTGGCCGACACCATCGCAGCCATGGCCGAGCTGGTGAAGGTGAACAAGCAGCGACTCGTCCTGTTGTCCGCGGACGACGCGGCACCTCAGTTCGGGTCCGACTGGCGCGAGCTCGTCGACGTGATGGTCCAGGAAAGCGAACACGCACTGGAGCATCGCCCCGACCGGCTCGATCCGCTCCCCATCCGGGTCCGCCTCGCCACTCCCTGATCAGCGGCGCGTGAGGGCCGCCCTCGCGAGGGGTTGCATGGCCGAATACGTGGCCGGATCGGCGGCCACCACCAGTCCGCGCACCTGCGAGCGGCGGGTGTAGGGCGAGCCGTCCGCGTGACCGAATGCCCCGCCCGCCTCGGCGAGCATGAGAGTGCCCGGGAGATGGTCCCAGGGGTGGCTGCGCGTGTAGACGATGTAGTCGCAGTCGCCCTCGATGAGGTGCGGGTAGTCGACGCCGCAGCACGCCCAGGACAGGCGCATCGTCGGCAGGTCACCGAGCCGTTTGCCCCGCAACGCCCAGGTCGAGGTCGCACCGACGGGGTCGACACCATCGGCCAGCGGCGGGCGTTGGACGCGGACACCGTTGCGCCACAGCCCATTTCCCCGCTCCGCGACCCAAGCCACCCCATGCTCCGGCTGCCAGATCCACGCTCGGACCGTCTCGTCGCCAATGGACTCTGACACCATGACGGCGTGGTCGGGCGAACCCTCGACGAAGTTCTTCGTGCCGTCCACGGGGTCCACGGTGAAGGTGTGCTCGGCGGCGAGATAGGAATCCATCAGGCCCGGGTCGGCGGCGAACGCCTCCTCCCCGAGGACGACCGCCTTCGAGTATGACGCGGTGAGGGCTTGCGTGATGAGCACCTCCGCCTCCCGGTCGGCGACGGTCACCAGGTCGCCGGGGTTCTTCTCGATCACCTCGCCATCGGCCAAGGCGCGGAAACGGGGAGTGATCACCTCTGTTGCGACCTCCTTGAGGAGGGTCAGCACGTCATCGGTCGCCAGGCCTGCCATGGGTCAACCGTGGCACACCAGTGCGGAGGCCGCGCGCAGGTAGGCTCGCCGGTGATGAACGAGCACCCCGAGACCGAGGTCATCCCGGTCCCCACCCCTGCCTCGCCAGCGTCGGTGACCGAGCCCATCGCGATCCGCGTCGGTGAGCTGGCGGGCCGCGACGTCGACCCCAATGCACGCCCAGCGACAGGGGAGCGGGCTCCGGTGACCAGCCACCCGGCATACCCGATCGAGGACGGTCCCAGCGGAGCAGGGCCCAAGCCGGAGGTCACGATCGTGCTGCCCTGCTACAACGAGGGTCCGCACGTGCTCAAGGAGATCGAGCGCATCACGACAGTGATGAATGCGAGCGAGTTCACCTATGAAGTGCTCTGCATCGACGACGCGAGCACCGACGACACCCTCGCGGTGCTGCGCGATG
>DAOLRO010000211.1:0-5044 GCA_035418665.1 Phycicoccus sp.
CCAACCCGGAGATGTGGGAGTTGGGCTATCTCGAGCCCGCGGTCATGCGCGCCTGGGACCACTTCTGGAACACCACCGGTGAGCACCCCGAGCTCATGGAGCACTATGCGGGCGCATGGGGAGCCGTCGCGAGGCACTTCGCCGACGTCCCCGGGGTCTACGCCTATGACCTGATGAACGAGCCCTACGGCGGCACCCTCCAAGGGCCACAGTTCGAGTCCGGCCCGCTCACCCGGCTCTACCAACTGTCCGCGAATGCCATCCGCCAAGCCGACCCCGACACGTGGATCTGCGTGTCCCCCCAAGCAATGGGCACCAACTGGGGCACGCCCTCGGGCCTGGGTCGAGTCACTGACCCCCGCCCCGGCGACCCGCGGATCGCCTACTGCCCGCACCTCTATCCGCTCATGCTCGACCTCGGCAGCGGATACAACGGCAGTTCGAGGGCCCAGATCGACACCACCGTCGACCTCTGGCGCGGCAACGCCCTGCGCACCGCTCACCGGCTCGGCGACGTGCCCATCATCCTCGATGAGTTCGGCCTCGACACGACCCAGGACGGCGCGCTCGACTACGTCAGGCTCGTCCTGCGCACCACAGATGACATGGGGGCAGGGTGGATCTACTGGTCCTCCGACCCCGGATCGTGGGGTCCCTATGAGGAGGACGGTCGGATCCGCAATCTCGTCGACGTGCTGGGCGCCAGCGCCCCCAAACCCTGATCGTTCGACGACACGCTCGGGTGGTTCGCGCCAGAGGTCGTGCTCAGCGACCCGCCGAAGTGAGCGAGCGTGTCGTCGAAGGGACTGCTCAGGGCTGAGGACCGTGCTGCTCGATCCAGGTGTGCATGGCGATCGCGGCTGCGGCGCCGGCGTTGACCGAGCGGGTCGAGCCGTATTGCGTGATGTGCATGATCACCTCGCACGCCTCGCGCATCTCCTCGGACAGTCCGGGCCCCTCCTGGCCGAACACGAGCACGCAGACGCTCGGCAGGACGCGGCCCTCGATGGGAAGCGAACCCGGCACGTTGTCGATCCCGATGAGGGGTATGCCGTGCGCTGCCTGGCCGTCCACCTCGGCTGTCACCGTGGGTCGCCATTGCGCTGCCCACGCGGTGAGGTCACCGACCGTGGGGTGATGGATCTCGTGCTGGTAGCGGTCCGTGACCATTGCGCCGCGACGATTCCAGCGACGCTTGCCGACGATGTGAAAGGCGGCCACGTTGAAGGCATTGGCCGTGCGCACGATCGAGCCGATGTTGAAGTCGTGCTCCCAGTTCTCGATCGCGATGTGCAGGGGGAATCTACTGCGGTCGAGGTCGGCGACGATCGCCTCGTGCCGCCAATAGCGATAGCGGTCCTCGACATTGCGACGGTCACCCTCCCGGAGCAGGTCCGGATCCCACTGATCCCCCACGGGAGGTGGGCCGACCCACGGACCCAGACCCACGGCATACGCCGCGTTGTCATCCCTCTCGTCGGACGCTTGGCTGCTCACGGGGCCCACTGTAGGAGCCACGCCGTGCCACCGTGCCTCACAGGAGACGCCTAGGAAGAGCACCTACCCTTGATCTCGTGATTGCTGACGTCATGACGATGCTCCCTGCCCTCGGCCCGAGCTGGATGGACCCTGCGTGGCTGCTCGAGCGCTTCGGGACGCAGTTCTTCATCATCGCCCTGCTCATCGTCTTCATCGAGTGCGGCCTGCTCTTCCCGATCCTCCCCGGCGACAGCCTTCTCTTCGCGGTGGGCCTCTTCATTGCCGGTGGCAACCTGCCGGTCAGCCTGCCGGTCGCCCTGGTCACACTCTTCATCGCCGCCTTTGGCGGCAATGTCGCTGGCTATGAGATCGGCCGGGCCATCGGGCCCAAGTTGCGAGAGCGCGACGGCCGGATCATCAAGCGCAAGTACTTCGACCAGACCGAGGCCTTCTTCGACAAGCACGGCAACAAGGCGCTGGTCATCGGCCGCTTCGTGCCGATCGTGCGGACCTTCATCACCGTCGTCGCTGGCATCGGCAAGATGGATCGCAAGCGCTTCTTCACCTGGTCGGCCATCGGTGCCGTGCTCTGGGTCTTCGGGTTGGTGCTCGCGGGCTACTTCCTCGGCGCGGCCTTCCCCGTCCTCGGGGAGCAGATCGACAAGGCCGTCATCGTCATCGTCTTCCTGTCGGTGCTGCCGATGGTGTGGGAGTGGTGGAAGCACCGCAAGGCCGCCAAGGAGTTGCGCGAGGACATCGTCGACGTCGTCAAGGACGAGCTCACCGATGACGACTCGGCTGCTCCTTCCCGGGCGGTCGAGACGGAGACCCGGGCGAGCCGTCGGGCGGCCCAGTCAGCTCCTCGTCGGGACCGCGCCCCGTTCGACCAGACCCGCGACTGACCCACTGCGGCTGGGCCGTCGGGAAGTCGGCGGCGCCCGCCCAGCGAGGAGTCACCCTCCCGTGGGCGGGTCCAGCAGACCGAGCCGGTATGCCGTGGTGACGGCGGCCGTCCGGTCGTTCACCTCGAGCTTGGCGAAGGTCCGGAGCAGATGGGTCTTGACCGTGGCCTCTCCGATGAAGAGCCGGAGTCCGATCTCGTTGTTGGACAGCCCTTCGGCGACAAGAGCGAGCACTTCGGACTCTCGGGCCGTCAGCTCCACTGCTGGCTTCGTGGGCTGCCGCAGTCGATCGGCCAATCGAGCCGCCACAGCCGGGGCGAGCACAGTCTCACCACGGGCAGCCCGACGGATCGCGTCGGCGAGCATCGCCGGCGGCGTGTCCTTGAGCAGATAGCCACGGGCACCGGCCTCCACCGCGGTGACGATGTCGGCGTCGGTGTCGTAGGTCGTGAGCACGAGGACGTGCGGCCCGGTGCGAGCGGAGGACTCGGTGCCCCGTGCCTGGTTTCCCTGATCCGCAGCCTCGTCCCGCAACTCGGTGATGCGCCGGGTGGCCTCCACACCATCCATCACGGGCATGCGCAGGTCCATGAGGACGACATCGGGCTGCAACCGAGGGACCAACGCGAGGGCCTCGGCCCCGTTGCCGGCCTGTCCCACGACATCGAGTCCGGGCTCCTCGGAGAGCATCGCGATCATCCCGGCCCGCACCACGGGATGGTCATCGACCACGAGAAGGCGAATCACCTTGTCGGGCAATGTCATCGGGGCACCTCCACGCTCACGCGAGTGCCCTTGCCCAGGGCACTGGACACCTCGAAGGCACCCCCGACCTCGCCCACGCGGGCACGCAGGCCATCGAGTCCGAAGCCCCACCGCTGGTCATCCGCATCGAAGCCGGTGCCGTCATCCACGACGTGCAGGTTGACCGAGCCCGGGGCATACGTCAACGCCAGATCGACCGTGGCAGCACCGGAGTGGCGACGGACGTTGGAGAGGCACTCCTGGGCGGTCCTCAGCAGGACCACCTCCTTGGCGCCACCGAGAGGCACCGGGTCACCGTTCACCCGAAGGTGGGCCTGCACTCCCCCGCTCTCCCGGAGCGTGCGTGTCAGGCGCTCGAGCGCCTCGACCAAGGTCCTCGATTGCAGATGACCGGGGCTGAGTTCGGCCACGATGAGTCGGGCCTCGTCGAGATTCTCCGAGGCGGTCTGCTCGACGAGGGACAGTCGAGCGCGAGCCGTATCGATGTCACCCCGACCGAGCGCCGCTTCTGCTGCCCGCGTCAGGGTCAGGACCGACGTGAACCCCTGCGCGAGGGTGTCGTGGATCTCCCGGGACAACCGCTCCCTCTCCTCGGACACTCCTCGATCTCGTTCTGCGGCAGCGAGTTCGGCTTGAGCCGCGTGGAGCGCATCGATGGTCTCGGCTCGCCGCGAGGCTTCGTGGACCATCCGGGAGGTGAAGATCCCGAGGAGGATCGAGAGGGCAATCGAGATCACGGCCGTCACCAGGACGGGGACCAGGTCGTCGGTCGAACCACCAGCGCCCCACAACCTCGTCGCCGTGGTGGATGCCACAGCGGCGATCGTCGTGACGACCGCTGCTGGCTGGGACAACATGACCCACAGGTGCGGGAACAGCACGAAGAAGAGCAACCACGCCTCGGTGTTCGGGTCGAGCACATGGATGGCGATCAGCGCCGACCAGGCGACCGCGAGGTAGGCCCAGCCCTTCCACGACTGGTCCAGGAGAGCGGAGGGGGCCCACACGGCATACGCAATCGCCATGACCACCAACAGGCCTGCGGTGGCGACGTGCCCACCGCGCCCGGCGGGCTCGATGAAGGTGATGACCAGCGTGATGACCCAGAGGACGGCGAAGGTGAGGTGCCACCACTTCAACTGCGCGCCCCAGAAGCGCTCCAGCCCTGCCCGCGAGTCGTCGGTCACGGCCACATCATGTCGTGCCGCGCTTGTACCAACTGAACGACTTGGCGCACAGGAGCAGTCCGCCGACGGCCCAGGCCCCGAGGACGAGGGCTGTCCGACCCGGCTCCCACGCGTGCGCCATTTCCTGAGCCGCCATCCCGTCGGGATAGAACACCGACCGCATCCCCTGCGCCACCCACTTCAGCGGGAAGAGGGCCGCGACCTGCTGCAGCCACTCCGGGATGTCCTTGAAGGCGAAGTAGACGCCGGAGAGGAACTGCAACACCAGAGCCGGCGCGATGACCACGGCACCGATCGAGCGGGCCGTGCCGAGCGACGAATACGCAATGCCGAGAACGGTTCCGCCGAAGCTGCCGAGGAAGAACACCCACGCCAGAGTCAGCCAGCGCCCCGCCTCGGTGGGCAGTTGCACGTCATAGATGAAGCGAGCCACGAGGAGCAGGGCGATGAGTTGGGTCACCGAGGTCGCCAGCACCAGGCCGACCTTGCCCAGGAAGTAGGCGACCGGCGGCATCGGTGTGCCACGCAGGCGCTTGAGGGTGCCGTCGTCGCGCTCGACGGTGACCGACATCGCCATCGTCTGGAAACTGGTCAGCATGACGCCGGCGGCGATGAGTCCGGGCAGGAAGAGCCGCCCCGCATTCATCCCCGCGGCCTTGTCCTCGGCACTGAACTGCCCACCGAAGATGGTCGAGAACATGACGAGCAGCA
>DAOLRO010000212.1:0-4994 GCA_035418665.1 Phycicoccus sp.
GCCGAGCTGATGCCCTCCTCGAACATCGCCTTGCGCGCCCGCTCGTAGGCCGTGTCCGTCGCCGTCCGGTTGCGCACCGCGCGGCTGCTCGCCATGCCGAAGGACTCCTTGTAGAGGCGGCCCTTCTCGTCGGTGTAGAGGTCGCCCGGGGACTCCAGGGTCCCGGCGAACCACGAGCCGATCATGACGTTCGAGGCGCCGGCTGCCAGCGCAAGAGCCACGTCCCGAGGGTGACGCACACCGCCGTCGGCCCAGACGTTCTTGCCGAGTTCTCTTGCGGCAGTGGCGCATTCGAGCACCGCCGAGAACTGTGGCCGTCCCACCGCCGTCATCATGCGTGTCGTGCACATCGCGCCGGGACCGACCCCGACCTTGATGATGTCGGCGCCGGCTTCGATCAGGTCCCGCGTGCCCTCCGCCGACACGATGTTGCCCGCCACGACAGGCACCGCCGGGTCCAACGCCCGGATGGCTCGCAGCGCCTCGATCATCTTGCTCTGGTGGCCATGCGCGGTGTCGACGACGAGCACATTGGCCCCTGCCTCCAGCAGAGCAGCAGCCTTCCCGGCCACATCCCCGTTGATCCCGACCGCAGCCCCGATCCGCAGCCGACCCGACGCGTCGACTGCCGGGGTGTAGAGGTGCGCGCGCAACGCCCCGGTGCGGGTGAGCAGCCCGACCAACTGGCCGTCAGGGCCGACCACGGGCGCCAATCGACGCCGGGCATGGGCAAGGGAGTCGAAGGCCGCCTCGACGTCGACCCCCTCCTCGAGCGTGACCATCTCGCGCACCATCACGTCCTGGACCTGCGTGAAGCGATCGACCCCGGTCAGGTCGGTCTCCGTCACGATGCCCACGGGCCGATCGCCCTCGGCCACGACTGCGGCCCCGTGCGCCCTCTTGTGAAGGAGGATCAGCGCCTCACCGACCGTGCTCGTCGGCGCGAGCAGGACGGGGGTGTCATAGACGAGATCACGGCTCTTGACCCACGAAATCACTTCTGCCACAACGGAGGTCGGGATGTCCTGCGGGATGATCGTGACCGCGCCACGTCGAGCCGTGGTCTCGGCCATCCGCCGCCCGGCGATCGCCGTCATGTTCGCCACCACGAGCGGGATCGTCGTTCCCGTGCCGTCCACGCTGGCCAGATCCACGTCGAGGCGACTCGTCACGTCCGACGCGTTCGGGACCATGAAGACGTCGTCATAGGTCAGGTCCCACTGCGGCTGCAGGTCGTTGAGGAAGTGCATGGTTGCCCAGTCTAGGGATCGACCGGCGTGCCAAACGGGCGGCCAGTTGCCCGCTTGGCACGCTTCCGGAGGGTGAGCACCCGGCATACTCCCGTCGTATGCCGTCCGCCCCCAAGCGCGCGATCGACCACCGTCCGCTCGTAGTCGCGAGCCTGGTCGCGGTCGTCTCGGTGGGTCTTCTGGTGATTGCGGTGGCCCTGGGCTGGCTCGGTCCCGATGTGGGGCGCGGGGACGGGTTCTGCGAGGCGGCGCGCCCGGGGTGCGTCAAGCAACCCGCCAACACGTGGAGCAACCTCGGCTTCGTCATCGCCGGGCTCGCCGTCGCCTGGCATGCCCGCCTCCCCAGCGGGGCTCTCGGGGGTCGCACGAGCCTCGCCACGGCATACGCGGTGCTTGCGGTCGTCCTCGGTCCCGCGAGTGCCGCGATGCACGCCACCCAGACCGACCTCGGGGGCCGGCTCGACGTGCTGAGCATGCACCTCATCGCCGGCTTCATCCTCGCGTATGCCGTGACTCGCCTCCTGGATGCCGGTCCCGTGGCTCTGGGTGTGGCTTTCGTCGCCGCGGTGGTGGTGGCACAGGTCCTGACCGGGCGCGGGGGTCACGTGCCCTGGCTGGGGTCGATGGGCAATGCCGTCTTTGCCCTGATGCTCGTGGCGGCGACGGTGACGGGTTTCCTCGCTCGTCAGGCAGGGCGGCTGCGCGCCCATGTCGGGTGGGCGATCGCCGCGGTCGGCTCGATCCTCGTGGCCTTGGGCATCTGGAGCCTCAGCCACGGCGGCGGTCCGTGGTGTGACCCGCATTCGCTCCTCCAGGGCCATGCGATCTGGCACCTGCTCTGCGCCGTCTCCACCTATGGCCTCTACCGGGCCTGGCGGGCACCCGCGAACGATTGAGCCCGCGACACCCACGGCACGGCCAATGGTTGGTAAACACTCCATATGTAAGGAAAGGCAACCATTTGGAGTTTTTTCGTGCCATGCTGGAGGGGTGGATCTCACCCAGCCGTTGAGCACCCTGTCGCCAAGTCTCGAGGGCGACGTCCTAACGGTCCTTGCCCACACGGAGGCTCCCCTGTCCGGTCGGCAGATCGCGACGTTGGCGCGGCGTGGCAGCCACACTTCCGTCACATCAGTGCTCGAACGGCTGGTCGACCACGGGTTGGCAGAGGTCCAGCGTGCAGGGCGAGCGCATTTGTACCGGCTCAATCGCGAGCACCTGTTGGCGCCGGTGGTGCTTCAGGCCGTGGCGGCCAGCGGGGAACTGCGGCGTCGCCTCGGCCAAGCCCTCCGCGGATGGGCGATTCCGTGCCTGCACGCATCGCTCTACGGCTCCGTGCCGCGCGGCGACTCCCGGGCCGACTCGGACATCGACCTGCTGCTGATTCGGCCCGAGACCCTGACCGAGAGCGAGATGGATTCGTGGGATGACCAGGTCCGCGGCCTGGAGCTCGACGCCTTCCGTTGGACGGGCAACACTCTTTCGTGCATGGACCTGACCGTTCAGGACCTTGCACGGGGTCTGGAAGCCAACGAGCCCATCTTCGACTCCTGGCGCGAGGACGGCGTGCTGCTGATCGGCTCGAGCCTGCACTCGCTCCTCCGTGGCCTCCCCAAGGCAGGGTGAGACTGTGGCGACCCTGCGGCTGCGAAGCGGGACGCCCGCCGATGCCCGCAACCGACGCATCATCGCGTCGCGCTACCTCGAGATCGCCGATCTCGCGGCGGTCGAAGAGGGGGCGGGTGCGAACAATGTGGTCGTCGGAATCGCCGTCCTCGCGGGAATCGCTGCTTCGGATGCCATCTGCATCTCGGCCACCGGATCGCGCTACGCGGGGGATGACCATGCTGAGGCTGCACGTGTCCTTGCCGCTGTGGACTCCTCCCTCGGCAGCGAACTGGCCAAACTCGTGAGACTCAAGCCCGGTGCTCACTATGGCTCGACCTTCATCTCCGTTGCCGATCAGCGTCGTGCCCTCCGTGCGGCCCAGGCTCTCGTGGAAGCGGCGATCGAACGGACAGCCGGGCGACGGCATACCTGAGTGGGTTCTGACGTTGGGAGTCTCCGCCTGACCATGGCGTAGGAGAGGATCAACCCCGTGAGCCTGATGGTGTCGACACCTGCCGACGAGGCGCGCCGCAAAGGGCTGCGCCGGATGCGGCTGGTCGCCGTGTCCCTGCTCGTCCTTGCCGCGGTGATCTATCTCGTGACCCTGGGCTTTGACCACTCGGGTGTCTGGGGCTATGTCAACACCGGCGCCGAGGCGGCCATGGTCGGTGCGCTCGCCGACTGGTTCGCCGTGACCGCCCTCTTCAAGCACCCGCTGGGCCTGCCGATCCCGCACACCGCGATCATCCCCAAGCGCAAGAACGAGATCGGCCGCAACCTCCAGGAGTTCGTCACCGAGAACTTCCTCACCGAGGACATCGCCCGCGAGCGCCTCGAGGCCGCGCACATCGGGGAGCGCGTCGGGACCTGGCTGCTCGATCCGGCCAACCGCAAACGCACGATGGTCGAGATCGTCCGGGTCTCGCGGGCTGGCCTGCAGCGCCTCAAGGACGAGGAGGTCCAAGACCTCGTCGAGAACTTCCTCCTGCCCCGCCTCGTCCAGGAACCCATTGCCCCTATCGCTGGCTCCCTGCTCGACGGCATCGTCAGCGAGGGCACGCACAACGGTCTCGTCGACCTCGGCCTCGAACACTTCGCGCACTGGCTGAAGGACAACCCCGGCACGTATGCCGCGGTGCTGGGTGATCGTGCGCCGTGGTGGTCGCCGCCATGGGTGGACGACAAGGTCATCACGTGGAGTTACAGCCAGGTCCTCACCTGGCTCGAGGACATCCAGCGCGACCAGCATCACCCGGCGCGCAAGGCCTTTGACGACCTGCTCCGGCGCCTTGCCACGGACCTGCAGACCGACCAGGAGGTCATGGCCCAGGCGGAGTCGCTCAAGGAGCGCCTGCTCACGCACCCCCAGGTGCCCCTCACGGCCGTGGGCCTCTGGGCCTCGCTCAAGTCCTCGCTCCTCGTGGCCATGGACGACCCGACCTCCTACTTCCACGTGCGCGGCGACGAACTCCTCGAGCACCTCGGTCAGCACCTCGTGGAGGACGAGGTCTGGCGTGGCCGACTCGAAGCCCGTCTCGGTGAAGTCGTCTCCTTCGTCGTGAACACCTATGGCAGCGAGCTCGCCGAGGTCATCTCGGTGACCGTCGACCGCTGGGACGGCAAGGAGGCCTCGGACCGGATCGAGTTGCACGTCGGGCGCGACCTGCAGTTCATCCGGATCAACGGCACGATCGTGGGCGCCCTTGCCGGACTCGTCATCCACGGGATCAGCCAACTCGTGGGCTGAGCACGCCTGCGGAAGCGGGCGGCACGGCATACCCTCGCGTTGTGACGATGCCAACCGCCAACCCGACGCCGACCACGTGGCTGGACGAACTCAACCACCAGCGATGGCTCGATGACGGCTTCGCCAAGATCCTTCGGTTCGCGCTGCGGTCGGTCCGCCCGGCCGGCGGCTTCCACTATCTCGACGGGGACGGTCTGCCGATGCCCGATCGGTCACCGGAGCTCTTCCTCACCGCCCGAATGGCGTGGATCTCGTCGGCCGGCGTGCGTCGAGGCGTCCCCGGGTCGGGTGCCCTGCTCGACCACGCCATGGACTCGCTGCTCGGCTTCCACTGGGATGCGGAGCACGAAGGGTGGTTCACCCAACCGGGCACCGAGACGCGCAAGTCG
>DAOLRO010000213.1:0-4976 GCA_035418665.1 Phycicoccus sp.
TCGGCGGCGGCTTCGGCGAGAGTGACCGGGAGTTGGTCGGCGACACGCTGGCGCAGGCGCTCGGCCGGTTCGACCAACTCGACCGCGCCTGGGAGATGGAACTCAGCGTGAAGGATCGGGAGGCGCCGGGCCAGACGGTCACGCTGGAGGCGTGGGTGCCGGGTAAGAAGCGGTTGGTGGCCACCTCGCGCGAGCCCGACCTGCGGGCCGCGCTCAACGACGTCAGCGCCGACCTGCGCCGGCAGCTCACCAAAGCCCGCGAGTTGGCGTCCCCACGGGACAACCGCGCCAAGCGGGACACCATCCGCGGCCACTGACCGGAGCGCTGTCAGTGCAGGGTCTGCCCCTGACCTGCCCGTGGACGTCGTCGTGAGACACCGAACGCGCCCGGAGACCTGCGGAACGCAAACGCTCGTCTGAAAACCGGTGGCAACGAGGCATCCTGCTGCGCCAGAGTCGAGCCATGACGAGCAGTGATCTGTGGGATGCCGACGACGCTGCCCGTTACGACGTGGCGGTGGCGGCCATGTTCGAGCCCCAGGTCCTTGACCCGACCGTCGATCTCCTGGCGGAACTCGCGGGACCCGGGCCGGTCCTCGAGTTCGCGATCGGGACCGGCCGCGTGGCCATCCCACTGGCAGCTCGCGGCCTGTCCGTCACCGGTCTCGAGTGCTCGCAGCCCATGATCGACGTGCTGCACGAGAAGGCGCCCGAACTGCCGGTCATCCCGGGGGACATGGCGAGCACCCTTGTGTCGGGCTCGTTTTCGCTCGTCTACCTCGTCTTCAACACCATCGGCAACCTCCGCACCCAAGCCGAGCAGGTCGATTGCTTCCGCAACGCCGCTCGGCACCTGACCCCCGGCGGACGCTTCGTCATCGAGGTCGGTGTGCCTTCTCTCCGACGGCTGCCTCCGGGCCAAGCAGCGGTCCCGTTCGACCTCTCCGAGCGGCACCTCGGCTTCGACACCTACGACCTGGTGACCCAGCAGGCCATCTCGCACCACTTCACCCGGCAGGCCGACGGCTCCTATCACCGCGGCACCCACAACTTCCGTTGCGTCTGGCCCAGCGAACTCGACCTGATGGCGCAACTCGCCGGGATGGAACTCGAGAGCAGGTACGCCGGCTGGTCACGTGAGCCCTTCACCGGCGAGAGCGAGTCCCACGTATCGATCTGGCGGCTCCCGGTGTGAGGCGTGATCTTCAGACGCGGGCGCGGAGGAACTCGATGTCAGCGGACTGTCCCTCGACGCCACCCGGGGTCTCGCAGACCACGGGCGCCCCCGCAGCGCGCACGAGGTCGGCCAGAGCCGTCCCGTCGATGTGCCCCGTCCCGAAATTGGTGTGCCGGTCGGCGCCTGAATCGAAGACATCGCGCGAGTCATTGGCATGCACCAGGTCGATGCGTCCCGTGATCGCCCGGACCCTGTCGACGACGTCCGCGAGGTCGTTGCCGCCCGCCCAGGCGTGACACGTGTCGAGGCAGAAGCCCACGGTGTCGCCGCCCTCAGCCGCGCCGATCGCGTCCCAGAGCAGAGCGATGGCCTCCAGCCGGCGGGCCATGGCGTTGTCACCCCCGGCGGTGTTCTCGATGAGCAGGGGCACCGGCATGTCGAGGCCATCGATGCACTTGCGCCAGTTGTCGAAGCCCTTGGCGGCGTCCTCGTCCTTGCCAAGATGCCCGCCGTGGACGACCACCGCCTTCGCGCCGATCTCGGCTGCGGCCGTCAGGTGTTGCTGGAGCAACTTGCGTCCGGGGATCCGGATCCGGTTGTTGAGCGAGGCGACATTGATCGGATAGGGGGAGTGGACGTAGAGATCGACGCCCGCCGCGGCAGCATCAGCCTTCAGCGCGGCCGGCCCCCCGGCATACGCAAAGACGGGGCCCTTGTAGGACTGTGGGTCGCCGAGGAAGAACTGCGACAGACTCGCCCCGCGGGCCTTGGCCTCGGCGATCGGGTCGAGTTGGTCCACATGGCCACCGATGTTGAGCGTCATGTCCCCCATGAAACCACTGGTATGCCGTGTCGTTGCCAAGGCGGCAGCCGTCAGTCTTCGCTGGCAGGATGGCGGTCATGCAGCTCGCCAACACCACCGCCATCGTCACCGGTGCCGCCTCCGGGCTCGGTGCCGCCACGGCCCATGCCCTCGCCGCAGGGGGCGCCCGGGTCACCGGACTCGACCTCCAGCAGTCGATCGAGGGAGCGAGTCCGATCGACGGCGTCACCCTCGTTGCCACGGACGTCACCGACGAGACCCAGGTGCGGGCCGCCGTCGAGCAGGCCAACAGCGACGCAGCCGCGCCGCTGCGCATCGTCGTCAACTGTGCGGGCATCGGCCCGAGTGCCCGGATCGTCGGCCGCAAGGGTGTCCATGACCTCGGGCTCTATCGCAAGGTCATCGAGATCAATCTCATCGGTTCGTTCACCGTGATGGCGCTGGCCGCGGAGGTGATCGCGACGACCGAACCCGACGCGCAGGGGCAGCGCGGCGTGGTCATCAACACCGCGAGCATCGCCGCCTTCGACGGACAGGTCGGTCAGGCCGCCTATGCCTCGTCGAAGGGCGGCATCGTCGGCCTCACCCTCCCGGCGGCTCGTGATCTGGCGCAGTTCGGGATCCGTGTCGTGACGATCGCGCCGGGCATCGTCGAGACGCCGATGCTGGCCACGGTCTCCGACGAATTTCGTGCCGCCCTGGCCGCTGGCGTCCCCTTCCCGCAGCGGCTGGCCCGCCCGGATGAATACGCCAAGTTGGCGCTGGCGATCATCGACCACGACTACCTCAACGGCGAAACGATCCGGATGGACGGGGCACTGCGGATGGCTCCGCGCTGACCGTGCCCAGCACCCGGTTCGGCACGCACCTCCTGCTGCCGACTGACCTCGACACGATCGGCGAGTGGTCGGTGTCCATCGTCGACCTCGCTGTCGGTGACCGACCGAGGACGTTGGTGGAGCACCACGCTGACCGGTTGCTCTCCTCGGCCAGTGTCGGCAAGGTCTTCGTGCTCATCGAACTCGCTGAGCGCCTCGCGGCGGGGACCCTCGACGCAGACCTGCTCCTGGATCGACGGGTCACCTCTCGCATCACCGACTCCGGACTGTGGCACCGACTGCACGTCGACCAGCTCCCGTTGTTGGACGTCGTCACCCTCGTGGGCGCGGTGAGCGACAACTGGGCGACCAACGTCCTCATCGACCTCCTCGGGCTGGAGCGGATCCGGGCGACGGCACAAGGTTGGGCGCCGGGGGGATCCGACCTCGTCGACGTCGTCCGCGGGCTGCGTGGCCCCCAGGACCCGCCTCACCTCAGCCTCGGGTGTGCCCGGGACTGGACGGGCATCCTCGCGCGACTCTGGGCCGACGACCGGGCCGGTGGTGCCGTGGGCCACCTGGTGCTGGGCGCCCTCACGCCGGGTGTCGATCTCTCGATGGTGGCCAGTGCCTTCGACCTCGACCCGCTCGCCCATGACGAGGATCCCGCCGGCCCCCTCCTGATCAACAAGACGGGCACCAATCTCGGTGTGCGGTGCGACATCGGGATCATCGAGGACGAAGCACACCCGATCGCCTATGCCGTCCTGGCCAACTGGTCCGAGGAGCCGGCCGGTCGCGGCCGTGAGCAGGTGATGTCGGCCATGCGCTCGATCGGCGGCGCGATCCGCATCATCGGAGGGGCCAGCGAATGACCCGAGTGCTCACCGACGACCTCGGGCAGGAGGTCCCGCTCGCGGACACCATCGAGCGAGTCGTCTCGCTCGTGCCCTCCCTCACCGAGGCTGTCGCGGCCACATCCCCGGTTGCCTTGGTCGGTGCCACGGACTGGTGCACCCATCCCGGCGACCTCGATGCATGCGGAGTCACTCGAGTCCGTGGCACGAAGAACCCCGATCTCGCCGTGATCCGCGATCTGGCACCCGACCTCGTCATCGCCAACAAGGAGGAGAACCGCGAACTCGACGTGCAACGCTTGCGGGGCCACGGCATACCCGTCTGGGTGACCGACATCGAAACGGTGCCCCAAGCGATCGCGTCCATGCGCAGACTCCTCGTCGAGGTCTGCAGGTGGGCGGAGCCGCCATGGCTCGCCGAGGTGGACCGGCTGTGGTCCGGTGAGGTGACCACCCGGCATACCCGCGTTGTCGTCCCCATCTGGCGTGACCCGTGGATGGTCGTCGGCCATCCCACCTTCACCGCTGACCTCCTCGCCAGGCTCGGGTATGCCGTCCCGTCGCCCGGCGAGGGTCGCTATCCGCACGTTGAGCTCGCCGACCTCGATGACCCAGTCCTGGCCGACCTCGTGCTGCTGCCGGACGAGCCCTACGTCTTCACCGAGGATGACGGCCCAGAAGCGTTCTCTCGATTGCCGATCCGGCTCGTGAGTGGTCGGGCGATCACGTGGTACGGACCCTCGCTCATCGACGCATGGGAGTCGATCGACCGCTGAGCCACCCTCGCCCGCCTCAGGCGAAGCGGTCGAACATCTCGTGGTCGGCCTCGGTGATCGGCTGCTCGGAGTAGTGCTGCATCATCCGCATCAACTGAGGGGTCGAGACCTCCAGCATCTTCATCCGCAGCTCGATGTGGTCGCGCGTGCGGCCGCGCGGTGTCTCGACGTGGCCGCGAAGGAAGAGGTGCTCGATGTCGTTCTTGTTCCAGGTCGGGTTGGGCATGACCTGGTCGACGGCCCGCAGATCCCTCCACGCGATGCGGGCCCGGGGCCTGTGGTGGCGCCAGAGACCCTCGGAGTTCATCGACACCTCCTGGCGACGGCCGAGGAGGGCAATCCACGCCATGAGGGCGCCCAGAGCGAGCATCAGCAGGATCGCACCCGCTGGCACCTCACTCATGAAGAAGAGCCACGCGAGGAAGAACATCATCGCCGCCAGCCACGGGGCAAGGAGTCTCGCCGCCGCGGTCCTTCTCACCCATACCCCCTCGCCCTTGGCGTAGGCACCGTAGGGGAGGGCGT
>DAOLRO010000214.1:0-4971 GCA_035418665.1 Phycicoccus sp.
CCTGACCTGACCTGCCCCTTCCGCCGATTCGATGTATTCAACGACCGGAATCCGGCCGTTGAATACATCGAATCGGTCAGTCGGTGATGCCGCCGGCCTCGAGCGCCTCGCCGGACTCGAAGTGCGGCACGAGCTTGTTGTCGACCATCGAAAGCGCTGACCCGATGGCCATGTGCATGTCGAGGTACTTGTAGGTCCCCAGACGCCCCCCGAAGAGGACATCCTTCTCGGCGCGGGCCAGGTCGCGATAGCCGAGCAGTCGCTCGCGGTCCTCGGGCGTGTTCACCGGGTAGTAGGGCTCGTCGTCACCCTCGGCGAAGCGCGAGAACTCCCGCATGATCACCGACTTGTCCTTGGGGTGCCGGGCCTCCCGCTCAGGGTGGAAGTGCCGGAACTCATGGATGCGCGTATAGGGCACGTCGGCGTCCGGATAGTTCATGACCGGGCACCCCTGGAAGTCGCCCGTGGCCACGACCTCCCGCTCGAAATCGAGAGTGCGCCACCCGAGCCGCCCCCCGGCATACCCGAAATAGCGATCCACGGGACCGGTGTAGACCACCGGCACCTGCCCGACGACGGCCTCCTTGTGGACGGGCTGCGTGGCGTCGAAGAAGTCGACGCCGAGCCGCACCTCGATGTTGTCGTGGTCGGCCATCCGGTTGAGCCACGCGGTGTAGCCGTCGACCGGGAGCCCCTCGTAGGTGTCGCTGAAGTAGCGGTTGTCATAGGTGTAGCGGACCGGGAGCCGGCTGATGATGTCGGCCGAGAGCTGCTCCGGATCGGTCTGCCACTGCTTGGCGGTGTAGTGCGCGATGAACGCCTCATAGAGCGGCCGCCCGATGAGCGACACGCCCTTCTCGACGAAGTTGCTCGGCTCGATCCCGTCCATCTCCGCCGCCTGTTCGGCGATGAGGGCGCGCGCCTCGTCCGGGCTGTAGGCGGCGTCGAAGAACTGGTTGATCGTCGCCAGGTTGATCGGCATCGGATAGACCTGCCCCTTGTGACTCGTCCAGACGTGGTGGACGTAGGGCGTGAAGTCGGTGAAGCGATTGACGTAGTCCCAGACCCGCTTGTTGCTCGTGTGGAACAGGTGCGCGCCATAAACGTGCACCTCGATCCCGGTCTCGGGGTCGGGCGCGCTGTAGGCGTTGCCGCCAATGTGGTCGCGCCGGTCGATGACGAGGACCTTGCGGCCGCGCTCGGCCATCTGTTGGGCCACGGTGAGGCCGAAGAAGCCGGAGCCGACAATGACGAGGTCAGGGTCCACGCGAGCAGGTCCGTTCGTAGGTTTCGGTCGGGCAACTGGCCGCTCAGAGCAAGGAGCTCAAGCGCTGTCAGCCTAGCCGGGACCCTCCCAGACCCCCACGATCTCCCGGGCACACACGGGTGGGTGAGTCATCATGGACGGCATGACCGAGCCCAGGGACCGTGCCCGACCGATCCCCCAGCGCTCCCCTTCTCCCGTGAGCCAGCCCGACGAGGACGTCTACGTCGTCGACACCCGTGGCCGGGCTCCGCGCGAATCGCCCCGCCCGCGACGGTCGCCCAACGACACGCGAGGGTATGCCGGGGAGCCGGCTCCCGGCATACCTCCCGCTGGGCGTGGCGCACCGGGCGAGCGACCCCTGCGACCGGGCCAACAGCGGGTCCCCACGGGTGCGGGACAACCGCGCCAGGCCCCGCGCCCGTCGAGTGCCCCTCCACGGGCACGCGGGCAGGGCCAGCAGCAGCGAGTGACCGAGCGATCATCCACTCCCCCGCCGCCGCGGCCCGGGCCACCCGCTCGCAAGCCACGTCGTGGCGGGGGTGGGCGCCGGTTGGTCCGGGTGCTGCTCGCGATCGTCGTGGTGTGGATCGCCTTCCTGGCGTGGGTGCCCTTCCACGCTTGGAACTCGGTGTCCAAGGTCGACTCGACTCCTGCAGGGGCACGCCCCGAGGCCGGCGGTGGCTCGAATTACCTTCTCGTGGGCTCTGATTCGCGAGCCGGCATGTCGGAGGCGGAACAGCAAGAGCTCTCCACCGGCCCGGATGAGGGTGGCGGGCAGCGCACCGACAGCATCATCCTCGTGCACCGCAGTTCGAGTGGTCAGTCGTCGATGGTGTCGATCCCTCGCGACTCCTACGTCGAGGTCCCGGGGCATGGTCGCAACAAGATCAATGCGGCCTTCGCGATCGGCGGACCCAAATTGCTCGTGCAGACGGTGGAGCTCGCCACGGGCCTGCGGATCGAGGGTTATCTGGAGATCGGCTTCGGCGGGTTCGCGAAGGTCGTCGACTCGCTCGATGGGGTCGAGGTGTGTGTCCCCTTCGACATGAACGACGAGCGCGCCGGGATCACCCTCAAGGCCGGCTGCCAGACCCTCAACGGCCCGAATGCCTTGGGCTACGTCCGCGCCCGCTACTCCGACCCGCGCGGGGACATCGGCCGGGCCGAGCGCCAGCGCCAGTTCCTGTCCGCCATCATCAAGAAGGCCGCCACCCCCTCAACCGTGCTGATCCCTTGGCGCTATTACGGATTCGCGATGGCATCGGCCTCGGGGCTGCGCGCCGGCGAGGACACCTCGCTCCTCGAGGCCGTGTCCGTCGTGCGAACCATGCGCGACATCAGCGGTGGACAAGGCCTGTCGATGGTCGTGCCGGTGTCGGATCCAGGCCTCCAGACGAACGCCGGGATGGCGGTGAAGTGGGACACCGCCAAGGCGACCGCCCTCTTCGATGCGCTCAAGGCCGACACGGCCTTGACCGAGCCGATGCCCGGCACCGACGGAGTCCCCACCGGCCAGTGACCGGCCTGCCGGGTCCCACGGGATGTGGGATCAGCGGTGGGCGCGCTGGGCGAGGATTCGCCGGTATGCCGTGCGCCTGAGTTCCTCGGGAACGAGCCGGTAGCCGCCCCTCACGGCGACATTCCGCACGAACTGGGCGGGTGACGTGAAGCCTAGCCTGCGCATCCGGCGCTGCAGTTCAATCTCGGAGCGGAGCAGACGGGTGCCGCCCCGACGGGCGTAGGCGCCGGCACCGATGCGATAAGCGACGAGTGGTTCGGCGATGTTGACGAAGCGCGCGCCGGCGTGGATCAGGCGGGCGAAGAGCCAGTAGTCCTCCAAGGACGGCAGGTCCTCGTAGCCCCCGACCCCCTGGACCAGGGAGCGCCGGTAGACGACCGTCGGGTGGAAGATCGGCTGGGCGAAGCGGGCGTCCTTGCTGATCGCCTCGGGCCGCAGTGGCGGAGTGCGGACCACGCCGGCGTCGGTCGGGTCGTCCGGATCCGTGGTGAACTCGCGCAGGGCGCTGCCGACGACATCGGCCCCGTCCTCGATCGCCTCGAGTTGGCGCTCGAAGCGCTCCGGCATGGAGATGTCGTCGGCATCCTGGCGCGCGACGATCTCGTGCCGGCAGATCTCCAGCCCGGCATTGAGCGCGAGCCCCAGGCCTCGGTTGGCCGAGAGCCGGTGGACGACGATCGGCACGTGCGAGGTGCGGTAGGAGTGCAGAATCTCGGCATCGAGAGCATCGGGGATCGGCCCATCGACCACCAGGACGACCTCGTCGGGTCGACGAGTCTGGTCGACCGTGACGGACCGGATCGAGTCACGGAGTTGGTCGGGCTCATCACCGTGGTAGCAGGCCATGAGCACCGAGAAGGGTGGGTCGCTCCTCATCGCGAGCCCTCGGTTGCGCCAAGGGTGCCGTCCGCGGGTTCGTCAGTTGCTCCTCCTGGCCCGGGGGCCGCGCGGACGAAGCCGGGCAATGGTTCCGCGACCGCTTCGGTCAGCACCTCGACCGTCGTGCGCGGCGGTCCCCCCAGGCCGTGGCGCAGACCCTGGGCCAGCCCTCGCAGGAGCGTCGCCCTGTCCTTGGACCGCGCGATGGTGCGCGCCCACCGGCGAACGGTCGACCCGGCATACAACGCCTTCTCGGAAGAGCCCAACGCGGGGGAACGGGTGAAGGTCCAGGCCTTGTTACGCACTTCGTAGTAGAAGCGGGGACCCGGGTCGACGTCCGTGCCACCGAAGGCCTTGGTGTGGTGTCGGACCACCGAGGCCGGGCAGGTCAGGGCTCGGCGTCCGCGGATGAGCCGGGCCGAGTATTCGAAGTCGTCGTTCCAGAGGAAGAAGTCGGCGACCGGCAGCCCCACCTCGCGGACTCGGGCAGCGTCGATGAGGATCGAGACGAAAGAGGCGGTGCGGACGGGTTCGCAGCCGACGGCCAGCGCCGCGCCCCGCTCGGCGGGGGTGGCGCCGGGCTTGACCCGTGGAGTGTTCATCGGGTGGGCCCGACCGTCGATCCACTCGACGCGACTGGCGATCACAACGGGGGGTCCGGGCGGTCCACCGTGCTCGACGGCATAGCCCTCGCGGGCAGCAACGAGAGCGGCGAGCGCTCCTGGTTGCGGGATGGTGTCGTCGTCCATGAGCCAGATCGCGTCCGGCTCGCTGCCCTCGCCGGTCTCGAGGGCAGCGGCGATGCCGAGGGCGAATCCGCCTGCGCCACCGGTGTTCTGGGTGCAGGTGATGAGTTGCAGTGTGGGGAAACGGTGGGCCGGATAGTGCTCCGCCACGAACTCGCTCGTGCCGTCCGTCGAGGCGTTGTCGACGACGATGACCCGGTCCGGGGCAGGCTCCTGCGACAGGATCGCATCGAGGCTCTGCTCGAGCAGGTCGCGCCTGTTCCACGTGACCACGACGGTGGCGACCGACGTGCGGGAGGAGGCGGACGGCATACGGACAACTCTAGGCGGGGACCGGAGCAGGTGAGTGGACGCGCAGCGCGAGCCCGGGCGGGCGAGCGCCCAGCACCGACGCTCAGGCAGTGTTCACTTGAGCAGTTGGCGGGCCATGACGATGCGCTGGATCTGGTTGGTGCCTTCGTAGATCTGGGTGATCTTGGCGTCGCGCATCATCCGCTCGAGGGGAAAGTCGCGGGTGTAGCCGGCGCCGCCGAGGAGCTGGACCGCGTCGGTGGTGACCT
>DAOLRO010000215.1:0-1927 GCA_035418665.1 Phycicoccus sp.
CGGAAGGCGGCGCACGCCATCCAGAAGAAGGCCCCCAACCAAGCGAGGACCGGCCATTCCGGCAGCGCCCAGGTGTGGACGAGCACAGCCGGAGCCAGACCGAAGGACACGAGGTCGGCGAGTGAGTCCAACTGGATCCCGAAGGGCGAGGTCGCCCCCACCTTGCGGGCCACGAACCCGTCGGCGATGTCCATGAGGATGCCGAAGGCGATCAGTGCTGCGGCGAACCGGAACTCGCCGCGGAAGGCGAGAAAGACCGACGACAGCCCGGCGATCATGTTGAGCGTGGTGAAGATGCTCGGCGAGACCAGGCGCAGGCGTTCCTTGGGCCGAAGTTGACGCAAGGACACCACGTCGACGCCAGTGGGTGAGACCAGTCGCCAACGGTCGAAGGGTCGTCGACCGTTGCGTCCCAGCAGACGACCCCGTCCCGGGCCGGGGTCGGGGCGCCGGGTGCCGGCGGGAGAGCCTGCCTCGCCCTCGTTCATGCCGCCCCTCCGGGCCACCGACCGAGGACGGTCTCACCGGCGACCACTCGATCACCCTTGGCGACGAGGAGCTCGACGGTCAGCGGCACGAAGACGTCCATGCGCGAGCCGAACTTCATCAGACCGATCCGCTGCCCCGTCGACAGTGAGTCTTCAACCGAGATCCGCGTGACCACGCGCCGAGCCATCAGGCCGACGATCTGCCGGAAGTGGACCCCTCGCACCCGTCCGTCGACCACCTGCTCGACGGTGATGTCCGAGCGCTCGTTCAGATAGGCACTTTCGTGCTTGTAGGCCGCGAGCCACTTACCCGGCCGGTAGGCGACCTCGGTGACCCGGCCACCGTAGGGGGCGCGGTTGATGTGGACATCGAAGGCCGACAGGAAGATCGAGACCTGCTGCCACTCCCCCTCGGGGGCGACATCCTCCTGGCCCGGCCCGGCATACATCACCTTGCCGTCGGCGGGTGAGCGAACCTCGTCGAGAGGGATCTCTTGCGTGTCTGGAGTGCGCTGGGGGTCGCGGAAGAACAGGGCCACCCCCACGGGCAAGACCCCAAGGGCGAGCGCCGCGGCTGGACGGCGCGCCAGCAGCGCCAGGGCTGCTGGCACGGCGGCGACGCCGATCGACGGAAGGGCTTCGCGGTCGATGGTGACCATCGGTGATTGTTCCTCTCGGTGGGTCCCACGACCCTACGGCCTTCGCACGGCTCGGGGCCATCGCTTGCCACCCAGCCGCGCTGCATAGGATCGAGTCATGCCAGCGGTCGAGGTGCACGAGCTCCGCCGTGTCTTCGGGGCGGCGGTCGCTGTGGACGGCACCACGTGGGAGGCGGATCTGGGGCAATTGGTGACGGTGTTGGGACCCAACGGTGCCGGCAAGTCGACCACGATCGAGTGCCTCGAAGGACTCCAGCGGCCCGACGGAGGAAAGGCACGCGTTCTGGGCCGGGACCCTTGGCGCGCCGATGCCGAACACCGAGCCCGAGTTGGCGTCATGTTCCAGGACGGTGGTCTGCCCAATGCTGCCCGCCCGCTTCCCCTGCTGCGTCATCTTGCGAGCATGTATGCCGTGCCTCGCCCGGTGGATGAGCTCACCGCCCGCTTGGGCATCGACGCCTTCGCCGGCACGCCTCTTCGACGGATGTCCGGAGGTCAGAAGCAGCGCGTGGCGCTCGCTGCGGCCCTCATCGGCTCGCCCGACGTGGTCTTCCTCGACGAGCCGACCGCAGGCCTGGACCCGCACGCCCGGCTCGACGTCTGGACGCTCCTCCGGGAGGTCGCCGAGGGAGGCGCCGCGGTCATCGTCACCACCCACTCCTTCGAGGAGACCGAACGCATCGCGGACAGTGCAGTGGTCATGGGGCGCGGTCAGGTCCTGGCCTCGGGAACCGTCACCGAGATCCGCGCCGGGAAGACGCTCGAGGAGCGCTACTTCGA
>DAOLRO010000215.1:2027-4902 GCA_035418665.1 Phycicoccus sp.
CTCAGAAGCCGTCGCGGAGACGGACGAAGGGAACGCCCTGATCCTGGAGGCGTGGCAGAGCTGATAGGCAGCCCGCAGCCGTGCCACGACCCGGTCGATTGAAGTGACCGATGACGATGTCGCCCGGTCGAGCGCTGAGGAGATTCGCGGCCACTTGTGCGGTCGTGGCCGTGGCCCCGGCATCCGCATTGACCGAGAAGCCCGCGACGAGTTGCCCCAGGTCACGGCAGATCGAGACGGCGACCTCGTCGACGTGCGCCGTCCCCGGGCGGAAGAACCATGGCGGTCGACCAAGAGCACTCACGAACCAGTCCTGGACTCCCATGACCTCATCCCAGACCCCACCCGCGTCACGGGTTCCACCGATGCGGTAGGCAGCCCGGCCGTTGACGGACAACGGAAGGTGGGCCACTCCATGGCTCTCGATCTGGAACAGCGGATCCGCCGCCAACTCGGCGGACAGCCCTGGGTTGGCGTTGATCCATCGCAGGTTGAGGAAGAGCGTGGCAGGCACCTGCCGCTGCCGGAGGAAGGAGATGAGCGGCTCGTCATAACCATTGCCACCGTTGGGGCCCCCGCACGCATCGAAGGTGAGCGCCACCCCGACCGGCCGATCCAGACGGGAGACAACCCCAGCAACAGCGGTGCCCCATTGCTGCGGTGAGCGCCCGGCATACGCGGCCATGATCGCTTCGCGGGTGGGTGGCGCTCCGGTGGCCCAAGGTGCCGAGCCGGGAAACGGTGGCTCGGGGGCTGGAGCAGTCGACGGCACCGTCGGGTCAGGGGATGGAGAGGGTGGGGTCTCCGAGGCCGAAGGGGTGGCCGAGACGGACTCCGAAGGGGTGGCGCTCGGAGTGAGCGAGGCAGAGACGCGCGAGGATCCCGACGGTGAGGCCGCACCACGGGTCGCCGACTCCGTCCCGCAGGCCGTGAGTACACCGAACCCACCAAGGACAAGGGCACGCCGAGCCAGCGGCGGCATGTCATCAGCCATGTCACGGACCTTCCCCGGGGCCGCCGCCAGACCCCGGCCCCTGCCCGGATGACGTCGACTCGTACTCTGCAACAGTGAGCATGACGTCTGTCGGGCCTTCCCACCAAGTCGATCCCGATCGTGGGGATTGGCTGAGCCAGCACTTCAGCCGAATCCTCTGGGTCAACGCCATGCTGCAGGTGCTCATCATCGTCAGCGGCGGCGTCGTTCGCCTGACCGGCAGCGGGCTGGGTTGTCCGACGTGGCCACAGTGCGTGCCCGGGAGCTACACCCCCGTGCCGCACCAAGAGCAGGGCATCCACAAGTTCATCGAGTTCGGCAACCGCACGCTGACCGGTGTCCTCCTCGTCGCAGCTCTCCTCGCCGTCATCGCCGTCTTCAAAGTGGCCCCGCGGCGGCACCTCATCCGCTCATCCATCGCCGTCCTGGCTCTGGTGGCCCTCCAAGGAGTGATCGGCGGGATCACGGTGCTCGTCGGCCTCCACCCGGCGACAGTGGCCATCCACTTCCTCGTCTCGGCCGGCCTGGTGGCCATTGCCACCCACCTCTACCTCACCCGCGACGAACCCGACGGCCCGCGCCGCCTCGTCGTGCCGAAACTCGTCCAGCGCGTCGCGCTGGCGACCTGTGTCGTCGCCGGCGTGGTCCTGCTGCTGGGCACGGTCGTCACCGGCTCCGGACCGCACTCGGGCGACGCGGAGACTCCCGCCCGCTTCGGCTTCGACCCCCGCACCATCTCCTGGCTGCACGCCGACGCCGTGATGCTCTTCGTGGGGCTCGTGGTCGCCGTGTGGGTCGCGGTCCGGCTGACGCAGTCCGACGAGAGCCCTGCAGCGAGCGCGTGGGGTGCCGTGCTTCTGGTGACTCTCGCCCAAGGCCTCGTCGGCTACACCCAGTACTTGACGGGCCTGCCCGAGGTGCTCGTCCTCGCCCACATGCTCATGGCGGCACTCTTGGTCGTGGCCCTCACCCGAGGGATGGTCGCACTCCGCACCGCCGCGTCCTCGACCGAGGGTTCGGCGTGACGACCTACATCGCCTTCCTGCGCGGCATCAACCTTGGAGCCACCCGCAAGTTCCCGAAGGACGCGATCGTCACCGCCACCGAGGCGGCCGGTGGCACGGACGTGGCGACTCACCTCACGAGCGGCAATGTCCGGCTCACCTCCTCCCGGCGCTCCACCGACGCCGTGGCCAAGGCGCTGGAGGAGGCGTATGCCGTGAATCGCGGCTTCGCTGTGCCCACCATCGTGCTGACCGCCGCCGAACTCACCGAGATGGCCGGGATCGGGGAGCAACTGGAGGATGATCTGCCCGCGGGAGGGAAGCACTACATCACCTTGTTCGCCGCTCCCCCGACTGCTGCCGCGGCCAAGGCCGCCCAAGCCCTCACCCACCCCGGTGAGGTTTGCGTGGTCCGGGGGCGGGCGGCATACGCACTCCTTGAAGGGGACATCCACAGCTCAGTCCTGTTGCGCAGCAAGGAGTTCAACGCTCTGGGGACGGGCACCGCTCGCACCCGCAAGGTCCTCACGACCCTCGCTGAGAAGTGGTGCGGCTGAGGCTCGTCCGCTCAGCGAATCGCGAGGTGGACGATCGGGTCGATCGCTACGGCGAGAAAGAGCAACGTCACGTAGGTGATCGAGAAGTGGAACAGGCGCATCGGCTTGAGCACCTTGGTCGCGGCACCGGCCTTGGCCAAGCGGAGCAGGCGGTGGGCTTCCGCCACGAAGACGCCGCCGCTGACGAACGCGGCCACGACGTAGATCCAGCCCATGTTCGCAACGGGGATGAGGGCCAGTGAGGCCGCGACCATGGCCCAGGAATAGGCGACGATCTGTCGCCCGACCGCCACGGCACCACGCTCGACGGGCAGCATCGG
>DAOLRO010000216.1:0-2838 GCA_035418665.1 Phycicoccus sp.
GCCGCAAGCTGCTCAGGCGGGACAAGCACTGCACCTATCCCGGCTGCGATCGACCCGGTGCCTGGACGCGGGCCCACCATGTCCTGCACTGGTTCGACGGCGGGTGGTCCGACCTCGACAACGCCGCCCTGCTCTGTGAGCACCACCACGGTGTCGTCCACGCCCGACGCCTCTGGGCAGAGGTGCGCCCGACCCCGAACGAGCAGGGCCGCTACGTGATCTGGGACCTCACTGTCGGCAGCTATGACCAGGAAGTCCGCCGCCGACGAGCCGAGCGGGCCCTTCACGACCCGCCGCCCATGACCCCCCAGCTCTGGGAAGAACTCGCCCGGGCCAACCTCTCCGACGACGCCACCGAGAGTCGGTGGACGGACGACCTCGCGCGCGAAGCCGCTGCCTTGGCCCCAGAGGATCCCGAACCGATCAGCCCCCAGGAGCTGGACGCCCTTCGACGATCCGGCAACTGGGCAACCTGGTTCGAGGGTCACGGCGACTCAGGCGGGGCTCGAGGTCAGCAGCACCCGGCCCCCGCCGCGTGAGTGACCTCTCCCGCAACTGAGGACTCTGTGGAAGGCTCGGCGCGTGACCAGAGACGGTGACTCGACGATGACCGAGGGTGCCGCCGCGGCAGCCGCCAACGGGGAGCCCAGTAGCGCGACCACCACGGCGGCCACGGCCAGCGCAGCGGCAGCCAGCGACCCGGCATACGCGGATGTTGTGGACACCCACCGCTATCCGATCCACGACCTCACCAACTCAGCCACCCGCGCACTCATCACCGACTGCCAGCGGCAACTCGACGAGACCGGCGTCGCCGTGCTCCACGACTTCCTGCGCCCCGCAGCCATCGCGGCCATGGTCGACCTCGCCCTCGAGCTCGCCCCCCGCGCGCACAAGAGCGACCAGACCCACAACGTGTGGTTCACCACGCCCGACCCGAGCGACCCCCACGACGTCCAGGTCCGCTCGTCCAAGCACGGCATCGCCTACGACCTCATCCCCGCCGATGCCCCAGTGCGCCGGCTCTACGAGAGCGACGACCTCACCCGCTTCATCGCTGCCGTCCTCGACAAGCCGGTCCTGCACCGCGGCGCCGATCCGCTCGACGCGATGCAGATGACGATCTTCGGGCAGGGCGATGAGTTGGGGTGGCACTTCGACAACAGCGAGTTCTCGATCACCCTCATGTACCAACCCGCTGACGAGGGTGGGGACTTCGTCTATTGGCCCCGATTGCGTTCGGAGACAAGCGAAGACAGAGCGGCCGTATGCCGTGTCGCAACCGGCGAGGACACCTCCGGTCTGCGGGAGTTGCCCAACAAGCCGGGCACTCTGGCCTTCTTCCGCGGGCAGCACGCGCTCCACCGGGTCACGCCCATCACGAGTGAGAAGCCGCGCATCAACACGGTGCTCACCTACGGCGAACGCCCGGACATGCGCCTGTCCGACCTCACGAGCCAGATCTTCTACGGCCGGACCTCCTGAAAGGGCACGCTGCTCGCGGCTAGGTTCGGTGCCGTGAACCAGCCCATTCGCAGTTGGACCGACGCCGACCAGGCGTTGCTCTACACGTGCTACCTCGCTGCTGACCTCCTCGGTGACCGTCCGTTGCGGCCGGCGCCGGTGCGCACCCCCTTCCCGCCGCGGTTTGCTGCGGACGAGACCTACCTGGCGTCAGGCCCTTTCTCGCTGTCCATCCACGCGGCCCCGGGCGACGGCAGTTACCACCACGACTCAAGCTTCTTCTTCGCCACGGGCAAGGCCGGCCTGGCGGCCACTGCGGGATTCGCCGCCGCACGCGCGGTCGGCAACTCGCGACGGCGCGCCGCGGCCCAGGAGCAGACCATCGCCCGGTGGCTGCCCCGCCACACTGGCGAGATCACCGTGTCCGACCGCGGCATGTACCTGCGCAACATCCAGGACTTCTTCGCCTGGGACTGGCACTCGATCGACTCGGCCGAGGTCGTCGGCTTCAACACGGTGATCCTCGCCGCGCCGTCGACATCGGGGACCACGCACTGGCTACTACAGTCGCAATACGCCGAACTCGTCTTCCTGCTCTGGGCCAAGTTGCGCTATCCCGGCCACCCCCAACTGGTCGGCGATGCCTGGCTCCCGGAGAACTGGGCGCACTGGGCCACCGCCCAAGGTCACCGCCCGGCCGTGGGTGTGGCCCCGGCCGTGGGCACCGACTTCCCGGCGGTCTCGGAGCCCTGAGGCGCGCTGGAGCCTCGGGAGGTCAAACCCCGAGGTAGGGCGCGATGACGGCGCGATCGGACTGGACGGTCGCCGCCGACACGAGGTCGGTGGCCTTCGCGGTGAGCAGCCCGGCCCACTGGTCGAGCACCGCAGGCCCCTGCTCGGTGAGCACCTTCTGCACGGCCGTCGTGGCCGCGGAGTAACGATCGGCCCAGTCCGACAACTTCTCGACCCGTGTGACGAGGACATTGGTCTTCCCGCCGGGACCTCCCTTGGCTCCTCCCGCGGCGCCCACCCCACCAGGTCGAGCCGCACCACCTGCTCCGGGCCGATTGCTCACCCCGAACGTCAGGTTGTGGTCCCACCCGATCACCGTCATCCGTGAGCTCGCGCGATCCCACCACAGATAGGAGTTGTTGCCGGGTCCGTCAATGGCGTCGTAGTTGTCGATGAGATTCTCGAACGCCCGATAGGTGGCAAATGCCTCCAGATCGAACCGCTTCCCGATCCCTGCCTCGAAGTCCGCATCCGAACTTTCGTTGATGAACTGCAGGAAGTCGGTCAGCGGCGTCAGGTCATCCTTGCCGCTCTCCTGATCAAAGACGTCCTCGTATGCCGTGGCGTCCGTCCCGCGATAGC
>DAOLRO010000216.1:2938-4870 GCA_035418665.1 Phycicoccus sp.
CCGCTCTCCTGATCAAAGACGTCCTCGTATGCCGTGGCGTCCGTCCCGCGATAGCTGTAGTCCCCACTCGCCTCGGCCTTGTAGAGCAGCCCTTGGCCACCGACATCAGCACCGAACATGCGCTTGGCCCACGAGTCCCCGGGGTTCTCGACGAGCAACCGGAGGACGGGAGCGGCGTCCGCGACCTGCACCACGGCATACGCGGCCTGTTGCATGACGAGACCACAGCGGGCGGCGAGATCGAGCGCCACGGCTTCGTTGAGGGAGGTCTCCGAGTTGTTCGTGCGCACGACGATGTCGGTGACCCCCTCGATCGAGGCGTCCGCGCCGTCGACGTATTTGTCGAGCCGCACGAGCCACGGATAGGCACTTGCCGGCGATCCGGCAGCGACACGGAAGATCGTCGAGTTCCCTTTGAGCCGCACGCCAACTCGCGCGTGTTCGGTCCCGTCGATGGTCGTCGAACTCTCCACCCAGTCCTTGGCCTTCGAGGCGTTGTATGCCGTGATGAGACTCTCGAAGTCGGCTTGCGTGACGCCGAGGGTCACCTCGTGAAGGGTGGTCGGAGCAAACACTGACGAAGCGGGGACACTCGACGAACTCCCCGCTGCGACAACGGTTCCCGAGCCGGACGAGGTTGTGCCCGTGGCTGCGCTCTTGGCCGCATTGAAGAGCGAGGACGGCAGGCCGGACGCATAGGCGGCAGCACCCGCGCCAGCGGCGAGGACACTGCCGGCGCCGATCCCGATGATGAGCTGGCGGCGGGTGGGGACGGGAGTGTTCATGTCTCCAAGGACAGCGCTGCCAGCCATGAGCCACCTGTGCCTCGCCGGGCGAGGACCTGTGCGCTGGCGTCAGCAGGCGCGGAAGGCGGTGCCGTTGGTGCCCAGGGCGCTGTCGATGAGGTAGCCGCCGCCACCGGGCACGAGGGTGTAGTCGAGGGTCCATCGGTTGCAGGCACGACCGTCGGGGCCCTTGTCTGCGGACTGCAGGCTGGTGAACTCGAGGACCACGACGTAGTTGGCTCCCTCGCGACGCACGGCGTGGACGATGAAGTCGCTGTCGAAGGAGGTCTTGGTGCCGTCGGTGAAGGATTCGAGCGACATCGTGCCGCGCAGCGACGGGGACATCACGGACATCGACTGCTCGTATTTCGCCTCGTTGATGCCCTGGAAGTAGATCGTCAGCGGGTCCTGCAACCGCTGGGCATCCGAGCCCAATTCGAAGCGACCAGTGCCGGATTCGACCATGGTCGTCGCCGGGATGGAGATCCTCGGGTTCGCCGATCCGGAGGGGCCGACCGGGGTGCTGCACGTCACCGTCGGCCGGATCGGCTCGGTCTGCCCACTCATCCGGGCGACGGCCGCAGCGATCGGCCCGCCGGGCAGCGCGACCGCGATGGTCTCGTCCTTCACGGCGTGGCCGACGATGATCCCGACGATGTTGCTCGCGGCATCGACGAGCGGGCTGCCGCTGGCCTGCATCGCGTCGACCATGGCGACCTCGACGGTGTTGGCGTGGGAGTGCTGCCCGATCGTGTAGTTCGTGCCGATGGCCTTGACCGCCCCTGCCGACACCGGAGCTTCTCGGGCGGACGAGCCCACACCGGCGGCCACCTGGCCGGGCGTGATCGCCTTGTCCTGGAAGGTCGCTGGCGTCACACCGAGTGGCACTGTCGTGCGCAGGAGGCCGATCCCCGAGGCTTCGTCACGACCCACGATGACCGTGCCCACCTGACGGCCATCCAGTTGAACGCCGACGGCAGCGGTCTCGTCGAGCAACTGGTCTGCGGTGGCGACGAGATCGGGTCCGACGACGATCCCGTTGAAGGCCTTCTCGTCACCGCAGCCGACGACGGTGATCGCCACGACGCTCGCGCCGACCCCCGTCGCCGAACGACGGATGGCGGCGTATGCCGCGGAGTCCGGACCG
>DAOLRO010000217.1:0-1340 GCA_035418665.1 Phycicoccus sp.
GCTTTGATCCGGTATGCCGTGGCGCGCCTACGCTGGGAGCCATGGGTTCGCATGGGGAGAGCACCGGAGCGCCCAGTCGACGGCAACTCGTCCTCGGCGGAGCCGCGCTCGCGGGATTGGGCGCGTGCTCCCCGAGCTCCAACACCTCGTCGAGCAGCACTGGTTCGACGGCTGGCACCTCGACGCCCGCGGGCAACGAGGGCGGATCGATCGAGGGGACCTTCCTCACGCCGACCTCCATGTCCGCGCAGGCCAAGCCCTTGAAGTCCACGCACCTCGGGGGCGGACGGGACACCAAATGGCGCATCGAATTGCCTTCTTCCACACCGCCGAAGTCCCTGGTCATCATGCTCCACGGCGCCGGACACACGGCGGATCGGGCCTTCGAGGAGATGGACCTCAGTCCGCACGTCGAGAAGTTGGGCATCGCGATCGCGGCGGTGGACGGCGGAAGCACCTGGTGGCACTGGCGAGATGGCGTGGACGGATTGTCCATGGTGACCAAGGACCTGGTGCCCGCCGCGCTCGCCGCGGCGAAGCTGCCCGACTCGACGCGGATCGGGCTCACCGGCTATTCGATGGGCGGCTACGGCGCGCTGCTCGTGGCCGCCGAACTCGGGCAACAGCGCGTCCGCGGGATCATCGCCCACGCACCGGCGCTCTTCCTCAACGCGCGCGAGTCGCCGCACGCCTTTGACGGGCAGTCCGAGTTCGACGAGTTCTCGGTGTGGGATCGGGTGGATCGCCTCAAGGACATCCCGATGTGGATCGACTGCGGCACTGAAGATCCGTTCATCGACAACGACCGGCGCTTCGCGGCCATGGTGCCCAAGGCGAAGACGACCTTCGAGGCCGGGGACCATGACACCAGCGTGTGGCGTCCACACCTGGCCGCGCAGTTCGAGTGGCTCCTCGCCCAACCCGCCTGACCCCCGCGACAAACACTCACTCAGAGACCCAAGCCCTCGTCAGGGCCGGCCATTCAAACGGTCAAGGGTCACGGCCCCACGGCGTGTCTCCCCGACACGCCGAAGACCGCGTGGGGCTCAGGGTGCTTTGACCGTTTGACTGTCCGGCGTCTGCAGACAGTGATCCGGGGCGTCAGTGGCCAGTGATCCGAGGCGTCAGTACACACTGACCTGGGTGCCGATCGGCATCAGGTTGTCGGCCCAGATCATCGCGATCGCGCCCATCGAGACACGCGCACACCCGTGCGAGGCCGGGTAGGGCGGCACGAACGGTGCGCCGTGGACCGCGATCCCACCATTGAAGTACTTCGAGCTCCAGAGCGTCCCGAGCGGACCCTTGTCCTCGCCCGACACCTGCCGGAAGACGTTGAA
>DAOLRO010000217.1:1440-4814 GCA_035418665.1 Phycicoccus sp.
TCACCGAAGGTGCCGTCCGGCTGACCCAGCCAGAAGCCCAACTCGGCCATCCGGCGCTGCATCGCGAGGACGTCTTCGCCCGAGTCCCCCGGGCGCAAGGTGTCTCGAGGCGCGGCCGGCGTCGGGGTGGGTGACGACGTGCTCGACGGCGTCGCCGACGGAGACGGGCTGGTCGAGTCCGAGGGCGACGGACTCCCGGTGGAGGTCGATGAGGACGAGGCGCTCTCCGAGGGACTCGTGGTCGGACGCGCCGTAGACGTGGCGCTCATCGACGCACCCGACGCACCATCCGGAGAGTTCCACGTCGTCCCGCACGCCCCGAGCGCCATGATGGATCCCACCGCAGCGATCAAGGCGATGGATCGCCGAGCGCGCCTCCAGGCCCCGGTCTCAGACGTCCCCTGGTCCCCAAACATCCGTCAACGCTAGGTCAGCGATCCCACACTGACCACTGCACACCCCGGCGCGGAGCGTCACGATGAGGCAACGATCGCCTCGTGCGTAGCGAGCACCCGGCGGGCGATGTCGACATGGAGGTTCTCGATCATCTTGCCGTTGTGGGTCACCACGCCCGCTCCGGCACCGGCCTCCCAGGCCTGGATGGTCCCCTGTGCCTCCTCGACCTGCTCGACGCTCGGCGCGAAGACCTCATTGCACACGTCGACCTGGCCGGGGTGGATGAGGGTCTTGCCGTCGAAGCCGAAGTCCCGACCTTGCACACACTCAGCAAGGAAGCCCTCGGCGTCCTTGACGTGGTTGTAGACCCCGTCGAGCACAGCGATGCCGGACTCCCGACCGGCGAGCAGAGCCATGGACAGCGACGTCAGCAGGGGTGCACGGCCCGGCACATGATCGGCCCGCAACTCCTTGACCAGGTCGTTGGTACCGATGACGAAGGCCGCCAGGCGCTCGGACTCGCGAGCGATCTTGCGGACGTTGAAGATCGCGGTCGGCGTCTCGATCATCGCCCACAGCCGGGTCCGATCCGGAGCCCCGTGCTTCTCCATCGCCTTGACGAGCGCCTTGACCTCTTTGGCGGTGTTGACCTTCGGCACGACGATGCCATCCGGCCCCGCAGCACACGCAGCAGCGAGGTCGGCGTCATGCCACTGGGTGCCGATGCCATTGACCCGGATCGTGATCTCGCGCCGCCCGTAGTCGCCGGATGCCGCTGCAGCACAAGCGTTCTCGCGCGCCGAGTCCTTCGCGTCGACACCGACCGCGTCCTCGAGGTCGAGGATCAACGCGTCGACCGGGAGGGTCTTGGCCTTCTCGAGGGCCCGCTCGTTGGAGCTGGGCATGTAGAGCACCGACCGCCGTGGCCGATACACAACAGGCTGGTATGCCGTTTCCGCACCCACGACTCACCCCTCGCTTCCGGCGGTGGTCGGCTCGGCCGGCGGCACGGCATACAACTGCGCCAACTCGGGATCGGTGGCCGAGAGCCGCTCAGCCAACTCCAGAATGACGAGGCACTGCTTGAGGGAGGCGTCGTCTTCCATCTTCCCGTCGAGCATCACGGCGCCGGTGCCGTCGCCCATGGCCTCCTTGACCCGGCGGGCATGCGCGACATCAGCGGCCGAGGGCGAGAAGACCTTCTTCGCAATGGCGACTTGGACGGGGTGGAGCGACCAAGCACCGACGCAGCCGAGCAGATAGGCGTTGCGGAACTGGTCCTCGCACGCGACGACATCCTTGATGTCCCCGAAGGGGCCCCAGTAGGCGAAGATCCCGTGCATCGCGCACGCGTCGACCATCCGCGCGATCGTGTAGTGCCACAGGTCCTGCTGATAGGTCGTCCGCGCGGCGTGGATGGCTGCGTCGTCGGCCGCCACGGCAGGGTCCTGACGGACCACATAGTCCGGATGCCCCCCACCCACGCGCGTGGTCTTCATCCGACGGTCGGCGGCCAGGTCAGCAGGCCCGAGCGAGATCCCCTGCATGCGCGGCGACGCCCCGGCGATCGCCTCGACATTGGCCACGCCGCGCGCCGTCTCCAAGATGGCGTGGACGAGAATCGGCCGCTTCAACCCGGCCCGTGCCTCCAACTGAGCGAGAATCCGGTCGATGTAGTGGATGTCCTCGGGTCCCTGGACCTTGGGCACCATGACGACGTCGAGCTTGTCGCCGATCTCGGTGACGAGGGTGATCAGGTCGTCGAGCACCCACGGGCTGTCAAGGCTGTTGATCCGCGTCCAGAGCTGGGTGTCCTCACCGAAGTCGGTCGCCTTGGCGATGGCGACGAGCCCCTCCCGGGCGGCGAGTTTGCGGTCCGCCTTGACGGCGTCCTCCAGATTGCCGAGCAGCACATCGACGGTGCCGACCATCGAGGGGACCTTGGCCGCCATCTTCTCGTTGCTCGGGTCGAAGAAGTGGATCATCCGGCTCGGTCGAGCAGGCACCTCACGGATCGGGGTGGGCGCGCCGACCGCAAGCGGCGCGAAGAAGTCCTTGGCGGGTCGCATGCTGCGGAACGTATCAGCCGTCGCGCACGAGGTGTTATGACCCAGTTCACGGCCGGCCCGGCATACTCAGGACATGGACGCGACCGCTCCCTTTCCTGAGGCCGAGGACACATCGCCTGTCCCCGGAGGCGAGAGCGGCAATCCACCAAACGCAGCGCCCCAGGTCAACATCACGCGACTGCTCGCGGAGGCCGCGAGCAAGTCGGGCATCCTCTGGATCCGGATCCCGGGGGGCACCACCCATCCGGCGTGGTTCGTCTGGCACGACGACGAGGACCCGCGGGGCACGGGTCCGGCCGCCTACGTCATCTCCGGCCCCGGTGAGCAACCCCTCCCCTGGCTCCCGCCCCAGGTCGAGTTGATCCTGCGCAGCAAGGACACCTCGGCCCGCCTGCTCACCATCACAGCGGAAGTCGCCGAGATCACCCCCGAGTCACCCTTGTGGGACGCCGCCTGTGCAGTCCTTCGCCCCGAGCGCCTCAATCTCGTTGGGACAGCCGAGGAGGTCGACGCCCGCTGGCGGGCTGGGTGCACGATCCATGTCCTGACCCCGCACGGTCGGCCGAGCGAACAACCCGGGGCGTATGCCGTGGGCTCGGGTGCCGCTGTCGTCGCACCCACGCGGGCCCGGACCATCGGCTGGCGACCCTGGCACTGGCTCGGCCGGCCGGCCAGCCGTCGCGGGACTCGATGAACACTCCCTCGCGCCACCGCCACGCCGCTTCCGCACCGAGGGCCCGGTGGTCTCTGATCGGCCTCGTGGTCGCCATCGTCGCCGTGCTCGTGGTGACACTGGTCGTCGCGATCACGCGCCAAACCCGGGGCGATGACGAGACGGGCGTGGGGACCACCTCCGCCGCAGCGAGTGTCACGCCGACGACCGCCTCGGCCTCCCCGTCACCCTCCGAG
>DAOLRO010000218.1:0-4677 GCA_035418665.1 Phycicoccus sp.
TCGACGACCCAACCCCGCGCTGCTTGACATCCATAGGGGCATCAACACCCAGGAGTTCCTCGCCGCGGTGTTGCGCCCGGGCAGTGCCGGGTCCAACACCGCCGCCGATCACATCACCGTCCTGACCGAGGCCATCAACCAGGTCCCTGTGGCGCACCGGCGGAAGATGCTGGTGCGCGCTGATGGCGCCGGTGCCTCCCACGACCTGGTGGACTGGCTCACCGGGCTCAACACCGCACCCAAGCACGGTCGGCGCGGCCGGGCCGTGGAGTACTCCGTCGGGTTCGCCGTCACACAGTCGGTGCGGGACGCGATCACCCTGGTGCCCAAGGACACCTGGTCGGTCGCGCTCGACGCTGACGGGGACGTGCGTGAACACGCTGACGTCGTGGAGATCACCGGCCTGCTCCCCGCCACCATCCGCCAGGCGTGGCCGGCTGACATGCGCGTCATCATCCGCCGTGAACACCCCCACCCCGGGGCTCAGCTGTCGCTGTTCGAAGCCGAGAACGGATGGCGCTACCAAGCGTTCGCGACCAACACCCAGCACGGGCAGGTCAGCTTCCTCGAAGCCCGCCACCGCGCCCACGCCCGCGTCGAAGACCGGATCCGGGTCGCGAAAGACACCGGCCTGGGACGGTTCCCGTCCCTTATCTTTAGTCCGCCTCCGGGGAGGGTGACTGACCTGCACGTTTGTGTGGTGGACGGTGTTGTCGACGCGAGTTCGGGTGGGCTTGGTTCAGCAGGGTCCGGTGATTCTGGTGGCGCGTTTCTCGGGCGTGTCGCGGCGTGAGGGTTCGCCGGTGACGCGGCGTGTTCGGGCGGCGCCGAGGGCCTGGGCGAGGGCATGGCGGAGCTGGCGGTTGTCCTGTTCGAGCTGACGCATCCGCTCGGTGGTGGCTTCCAGGCGACGCAGCAGTGAGTCCTCGCTGGCTCGCTGCCTCTGCGGCAGCCTCCTTGTGGTGGGCGATGTGAGGTCGCGGGTTCGTAGCTGGTCGATCCTGGCCCGCATGCCGGGTTGGGAGTACAGCCAGGAGCGGGACACGCCCGCCTTGCTCGCGACGGCCTCATAGGTGACCGGATGGCCGGCGTCCTCGAGGTCCTGTAGGGCGCGCAGCGCCTTGGCGCGGGTGCGTTCGGCCCGCTCTCGTGCCGCGGCGGCCAGGTGGTGGGAGTTGTTAGCTCGCATTGTCGCCGCCTGCTCGTTGCTCGCCGATCGGCTCGTCGATCTGCTCGAGCTGTCCGATCATGGTGTTCAGGTTGGTCAGCACCTCAGTGTTCATCTGGGCCATTCGGGTGTGCCCGTCGGCTTCGGCCTTGTCGATCAGGGTCAGGGTCCGGCGTTGCTGCTCGCGCAGCTCGGGAAGGAACTGCGGTCCGGTCAGGAAGACGGGGCAGGTCAGGCAGGCGTTGGCGTGAGGGCAGCTCTTCTGCACTGGCAGCCCGCAGTAGCCGTGCGGGAGGGACTGGGTGGCCATCGCGTAGCGGGTCTTGGCCCAGGCGGCTTGGGCCAGCGGCCCGTCGGGGTCGATGTCGATCCGCTCACCGCGGATGTTGACCTTGGTGGCCTGTTCCCAGCGTCGGCGCACGGTTTGGTCGGTGATCCGGGCGTAATGCGCTGTCATCTGCGTGGATTCGTGATCGAGCAGGACCCGGATGACCTCTTGGGGGACGTCCCGGTTGATCAACCGGCAGGCGAAGGTGTGGCGCCACTGGTGCGGGGTGAGGTGGACCGGCTCGCCGTGCTCGTCGCGGATGTCGCATAGAGCGAGCCAAGTGTTCAGCATCCCGCGGTAGCTGTGGTAGCTCAGCGCGCGGTGCCCGCCGACGTTGCCCGTGAGCTGCGGGAACAGGTGCGGGTGCTGCCCGGGCCAGCGCTGGGCGACGCGCTGCTGCTGTCCTCGGACCTGCACCTCGAGGTCGGGGTCGATGGGCACGGCGGCTTCACGGCGCATCTTGTGGTTGAAGTAGCGCAGGTAAGGCGCGCCAGCACCGTCGTGGACCAGGCAGTCGAAGCCCAGCGCGCACGCGTCAGTGGCGCGTAGGCCGCACTGGATCAGGATGAGGGTGACCAGCTGCCCTTCGGGGGTTGGCCACCGGTTCAGGTTCGCGGGGGCCTCGACCTGAGCCATGACGTGCTCGGCCAGGCGCCGGCTGACCCTGGCTGGGCGATGGGGCAGGTCCCCGGTGAAGAACGCCGCGGTGGCCGCCAGGCTGGGGTCCCAGTCGTGCTGGCGGACGGCCTGGAAGAACATGCCCACGCCGGTGACGGCGTCTTCCCTGGCGCCGTGACCGAGCCCGGAGGTGGCCAGCCAGGCCAGGTAGCGTTCCAGTACCGCTCGGTCCAGCCCGGCGAGGGTGTCCACCTCGGGCAGGGCCTGCGCCAGGAAGGTACTAAAGCGCGTCAGGGCGATGACGTCGGTGGCCACGGTGCCGATCGTCAACCCGGAGCTGAGCCGGAGCCGTGACCAGCGTTTGACCAGTGGGCGCAGCCAGGGCTGGGCGATCCGGTCGAAACGAATCCGGTTCCGCGGGTTCGGGTTAGCCGCGTTCGGGGTCAGGCCGGGCAGCCGATCGAGCCGCCAGATGTCCCGGGGGTACTCCACCTCCCAGCCGATGCCCTCGTGGAGCATGTCCACCACGTCGCGGGCGAACGCCAGGAACGCCGGGTAGCTGTTGTTCTTCGGGCCAGCCCGCTCAGCCCACTGCGCAGCCGGCAGGTCCAGCAGCGAGGACACGTGCGCGTCCCGTGCCTGCCGGATCGTCCAGTTCACCACCGGTGCCGGCAGCGTGATCCTGGCCTGGTCGACCCGGCACTGGACCGCGTACTGCAGCTCCAGCTTGAGCAGCGGCGGCAGCCCGCCGTAGTCGATGCGGTCCCTCCCCGCGAGCAGGCACCGCTGAATGAACGCCTCGACATCTGGGCACCCCTGCATCCGCCACCGGGTCTGGTGCGCCTTACAGAACGGGTTCCGCTCATGCTCGATCCACAGCGAGCAGAACGGCAGAGTGCAACTCAGTTGACCCGCTGGATCCGTCGCTGGCGCGGCCTCGGCCCACACTGTCGGATCGGGGTGCCCGCTGGCGGTGAAGGCGTGGCGGTGGCGCATGCACAACCCCAGGCCGCTGCTTCCGTAGCGGCAGCCGAGCACGGTGCATCCGGTCAGGTCTCGTCGCCCGTTGAGCACCGGGCCGGGATCAGCCAGGAAGGCAGCCATGTCCGGGCGGCCTCGGTCGGCCCATCTCCTCTGGTGGGTCGCGCACAACCGGTTCCCACTCGGCGAGCGGTCGCAACCAGCCACCGAACAGGGCCCGCGGCCCAACACCGGATGATCAGGGTCAGGGACGTACACCTCGACGCGGAACTCGGCGCGGACCTCACCGATCAGTTTCTCCAACAGTCCCGGCCACGAGGTCGTCCCGAGGTCGGTGCGGGCGCTCACAGGCGCACCTCTTTGCCGGTGAACCAGCCCGCGGCCTCCAACGTCGCCCGGGCGTCCTCGACGGTCAGGTGACCGTAGGTGTCGATCGTGGTCGTGATCGAGGCATGGCCCAGCAATGCCTTCACGGACTCCATCCCGGCCCCTCGACGCAGCAGCCACGTCGCGTAGGTGTGTCGGAACCAATGCGGGCTGAACCCGATACCGGTGCGGCGGCGCAGCCGACCGACCAGGTCATAGACCGCCGGGTAGGTCAGCGGGTGCCCGTGCGGGCGGCCCCACAAGTTGACGAAGACGTAGTCCGAGTCCAGCGCCCCGTACTCCTCACCCAGGTAGTCGGCGTACAGCCTGATCAGCTGCGCACTGGCCGGGATGAACCGGGACCGGCCACCCTTGGCTCGGGCCCGGTTGTCGTTGTCCCGGGCGATGACCGCCACCCGTGGCTGGGCGATGTCGAGGTCTTCGTGCCGCAACCCCAGCGCCTCACCGATCCGCACCCCGGTGTCCAGCAGCAGCGCGAAGAGCAACCGGTCCCGCCGGTGCTTACACCCATCCAGGATCGCCTGCGCCTCGGCCACGGTCAGCACCCGCGGCCGCGCTGCAGAGGACCTCAACGTGATCGCACGCCCCCGCGTCGGGGCGCTCTTGGTCACGTGGTGCAAGAACGGTTTGAACGAGGACGTCGACGCCCGTCGACGCCCCGGCGGGCCCGTGGTGACCAGCAACCCTGCCAGCGGCACCCCGTGCCGGGCATGGAACTCGCAGAACGAGGCCAACGCCGCGAGCTTGCGGTTCACGCTCGACGCCGTGCAGTGATGCTCCACCGACGGCAGAACCAGCACCCGACCCTCCCGCGCAGCCGGCGGCAGCCGCAGCCACGCGACCCACCCGGCGACGTCCTCGAGCGTGACCAACCGCCAGTCCAGGCCGTGCCGCCCCAAGAAGGCGAACCAGTCCTTCAGGTCGTGCGCGTACGCCTTGACCGTGTTCGGCGATCGCTCGATCGCGGACAAGTACCCCAGGAACCGCTCGACAGGCTCGACCGGGACACCGTCCTCACCGAGCACCGTCCAGGACTCGACCCGAACACCCTCGATGAGCACACGTTGAACTCGCATGAACTGCCTCCCGCCGTCGTGATGGACAGCGCAAGGTAACCGCGTCCACGACGCACCCCGCAGGACAGACAACCCTCGTCAACTACGTCATGGACACGCGACAAGCCGCTCCAGATAAC
>DAOLRO010000219.1:0-4675 GCA_035418665.1 Phycicoccus sp.
AGGTCCAGACCGAGCCGTCCTCGTGGCGATAGGCCTTGAGCCCCTCGAAGATCTCGGGCGCGTAATGGAGCACCGACGACGCCGGGGAGATGGAGATGTTGCCGTATGCCGTGAGCTCGCCTGAGTGCCAACCCTCACCATCGGACCAGGTCGCCTTGAGCATGTGGTCGGTCATGAACTGACCGAAGCCCGGGGCGGCGAGGATCTCGGCGCGCCTCGCGTCGGCGACCGGGTTCGGGTTGGGGGTGGCGGAGAAACTCAGTGACATCGGTGGTGTCCTTCCTGCGGCAATGGAGGAATGCGTCGGGCGGGCCTTGTGGGCTCTCAGCCCTCAGGGTACCGCCGCGGGGCTGACCGTTCCTCGGTCAGAGGCGGGCGGCGATCGCGTCGCCGATCTGGGTCGTCGAGCGAGCGGCAGTGCCCCGCTCAGCAAGATCAGCGGCAACTGCAGCGTCGACCTTGGCCGCGGCATCGGCCTGGCCGAGGTGCGCGAGCAGCATGGACACCGAAAGGATCGCGGCTGTCGGGTCGGCCTTGCCCTGGCCGGCGATGTCCGGCGCCGAGCCGTGGACCGGCTCGAACATGCTCGGGAAGGCGCCCGACGGGTTGATGTTCCCGCTCGCGGCCAGTCCGATGCCACCGGCGATGGCCGCCGCGATGTCGGTGATGATGTCGCCGAACAGGTTGTCCGTGACGATGACGTCGAAGCGGCCCGGGTCGGTGGCCATGAAGATGGTCGAGGCGTCGACGTGCAGGTAAGCCGTCTCGACGTCGGGGAACTCTCCCGCCACCGCTTCGAAGGTGCGTCGCCACAGGTGTCCGGCGTGGACGAGGACGTTGTGCTTGTGGACGAGCGTGAGGTGCTTGCGCGGACGCGCCTGGGCCCGCGCAAAGGCATCCCGCACGACCCGCTCGACACCGAAGGCCGTGTTGACCGACACCTCAGTCGCGATCTCGTGCGGAGTGCCGACGCGCAGTGCCCCACCGTTGCCGGTGTAGGGACCCTCGGTGCCTTCGCGAACGACGACGAAGTCGATGCCGTTGGGCGCCACCGACGCCACGTCGAGCGGGCTGGCCACCCCGGGATAGAGCTTGGCCGGGCGCAGATTGACGTAGTGGTCGAGCGCGAAGCGGATTGGCAGCAGGGTGCCGCGCTCGAGCACGCCGGAGGGCACCGTCGGGTCACCGATGGCTCCGAGGAGGATGCCGTCGTGGCCCTTGATCTCCTCGAGGACCGAGGCGGGCAGGGTCTCTCCGGTGCGGTGCCAGCGCGCCGCTCCGAGGTCGTATTCGGTGGTCTCGACGTTCAGGCTGGCCGCGCCCGCGACCGCATCGAGCACCTTGAGTCCCTCGCCGACCACCTCCGGACCGATACCGTCGCCGCCGATGACGGCAAGGTTGAGTGAGGTCTTCGTCGAGGTCTCGGTCATGGCTCCGAGGTTAGACACTCGTCTTGTGATGTGGACACCTCGTCCCAGATCACGGAACGCCGCCGCCAGGGAGCACGAGGATTCAGCGCGAACGACGCATCGACTGCAGGATTTGATCGAACTCTTGGTCAATTCGTGCCGGCGGGGCTCCGAGGTGGATGAGGGCGACCTCTCCACCACACAGAGCCACGAACAGTCGCGCCGAAAAGGCAGAGTCGTCGACCATTGCCTTCACTTGATATCCGACCAGCGTCTGGAGGGGCTCGACCGTGACACCGGCCTCGTCGTAGCCCACGCTGCTCAGATAGGTCTTGAGGTCCCGCGTGTTGAGAACCGTGGGGAAGTGCGCGGTGGCGATGAAGGACGCATCCTGATCAGGCGACACCACCAAGTGGTCGTAGGTCTCCATGACTCTGTTGATGTCCCGCGCCCCCAGTCGTTCCTTGAGGTCCTGCCGCGTGGCGGCGTCCACGGTTGACCAGTTCGTGCGCGTGTAATGGGCCCACGTCTTGGGAACCAGAAACTCCAACTGGGAGGGTTCGAGGACCATCACCTGCTGGCCTTGCGGCGCCTGCCCATACGGGGCCGGCGTGATGTCCCCACAGTTCCGTGTTGGTGAGGCCGTGGAGGTGGACGAGAGCCGCGACGATGAACTGGCGGCCGCCGCCGACGATCCCCCCTGCGCCGAACAGCCGCCCAACACAATGGCGAAGAGCACGACACCCCAGCCGAAGGCGACCCGACTGGACCGGGAGGTCATGCCCGACCTCCTGCCCTGTCCACGGCGGGAGGTGCGATGCCCAACTCGGCCAGGCGCACGGCATACCTCTCGACATTGCGCAGTTTGATGTCCTCATAGCCGCGGACGAGATCCGGGGCCTCGGCAAAGGCGACCGCACGGTCATAGGACTCCAGCGACAACTCCCCCACCAGCGCGTGCAGGGTCGCCCGATAGTGACGGAGCAACTCGCGCTCCACCTTGCGCACGTGCGCACGCCCGAAGGGATCGAGTGCCGTCCCGCGGAGCCGCTTCATCGGCACGAGCGCCTTGAGCGCAGCCTGGGCAGAGCCGGTGAAGCCCATCTTCGACGAGCGCCCCATGGCCCGCAGCATCGGCGGGTGGAGCTTGAAGGTCAGGTCCGTCCCACCGGGCACGGCCGCCTCTGCAAGCGCCTTGGCTCGGGGCCTCGTCAGCAGCCGGGCCACCTCGTATTCGTCCTTGTAGGCCGTCAACTTGTAGAGGTAGCGCGCGGCCGCCTCCGAGAGGTCGGTCCGCTCGGTCACCGATCGCTCCGCCCGCCAGACGGCATCGACCACGCGCACGTAGTCCTCTGCGCACGCCAAGTCGGCGAAGCCCACGAGCTCGACGGCGCGCAGCCCGGCCAGGCGTCGCGTCTCCCCCTCGAAGGTCGCAGCCCGCAGGCCGGGAACGAGCGTCGCCGGGTCGGGTTTGGCTTCCGACTGCACCTTCGGATTCGCTTGCGCCACAGCCTTTTCGTATGCCGTGGGGTGGGCGACGCTGAGCCGTCCCCATTGGAAGGCGGCCTTGTTGGCGGCGACGGCAACCCCGTTGATCTCGATCGCCTCCTCGACCGCAGTGGGCGGAAGCCTGAGTGCGCCGGACTGGACGGCAGCGCCGACGAGGAGCAGGTTGGCCGCAGTCGTCGACCCGAGTAGTGCGTCCGAGTCGGCCAGCATGTCGACGGCATGCTGGCTGACGGACGCGGTCGCGAGTCGATCCAGCAACTCGTCCGTCCCGGTCTGGTGCAGCGAACGGTCGTAGACCTCTGGCCCGGTCGGTGTCGTGGAGGTCGAGACCACGGCCATGGTCCGAGTGGGATCGCCGTAACGGAGGTTCGAGGGGTCGGCTGCCGCGAGCAGGTCGAAAGCGAGGATGGCATCGGCCTCGCCCGGCGACACCCGATTGGAGGGGTCGAGCGGACCGTCGGCGCAGAAGCGCAGGTGCCCGATGACGGGACCGGCCTTCTGCGCCAAGCCGATCTGGTCGAGCAACTCCACGGCATACCCCGCGCGAAGCGCAGCGGTGGCGAGCACCTGGTTGACGGTGACGATGCCCGTGCCGCCCACCCCGGTGAGGAGCACTGACTGGGTGCCGGCTGGCACCGACCAGGTCGGATCCAGGACGGGCAGAGGAATGGGCAGAGGAATGGGCAGGTCTGTCCGGCGGCGCTTTGCTTCCGGGTCGATCTCGACCGTCATGAACGCGGGGCAGTCGCCCTCGAGGCACGAGTAGTCGGTGTTGCACGAGGTCTGGTCGATGCGGGTCTTGTCGCCGAACTCGGTGGGAAGTGGTTGCACCGAAAGGCAGTTGGACTTCACGCCGCAGTCGCCGCAGCCCTCGCAGACGTCCTCGTTGATGATCACGCGGGTCGTGCGGGTCGGCAGAGTGCCGCGCTTGCGCTGACGGCGGGCGTCATTGGCGCAGTGCTGGTCGTAGATGAGGACCGTCACCCCAGGGGCGTCCCGCAGCCGGTGTTGCGCCTCGTCCAGGCGCTCGCGTTCCCAGAGCAATGTGCCGGTGGCGAAGTCCCGCAGGCGGTGTCGCTCGGGCTCCTCGGCGACGACGATGATCTGGCCGACACCTTCAGCCGCAAGTTTGTGGGTGATTTCGGCGATGCCGCGCGCCCCCTCGGCGTCCTGGGCACCGGTCATCGCGACGACGTCGTTGTGGAGCAACTTGTAGGTGACGTTGACCCCGGCGGCCACTGCGGCCTGGACGGCGAGTTGGCCGGAGTGCCAGAAGGTGCCGTCGCCGAGGTTCTGGAAGATGTGCTGCGTGGCGGTGAAGGGCGCCTGGCCGATCCACTGTGCACCCTCGCCGCCCATCTGCGTGAAGCCTGTCACGGCTGAGTCCGTGCGCCGGGACAGGGTCACGAGGGTGTGACAGCCGATGCCGCCGGCGGCGACCGAACCGTCGGGCACAGCCGTCGACCGATTGTGCGGGCAGCCGGAGCAGAAGTAGGGCGTGCGGGCGATGGGCAGCAGCGGCAGAGAGACTCGTTCGGGGGGCGGTGCAGCGAGCGGCACGAGATCACCGAGCACCCTGCGCAGAGGGCCGATGAGGCGTCCCGGGGTGAGTTCGCCCTCAGCCGGCACGAGCGGGTGCCCGAGCCGGTCGCGCTTGCCGATGACCCGCGGGCGATCGTCGAGGTCATAGAGAGCATCTCGCACCTGCGACTCGAGGAAGGAGGTCTTGTCCTCGACGACGAAGACCTCCTCGAGGC